>CAYJNV010000097.1:2386-14328 GCA_964370975.1 uncultured Caldilineaceae bacterium | reverse complement strand
CGGCGCGCGTGGCCAGCGGCTACGCCGAAGGCATTTACGACGAGGAGTCCACCCTCTACTTTGTGAGCGAGCGCGACGCGCATACGTGGGTGGAGCTCTTCTTCCCGGGACTGGGCTGGGTGGAGTTTGAGCCGACGGCCGGTGAGAGCCCCCTCAATCGCCCCACGGGCACGGAGGATCCCAACGCCACGCTCACACAGAACGAGGCCGAGCCGACGCCCAATCCGAACCAGCCGCAGCGCCCCGAGGATCAACAGCCGCAGCAGGACCCTGGCGCCGGTGACGAGGGCGCGCAGGGCGAAGGCGGCCTTGCGTGGTGGGTATGGGCGCTGATTACACCCGTGGTCTTGATTGCCGGGCTGCTGCTCATCCGTCGCCTGCAAAGCGGCGGCCCAACGGCCTTCACGCCCGATTTGCCCATCATCCTCTTCGAGCGGCTGCAGCGCTGGGGTGCACGCATTGGCATTGCATCAGCGCCCAACGAGACGCCCTACGAGCAGGCCAACGCCTGGAGCCGGGCGCTGCCCGAAGGCGCGCCCCCCATTCGGCGCATCACGCGCGCATACGTATTCCAGCGTTTCAGCGGCCGCCCACCGCAGGCGACGCCCCCCGCGCCAGGCGAGAAATCGCCCGCGGCCGCGGACTGGGCGACGCTGCAGCCTCTCTTTCTGCGCGCGTGGCTGAAGCGCCACGTGCCCTTCATGCGCACACGCCGCGACGTCTACGACCTGGGCGACGCGCCACCCGAAAAATAAGGTGCTGGCCCACAAACGACTATCGCGTGCCGAAAAAAGCTGCAGGATGCGCGCCGTTTGCATCGGTTACCAGGTTCATTCAGGGTAGAACAAAGCGGAAACGACAGGGATCACACCGGGAATTCGGAGTGATCCCTGTCGTTTCCGCTTTGTACTGTGCTCGGAAGTCGCTCTTCCTACAACGCGCGCTTGAGGAGCACCACCTGCGTCTCGTCGGGTAGAGAACTCTTGCTGACCTTGAGCATCTCCAGCGGCTCGGGCACGCTGACGCCAAACTCCTTGAGAAACTTTTCCACCGGTTCGAGCGTGTCAGCGAGGGCGGGCGCGAGGTCGGGGTGCTGATAGTGCATGGGGATGACGATGCGCGGCTCAAGCAGGCCAATCATCTCGACAGCGCGCGCCGGATCGAGCGTCTCACCGCCGCCCACGGGAATGAGCAGGATGTCCACTTCGCCCACGTTGAGTTCCTCGATCTCCGACTGCGCCGGGATTTCGCCGATGTCACCCAGGTGGCCCACCGTGAGATCGCCGAACTCAAAGAAGAAGGCGATGTTGCGCTCGAGAGGAGTCTCTTTCAGGTTGCGATGATAGGTGGCCAGCGCACTGACAAAGACGTTCTTCACTTCGTACTCGCCCGGCCCCGAGAGCACCTTGACATCACCCGCCACGCGCGCCACGGCGCCGTGGCCTGGCCGCTGATGGCTGATTGTGACAATGTCGGCACGCAGCTTGGGCGCGGCTGCACTCACGCTCTTGTCATAGGGGTCGCACACAATCGTGACGCCGCCTTCGCGAATACGGAAGCAGGAGAGGCCGTACCAGGTGATATCCATGATGGCTCCATCCGGGGAGATTGGCTTGTTGCTGAAACGGGAGATCGGAACAGATGTTTTAGGTTGATCCCACTATACCGCAGGGGAGACGGCGCACCAAAAAGCAGCGCACCCGCCACCGTTCGCCGTTTATCGTTCGCGCAAGGCACGCAGTTGGTTCCCGTGGCGCGCGGCGCTAGAATGAAGCCTTATGAGCGAATCAATTCAGGGGCCCTCGCTGCCCTTTGACCCGCAACGCGGCGAGCCACCCGCCGACGATACCGAGCGCGACGATCACCACGGCGGCGAGGCCGCGCTGCTTGAAGCGCAGGCAACCGCCCTCTTCGCCGGTGATTTGCGCGTCGATTCGGTGGAAATGCCGATTGAGCCCAATCGTGATGGGCTGGTCGTCTTGCGCGGGCGGCTGCTGCGCCCCAGCTTCGAAGTCTTCCCGCGCTGGCTGCGCGAACTCAACCAACGCGGCTACACGCCGCTACTCCGCCCCGACCCGGACGCCCACGCGGCCGACCAGGTGATTGTGCGCATTGGCCAGGGTGTGGGGCGGCGCGCCGCCTCGCGCACCGCCACGCACGTTGTCCTCTTTCTGCTCACGGTGCTGAGCACGCTCTTCGTGGGCGCTATGTACAGCAGCGCGGCCGAGACGGCAACTTCAGTATGGGACCTGGTGCGCCCGGCCACCCTCATCCAGGGCTGGCCCTTTGCGCTGGCGTTGCTCTCGATTCTGACGGCGCACGAGTTTGGCCACTACTTTGCGGCCAGGTACCACAAAGTGGCCGTCACGCTGCCCTTCTTCATCCCCATGCCCTTTGGCTTCGGCACGTTGGGCGCATTCATTCAGTTGCGCGAACCCGTGCGTGACCGCCGCATCCTCTTTGACATTGGCGTGGCCGGGCCGCTGGCGGGCCTTGTGCTGGCTGTGCCGCTTTTCTTCCTGGGGCTTGCCACGGCGCACACCGAGGTGATCTCGTCCACCACCGGCGCCACCTTCTTCGGCAACAGCCTCTTTACGCTGGGGGCGCAGTTCCTCGTCTTCGGCAAATGGCTGCCCAACGCCGCCGGCGAAGACGTAGTGGTCAACCAGGTGCTGCTGGCGGGCTGGATCGGCCTGCTGGTGACGGCGCTCAACCTGCTGCCCGTGGGCCAACTGGATGGCGGCCACACCGTCTTTGCCATGTTTGGCGAGAAAGCGCGCACCGTCAATCTGATCGCCGTAGGGCTGTTGGCGGCGTCGGCCGTGGCGGGGCTGGGCGCTGTGCAGCAGATTGCGCCGTGGCTGGCGCCTGTGGGCTACACCGGCTGGTTCATCTGGCTGATTCTGATCTTCTTTGTGATTGGCCCTTTCCACCCACCTGCGCTCGATGATGTGACCGAACTCGACGGCAAGCGCAGGGCACTGGGCTTTGTCATGATTCTCATCTTCGTGCTGACCTTTCTGCCCGCCCCGCTGCGGACGATGTAAACGGCCAGCAAACTCATTTCTTCGAGGTTGCCCCATGTCGAATACGGTAACGCCCAATTCCGCGCCTGCTGCGCAGCCCCTTACCATGCAGCAGGTAATCCTGCGCCTGCACGAATACTGGGCGGCCAAAGGCTGCACAATCTGGCAGCCATACAGCGAAAAGGTGGGCGCGGGCACTATGAACCCGGCCACCGTCCTGCGCGTCCTCGGCCCCGAGCCGTGGAACGTGGCCTACGTCGAACCCTCCTTCCGTCCCGACGATGGTCGCTATGCGCAAAACCCCAACCGCATGCAGATGCACCACCAGTACCAGGTTATCCTCAAGCCCGACCCCGGCAACCCGCAGGAACTCTATTTGGGCAGCCTCGAGGCGATTGGCCTTGACCTGACGCGCCATGACGTGCGCTTTGTCGAGGACAACTGGGAATCGCCCGCGCTGGGCGCGTGGGGGCTTGGCTGGGAGGTATGGCTCGACGGCCAGGAAATTACCCAGTTTACCTACTTCCAGCAGGCGGGCAGCCTGCCGCTGGACCCCGTCAGCGTCGAAATCACCTACGGCCTCGACCGCATTGTGATGTATCTGCAGGACAAGGAACAGGTGTGGGATGTGGAGGTGGACGGCGTCCACTCCTACCGTGAAATCTACGCCGACGCCGAGGTGGAGCACTGCGTCTACGACTTCGAGCTGGCCGACGTGGAACGCCTCAAGACACTCTACGAGATCTACAAGGCTGAGGCCGACGCCTGCATCAAGCGCGGGCTGATTGTGCCTGCGCACGACTTCATCCTGCGCCAGAGCCACACGTTTAATCTGCTGGATGCGCGCGGCGCAATCGGCGTGACCGAGCGCGCCAAGTTCTTCGCTTCCATGCGCGCCCAGGCGCGCGCCGTCTCGGAACTCTACGTAAAACAGCGCGAGGCAAATGAGTACCCATGGCTGCAGGACGGCAGCGCCGCAACAAGTGCGCCCGTCGCAGCCGCGCCGCATATCGTAACCCAGTCATCGCCGCAAACGCTGCTGCTCGAGCTCGGCTCCGAGGAACTGCCCCCCGCCGATGTGGTGGCGGGCATCGCACAAATTGAGGAGAAGCTGGCTGCGCTCCTGGCCGATGCCAAACTGTCACACAGCGGCCTGCGCGTCACCGGCACGACGCGGCGGCTGGTTGCGCTTGTCGAAGGGCTGGCCCCCCTGCAGGCCGACGAGGTGGTGGAGAAGCGCGGCCCCACGCTCGACCGCGCCTATGACACTGCCGGCAATGCCACGCCCGCCGCGCAGGGCTTCGCGCGCGGCCAGGGTATTGAGGTGGCCGACCTCGTCACCCGCGACACCTACATCTACGCCATACGCACCGTGGCCGGCCGCCCTGCCGCCGCCGTGCTGCCCGAACTGCTCGTGAAGTTGCTCGACAGCCTGCGCTGGGCCAAGACTATGCGCTGGAACAGCAGCGCCATCGGCTACCCGCGCCCGCTGCGCTGGATTGTGGCGCTCTACGGTGATCAGGTGATTCCAATTACGTGGGCGGGCACAAGCAGCGGCCGCACCAGTCGCGGCCCGCGCTTCCGCGATGCCGCCGCACGGCTGCCCGCGGGCGACTTCACCACCTTCGAGATTGCCTCGGCAGACGCTTACGAGCAAGCCGTGGCCGCGCAAGGGGTGATCCTGGACCGCAACGAGCGCAAGGCACGCGTGGCCGCCCTCGTCCAGCAAGCGGCGGCCACCATCGGCGGCGTCGCCCCCGACGAGCCGGCGCTTCTCGAGGAGATCACCGACCTCGTGGAGGCCCCTTTCCCTGTGCTTGGCCACTTTGAGGAGAAGTACCTCGACGTCCCCGAGCCGGTGCTCATCGGTGTGATGAAGAAGCACCAGCGCTACTACCCGGTAAAGAGCAACGGTGCACTGTTGCCCAACTTCATTACCGTGGCCAACGCCGATCTGCTGCCCAGCCCCGAGGTCGTGCGCCGTGGCAATGAAGGCGTCATCCGCGCCCGTTACGCCGACGCTGCCTACTTCTTTCGCCAGGACACAGGGCGTCCACTCGAGAGCTTCACGCCCCGCCTTGCGACGCTCACCTTCCACGAGAAGCTCGGCTCGATGTTCGATAAGGTGGAGCGACTCAAGGTGCTCGCACCGCAAATCGCGCAGGCGCTGGGCCATTCCGAGAGCGATGTGGAAGCCGTGGCACGCGCCGCCGCGCTGAGCAAGAGCGACCTGGTTACAAACATGGTCATCGAGATGACCTCGCTGCAGGGTGTGATGGGCGAGATCTATGCCCGCGCCGGTGGTGAACCGCAAGAGGTGGCGACAGCGCTCCGCGAGCAGTACCTGCCCAAGTCGGCGGGCGATGCCAACCCAGCCACCCCCACAGGCCTGGCGCTCTCACTGGCCGACAAGCTCGACAGCCTCGTGGGACTTTTCGCCGTGGGCGCGATTCCCACAGGCAGCGCCGACCCCTTTGGCCTGCGCCGCGCCGCGCTGGGCGTGGTCTACAATCTGCTCGAGACCGGCACGTCGTTTGACATCCGCGCGGGGCTGGAGATGGCCGCGGCGCTGCAGCCGGTGAATGTGACGGCCGCATCGCTGGAGGAGACGGCCACCTTCATCGCCCGTCGCCTGCAAGGGGTGCTGGCGGAGATGGGCTATCCCTTCGACGTGGTGGAGGCCGTGTTGGCCGCGCGCGGCAGCAACCCCATGGCCGCGCGCCGCGCCGCCGATGCGCTGGCCGCGATGGTGCGCGAGCCGAACTGGGGCGATGCCTTCACTGCGTATGCGCGCACGGCCCGCATTACGCGCGCGCTGCCCGAGCGGTTGCCCCTCAACCCAACCGCCTACGCCGAACCGGTGGAGCAGGCGCTGCATGACGCTGCGGCGCAGGCCGCGCTGGCGCTGGCCGCGGCCGTCGAGCCCGCCGCCATCCTGGGCGAGCAACTGCGCGCGCTGCAGGGGCCGATCAACGCCTACTTCGACAAGGTGCTCGTCAATGCCGAGGATCCCGGCCTGCGCGCGGCGCGCCTGGCGCTGGTGCAGCAGATTGCCGCCCTCCCTGCCCCAGTTGCCGACCTGAGCAAGTTGCAGGGCTTCTAGGCACAAAACAGCCTCGACGCAAAGGCGAACGAACAACTCGACGCAAAGGCGCAATGACGCAAAGGAAACGCAAAGAACAGCAACAGCACGAAGAGCAGGAAAACTGCCCTTGTTGCGGTTGCTGTTCTTTGCGTTTTCTTTGCGTCTTGGCGCCTTTGCGTCGAGGATGTTAGCTTGCCGCCAACTCGCAGTACCTGTCAATCTGCTTGCCGATAACCGCCAGGCTCTCCTCCCAGAAGTGGCGCGTGCGCAGGTCAATGCCAAAGCGCGCGGCCAGGTCGGCGGCGTTGGCCTCGCCCGTCGAGGCAAGCAGCGCCTTGTAGTCCTCCACAAACGCGTCCCCACGCTGCTGATAGACGGCATAGAGCCCGGTGCCAAAGAGCAGCCCAAAGGCGTAGGGGAAGTTGTAGAACGAAAGCCCCGCTGAGTAGTAGTGCGGCTTCCAGGTCCACATCCACGGTTGGCGAAAGCGCGCGTCTACGCCGTCGCCATAGGTGGCGTCCTGTGCACGCGCCATGATCTCGCACAGATCCTCCGCCGAGAGCTCGGCCTCGGCGCGGCGGGCGAAAAGCTCCTGCTCGAAAAGGTAGCGCGAGTAGATGTCCACAATCACCTGCGCCTCCCCCTGGATCAGCGTCTCGAGGATGGCCAGCTCTTGCTCGGGGGTGGCAGCACGTGCGAGCACCGCCTGCATCACAATCGTCTCGCACATGATCGAGGCGGTCTCGGCGAGCGTCATCGGCGTTTGCGCCTGCAGGCGCGTTTTGCCGGCGCGGTACATGCAACTGTTGTGATAGCCGTGGCCAAGCTCGTGCGCAAGGGTAGACACCTGGTCGAGTGAACCATCGAAGTTGGAGAGGATGCGGCTCTCTTTGACTGCGGGCAGCCCCATGCAGAAGGCGCCGCCGCGCTTGCCGGTGCGCTGCTCGGCGTCAATCCAGTTGGCGTCAAAGGCAAGCGCGGCAAAGTCGCGCAGATCGGGAGAGAAGGTGGCGAAGTTGTCGAGCACAAAAGCGCGTGCGGCGTCCCATTCAAAGTGGGTGCTATCGCCGGGCATGGGCGCCGAGAGGTCCCACCAGGCAAGCTGCTCCTTGCCGAGGCGCACGGCCTTGGCCCGGTAGTAGCGCCGCCACTGGGGGAAGGAGTCCTCCATGGCCCCCAGCATGGCCTGGAGGGTGGGGCGGTCGATGCGCGCCGCATCGAGCGCACTGTGCAGCGCATCTTCGCGGCCGCGGCGCTGGTTAAGTGCGACAACAGCGCCCTTGACGCCATTCATGCATGCGGCCAGCGGCTCCTTGGCGCTCTCCCAGGCGATGTTTTCCGCCTCGTAGGCGCGTCGGCGCACATCTTCGTCGGGGTGCGAGCGCAGGTTGATGAGCGCCGGCATGGGCAGCTTCTGCATCTCGCCGTCAAGCTCAAACGAGACGCTCATCTGCGAGGTGACTGTGCCCTGGAGCTTACCCCAGGCATTGGCGCCGCTCACCAGGAGTTCGGCGGCAAGCGCCTCCTCCGATTCACTCATCATGTATTGCGCCTGCTGTGCCATTTCGCGCAGCGCAAAGGCGTGGGCCTGTGTGCGCGCGTCCAGCGGCAGAATCTGGTCGAGCGCCGGTCCCAGGCGACCCATCCACGCCTGAAAGCGATTGGAGAGCGTCTTCATGCGTACGCTCACCTGCTCAAACTCGGACTCACGCCGGCGCGCCAGGGTATCCCGCGAATCGGTGCTGACAAAGGCGTTGATGTAGGCACGGATAGTATTTGCCAGCTCATAGAGCGCGTTGACCTTGTCAACTGCCTCACCGAGGTAGGTGGCCTGATCGGTGAGGGGTGTATCGGTGGGCGCGCCGGTCAGGAGCGCGTCCAGACCGTCCATCTGCAACGAAACCGACGCTACGGCGGCCTCGTACTCGGGAGAATTCAGGCTGGGGAAAACATTGCTCACGTCCCAGCGGGGCGGGTTGGACATGGAAGGTCCTCTCGGGGTGTGGGGAGTTGGGGAGTGGTGGACTCGTGGACTCGTGGACTCGTGGACTGGTGGACTCGTGGACTCGTGGACTGGTTGACTGGACGGACGTTAGTCCACCAGTCCACCAGTCAACGAAGTCGCCCAGTCGCCCAGTCATGGGTAAGCCGTCATGACCGTCAGCAGTCGAACACCGACCAGCAAATTTCGTTTCGCAACCGCTGATCCTCCAGGACGAGGTCGCGAATCGCATCAGGGAGCTGCTCGCGCTGCCACCGGCACTCGAGCCGGCCGGCGCTCTCACCCTCGCTTCCAGGGGCGGCCGCACGTGCGGCCTTGATTGCGTAGGCCGCAGCACCGAGCTCGTGTGCGGCGACATGCGCCACCGCTGCCGCCTGGCCGGCAGCATATGCGGCGTGCCTGGCGGCTCCGTGCAGGTCTCTTGCTGCAGCGTTGGCAGCGCCGGCCGCCGCGCGGGACTGTGACATCGTGATCTCGCCGCGCACCCATGCGCGAGCATGCTCGATGGCCTGGCGGGGCCGCGTGTCCGAGGGCTGCACCGACTCGAAATGGTGCAGAACGTGCTCTGCACACGCGGCCGCCCACAAAGCCAGGAGCCGATGGTCGGAGTCCGTGAGTGTCCCTCCGCGGCGGATGGTGATGAAGCGGGGGTCGCGCTCTTTGGGGAGAATCACTGTTGCACCCGTCCTCTTGTATCTGCCCAACTCATCGCGTAGCGCAGGCGCGGCAGAACGCCGCGCCATCGACCGGTTGTTGGCGCAATTGAGCCCACCGCGGCTGATTCCCAGATCCGGGGATGCACCCACCTCTTGTCAATTTCTGCCCTATCACCACCACCCGCGCCGCTTCGTCTGTGCGGCGCGCTGCATTTGCACAAACTGTGACATCTGCTGCTGCAACGCCGAGACGGTGCCCTCGAGCGCGCGCAGGCGCGCCTCGAGGCGTTCCTTGCGCGTCTCCTCGCGCCGCTGGTATTCGGCCAGCCCGCGCTCCAGCTCGAGCATGCGGTCGCGCAGCTTGCGGTTCTCATCCTTGAGGTTGAAATTATCCTGCACGACCACCGAGACCATCTCGCGCATGGAGGCCTGGGAGTTGAGCACTGTCTGTTGGCTTCCGGCAATCGCCCCCAACACATCGCCGAGCATCGAAGGCACGGCCAGGGCGTGCGTTGACGTGTCCGGCGCGGGTGCGTCGTCGTCCATCGCCGCCAGCGAAGCGGGCGGTCGCTCGGGTGCAATACGACGCGGCGTTACACTCTGCTGCACCTCGGCATCGCTGTAGCCGTCATCCAGCAGGGCTTGCACCGTGCGCAGTACGGCTACGTCGCCGCCGGAGTAACGCGGCGGATCGACCGCAACCGTTCCGCCCAGCAACGGGGCAAAGCGACGGTTCCAGGTGCGCAGCATTTCCGGACTGATATCGAGGTGTTTGGCCACTTCCATCAGCGAATAGCTGTTCTCTACCGGAGACGGCTCCTGCGACGTGCGGCTTTGCGCCATGGCGGGTGCGCCCTCTCCTGGGGACGCGGTATACTGCATTGCGGTGGAAGCAAATGGGACAGCAGCGCCGGCTGTCGGAGCCGCTGCCGCCGCGCCTGCGGCCGCGTCGTCGCGCGGCAGGGGCAACTCGTCACGCTGGGGAGCGGCAGCAGGAGGCGGCAGTGCAGGCGGCAACGGCTTGGCCGTGCGCCTTACTCGTCCACGACGTGCCATGTCGTGTCCACGGTCGGCTCATCGCCCGTGCCTGCCGCGTCGGACGACGCGCCACGATCGAGTGCAGCATCGCCCATGGAGACGAAGAGCTTCATGGCCAGGAGTACAATGGCAATGTCGTCGAAGGGAAGACCGGGGAGAAGGTCCAGCGGGAAGAACCAGTAGATGGCTGCACCAAGGGGCAGAATCAGCTTGAGCGCGAGCGGCACATTGCGGCTTGCGAGCAACTGGCTGGCGCGCTGCATATCGCGCATAATGTCGGAAGGGCGCCATCCGCCGCGAGTCAACATGCTGGCAAAGCTTGTGTTTCGCATACGTGGTAAACTCCTTTGCAAGATACGACGTTCAGTATATCCAAACATGGAATGTGACACAACCGGATGCGCGCTTCCGCGTCGGTGCGCTTCTGCGGCAGTTTGCTTCTGCGGGCGCACAGCCTGCGCCGCGGCGCAGTGAAGCCTATCCCGTCGTCACTCGACATATTATGCCCGCTCCCATGCCACCAGCGCAGCAATCACCGCAGCAATCTCAATCAGCAGCGGAGCGGGCCACAGCAGCGCCGGGTCAGCACGCGGGCGCAGCAGCACTCCTGAAAACCATGCCGACCACCGAACAGATGCTCAAAGAGATTGCGCCCGCCTTGCTCGATGTGATCGCGCAAATGCGCAGCGCCGACTTCGATGCCGCAGCGGGCAACCGCCTGCAGGGCATAGCGCTCCTGGCAGAGGAGTTGACGAATCCCACCTCGATCCAGTTCGCATACCAGGAATTGGTTGACACCTTCCCGGCGGTGGGAGAGGCGGTCGATCTGCTACTGCGCACAGGTGGCGAGGTGGCGGAGGCCGACTTCACGCGCCAGTTTGGGGGCATCCGCGATATGGGCCCCGCCAAGATGGAGCGCGAGGCGCCGTGGTTGCATCCCGAGGGCGCAGCCGAGGTGCTCTACTATCACGGCTTGATTGGGCGCACCTTTCGCGGCGCCGGGCAGAGCGCCCACAAGATCATCTATCTGCCCGCCGATGTGGCGCCCTGGCTGCCACGCGCGCCGATTGCCGCGCTGCCCAATGGGCTGCCGGTAACGCCCGCCGCGCCGCCGCAGCGCTCGCGCACCATCAACGCCGATGATTGCTTCCTCGAGGATGCCGGTACGCTGCTCGGCTTCCTTTACAGCGACACGCTGCGCCTCACACCCGCCGGCCCCGACCCCGACGACGTCGACCGCTTCGTCAAGCGGATGCAACTCCCCTTTGACGAAACCATGGCTGACCACAACGTCCGCCTGGCGCTGCTGCTGCACGTGGCCAACCGCATGGGCTGGCTCAAACGCAGCGAGGGCGGTGTCATTCAATTGACAGGCAACCGCGTGCACGATTTTCTGCGTCAAACGCGCGCCGAACAACGGCTGGCGCTCTTTGACGCGTGGCGCCTCTCGCCCGAGTGGAATGATCTTTGCCGCGTGCCCGGCCTTGAGTGCCCACCCGGCGTAACCGGCTGGAACGACCCGCTGCAGACTCGCGCCGCTGTGCTCGCGCTGCTGGGCCGGCTGCAACCCAACGGCTGGTACCGCATTGCCGACATCGTGGCCGCCGTCAGGCAGGTTGAGCCTGACTTCCAGCGCCCCACCGGTCGCTATGACGAGTGGCCCATCCGCCGCGCCACACCCGCCGAGGCCGCCGGGAGCGAGAACGCGCTGCCCGGTGAACTGCTGCAGGGGATTGAGCACTGGCCCGACGTAGAGGGCGCGCTGCTCGATTTCCTCATGCGCGGGCCGCTGCACTGGCTGGGCGCGCTGGACCTGGCGGAACCCTCGGCGGGCGACGAGTGGCTGATGTCCCTCACCAACTGGGGCGCGCGCTGGCTGGGCATGGACGTCGTCCAGCCCCACGAAAACCCGCAGCGCGCCTTGCAGGTGACCGACGACTTCATGATAGTCCTGCCCGCGGCTGCCCCCCTCGAGGACCGCTTCCGTGTTGAACGCTTTGCCCAATGGCAATCCAGCTACCCCGTTTATACATACCAGATTACGCAGCGCAGCCTGGCGCGTGCGGCCGATGCACACATTACGTCGCAACAGGTGCTTGAGTTTCTTGGCGCACGCACGCGCCAACTGCCCGAAA
>CAYJNV010000097.1:243-2286 GCA_964370975.1 uncultured Caldilineaceae bacterium | reverse complement strand
GTTGACAGCCACCATGAATGATAGTACTATCCCGCAGCCCTTCGAGTATGGAAGGCGCGCAACGCAGCGCCCCATGCCACCCGACGGCAATCCTCACCATCCGGCCCGTTGACATATCCAGTCCATCAATCGAATAAGGAGAAGCAACCATGAGCCACCTGAGGAGACTCAGAGTCTATTCGCTTTTGTCAGTCGCCGTCGTTCTTGCCATGGTCATCGCTGCGTGCGGTGGCGCGGCCGTACCAGCAGCACCCGCCGGCGAAGGCGCTTCCCAAGGGACCGCACCCGCAGCAGCCGGTGATCTGCCCGCCACGCCCGGCCGCGGCACAGATGGCACCCTTTCCATGATTTACTGGCAAGCCGTCTCCATCCTCAACCCCTATCTCTCTACAGGCACAAAGGATTTCCACGCCGCGTCGCTCATCGTCGAGCCACTCATGTGGAATGACCCCGACGGCGTGCCCGTGCCGGCGCTCGCAGCCGACGTGCCCACACTCGAGAATGGCGGCATCAGCGAAGACCTCACGACCATCACCTACACGCTCAAGGACGGCGTGCTGTGGTCCGATGACTCGCCCTTTACCGCTGATGATGTCGTATTTACCTGGGAGTACTGCACAAATCCGGAGACGCCCTGCGCGACTGTCTCGAACTTCGAAGGCGTGACCAATGTCGAGGCCGTGGACCCGCTCACGGTCAAGGTGACCTTTGATGCACCCAAGGCGTTCCCGTACGGTCCCTTCAACGGCATGTTGAGCCCCATTATCCAGAAGGCACAGTTTGCCGACTGCGTGGGCGCCAAGGCACAGGAGTGCTCCGAGGCCAACACCGCGCCGATTGGCACCGGCCCCTACAAGGTCAAGGAATTCCGCGCCAACGACATCGTAACCTATGAAGTCAACCCCAACTTCCGCATTGCCGACCAGCCTCATTTCGCCGAAGTCAGCATGAAGGGTGGTGGTGACGCCGCCGCCGCCGCACGCGCCGTACTCGAAACCGGCGAGGTTGACTGGGGCTGGAACCTCCAGGTAGAGCCCGCCGTCATCAACCCCATGGCCGAAAAGGGCATCGGCACGGTCTATTCCAGTCGTGGCGGTCTGGTCGAGCGCATCCTCATCAACTTTACCAACCCCGACCCGGCCCTGGGCGAAGACCGTTCCAACTGGATGGCCGACGGCTCGACTGACCATCCATTCCTGAGCGATATTAACGTGCGCAAGGCGCTCTCCTTGGCGATTGATCGCACGATTATGGCCGAGCAACTCTACGGTTTCGCCGGTGATCCCACCTGCAATATCGTCTCCGGACCGCCCGCCGTCGTGTCGACCGCGAACGACGCCTGCCTGGTGCAGGACATCGATGGGGCGAAGGCGCTGCTCGAGGAGAGCGGTTGGGTTGACAGCAACGGCGACGGTGTGCGCGAGAAGGATCGCGTTGAACTGCGCATCCTCTACGCCACCTCCACCAACGCCGTGCGCCAGAAGGCCCAGGCGCTGGTGCAGCAGTGGTGGCAGGAGATCGGTGTGGCCACCGAACTCAAGAACGTCGACGCAGGCGTTTACTTCGGCGCCGACCCGGCCAGCCCCGATACGCTCAACAAGTTCTACTTCGATGTGCAGATGTTCGCCAATAACCCCGACACCACCGATCCGCAGACTTACCTTGCCGGTTGGCTGTGCGGCGAGGACGGCGAAAACATTGCCAAGGCCAGCAATGGCTTCAACGCCCAGAACTACGAGCGCTGGTGCAGCCCCGAGTACGACGCCCTCTTCGCAACGTATGCCGGCACCAAGGAACCCGCTGCGCGCGCCGAACTGGCCAAGCAGCTTAACGACATGGTTGCGCAGAACTACGTAAACCTGCCGCTAATCTTCCGCGGTGACGTTTCCGCAGGTGTCAACACCCTCACGGGCGTGCGCATGAACTCGTGGGACAGCCAGCTCTGGAACATTGGCGAGTGGAGCCGCGTACGGTAGGCTCGGCACGACGCAGAGAACCGAAGCGTGTAGAACACAAATTTTGGTTCAGGTTGGGGTGTCTGGC
>CAYJNV010000097.1:0-233 GCA_964370975.1 uncultured Caldilineaceae bacterium | reverse complement strand
CCCCCCGCCCCCCCACAAATTGGCCCCCCCCCGCTTCGGTTCTCTGCCACTTTGCCATTGGTTGACACCCCCTGCCATCAATAGTATCATCGCCTCACCCTCCGGGTGTAGCAGGCGCGGGGCAGTTTTTCATGCCATTCGAAGGCTGCACTTTACCGCACGACCTGATAGCGTATCCTGCGAATCAACTGAATTGGAAACCTCAACCATGAGTCATCCGGGCAGACTCAGGC
>CAYJNV010000096.1:12275-14343 GCA_964370975.1 uncultured Caldilineaceae bacterium | reverse complement strand
CAAGGTCTTTGCCAGCGGCATCTACAACTTTGTCATGCAGACGCTGGCCGGTGTACATGTGCATGATGGTAACTGGATCAAGGCCATGCGCAGCGAGGTGGTGCGCAGCTTCCCCCCTCTGCGCAGCGACTGGCATCGATTTCTCTTGATGATTGCCGTCCACAATGGCTTTCGCGTGGGCGAGGTGGCCACTGCCTACACGCCGCGCGCCACGGGCAGCAGCAAGTTCGGTTGGGAGCGCATTCCCAAGTCGCTGCTGGATGTGCTGGTGGTGCGCTTTCTCCTCACTTTCAGCCAGGCCCCCATGCGCTTCTTTGGGGGGCTGGGGCTGGCAGGCCTCACCATCAGCGGGCTGACCTTCGTCTACCTTCTCGTCCTCTATCTCGCATCGCAAACGCAGCAGCGGCCCATATTCCTCTTTGCGGGGATTCTCGCGATTATCAGCGTGTTGCTCTTCCTGGTCGGCTTTCTGGCTGAACTCATCGTTAGCCAGGGCGAGCGCATTGCGGGGGTGGAGAGGCGGATGCGGGAGCAGGAGCGAGTCGATGTTAAGGATGATTGAGGATTGGGTGAGTGGTTGACAAGTTGCGGGACGGGGCAATTCACATCGGCGTTGCATGCCCTGAGACAACACGCCTGCTATTCGCCTCGGGCATTGTCGATCAGCGGTGTGAAGTCAATCAATATGAATACGATTGCACGCGCCCTAACAGCTCTTCAGACAGTCACACAAGGGAGCCAGAGCCGAAGGAACGTATGTACCATCGAGATGATCGATTGACCAAGCCGGTAAATTCGTACCAATATAACGGGACCGTACGCAAGAGAGGCCACACGCTTCCAGAGTCACGGAAATGCATTTGGCGGAAGTGAGTGAGGATAGTTATGATTCCGCTCATCCATAATCGCCCGTGTGTTCATCTTTGCCGGCTCCAATTCTGCAATTCATGCCGTTCCCGTTGTGGACTGAAGGTTTGTCAGAGGTCAGCGACCGGCCTAAGCAGTTCCAGTAGACTCTTCTTGATGCCCTTCAAGTTGGGATAGTCAGCGTGAGGTGAATTCTCCTCGTCATGAGTGTGGTCGGCGATTCCGGACAGGCCACATTCCGTTTAGATGTCGCTTGATTGGGGAGGTAGGGGAATGAGTTCGAATGCGGGTGCGACTATTGTCGTAACGGGAGCAACCGGACGCCAGGGCGGGGCTGTTACTCGTTCACTGTTGGGTACCGGCTGGCATGTCCGGGCACTTACACGCAACGCCAACAGCCAGAAGGCACGGGCTTTATCCGCTTTGGGAGCCGAGGTTGTCCAGGGCGATATGCAGGACCGACAATCCCTAGACCGGATTTTTAAGGGGGCATACGGCGTATACAGTATTCAAAACCCGATGCTGGCGGGCTTGGAGGCTGAGGTTATTCAAGGCAAGCGGGTGGCCGATGCTGCCAAGGAGGCAAGTGTTCAACATCTTGTCTATGGCTCGACCGGAGTGGGTAGACCGACGGGTATCGGTTCATGGGACTCGAAACTCCAGGTTGAAGCGCACATGAAAGCGCTGGGTATCCCGTTGACGATTTTGCGACCGCGGGCGTTCATGGAGTTGATGAGCGATAAGGCTTTCTATCCGGCAGTCTCCACTTGGCACTTGATGCCGAAACTGATGGGGGCAACCCGGCCCCTCGGTTGGATCAGCACCGATGACCTGGGCATCATTGCTGCCAAAGCATTTTCAGCCCCCGAACGCTTTATTGGTCAGGAGATCAATCTCGCAAGTGATGTGAAGTCCATCGAAGAATGCCGTGCGATCTGGCGCGAAGTCATGGGCAAGAAGCCGTCTCGTTTCCCCATGCCCATTTGGTTGTTCCAGCGATTTGTCGGCACGGATTTGACGACAATGTGGCGATGGCTGCGAACAGGCGAGATAGACTTCGATACCGGACCAACGCTTGCGATACACCCGGAGGCGTTGCGTATAGAAGCGTGGATACGCAGGCAGCACGACTTCAGTGCGGGATAAAGGTTGGGGTTGATCACATCGCTGCTTCCACCTGTTTGGAAGCTACCCTCGTCGA
>CAYJNV010000096.1:0-12265 GCA_964370975.1 uncultured Caldilineaceae bacterium | reverse complement strand
CACAGTGACCTGGTAGACGCCGGGCGGCGTGGCCGGGTTCAGGTTCACATCCACTTCATGGCGTACAAATGCGTCGTCCGTCCACTGGCTGGTGGGCAGCCGGCGCAGCGCTTCGCCGTCGCGACCCAGTGATTCGCCCCAAACTCCTACTGCATTCACAACGCGCACGCGCGCCACGTAATCCTGCGTAATCTCTCCTGTGCGCTGCCACCAGAGGCGTACAGGCAACCAGCCACTGGGCGGGTGGAGCGCGTCATCCAGTGCGATCACCTGTGGGGCAAGCGGCTCGCATGCCGCCAGCGTAAGGCCAGGCGCGGCTTCTGTATCGGGAAAGACGGCATCTGGCGCCAGCAGCGGCAAGTCGGCAAAGCGGCTGCGCAGCGCATAACCCGTAAGGCGGATGCCCGCAGGGTAAGCCTCTGTGATGAGCGGGAAACGCGAAGCCAGCCACTGCTCCACAAGGTGGTTATCGTCCACGCCCTCAAGGTGGCTCTGCAGCAGCCAGAGCGTGTCATAATCGGCGGCCAGCCCTTCAAGCGGGGGCGCAACCTGCGTCTCAATTTGCGTGGCGTCGAGCACACCCCCAAAGGGATAGAAAATGGGCAGGTCGAGCGAGTACTGCTTCAGGTACCACTCGGCGGGGAGGCGCGTATAGTCAACATGGCTGAGGACAGCAGCGGTGAGGCCCGGGCTGGAGGCGCGCTGCTGCGCGATGAGACGGGCAGCGGCGCGCCAGTCTTCGCGATAGAGCGTGGGTGTCCACAGAACGGGCAAGGCCAGCGCAAGGGCAAGCACGAGCGCGCCGCCCGTAGCCCAGCCCGCGGGCCGCGCGCGCTCGCTGAGCGCCACTACGCCGCGCGCCACGCCCCACAATACAAAGGGCGCCAGGAAGACGAAGTAGCGATCTTCGCCGAAGACCGAGTCGGTGGTGGCGAGCAGCAGATTGCCCACCAGCCAGGGCACGCCCACCCAGAGCGCAATCCAGACGCGGTCGGCGACGGCCTCGCCACGCTGCGCCCTGCCACGGCGGGGCAGCAGCACGCCCAGCAACAGCAGGGCGCCGGCGAGCAATGCGATTGCAGTCAGCAGCGCTTCAGGCCAGCCCGGCCTCCACACGCTGAAGACGCGCAACAGATGAAGCGTTGTTGCGCCTGCGTTGGCGAAGGGCGCGCCGGGGGCGTTTTCGCTCGAGTTGACCAGCCAGGCGTTGCGCGCCAGCGGCAGGAAGAGCAGGGTGACGACCCCGAACGCGCCGATGCCCTCGAGCAAGCGGCGATTGCGTGCGGCCGTGGCGTGCGGTGCCGCGGCCCAGAGCAGAAGTAGCGCGAGGCCCGCAGCGGGCAGCATGAGCGCGCTGAACAAGTAGCTGTAGAGCGCCAGCAGGAGCGCACCCACCATGAGCGCCCACCATCCCACTCTGCGTGCCGCGGTTGGGCACTGCCACGCACGCAGTAAGCCATAGCCCCCCCACACCAGCGCGGTGGTGGCGGGCTGGAACATGCGCAACTCCTGGCTGTACCATACAAGTGCAGGCGCAAGCGCCACCAGCAGCCCGGTCAGCACGGCCACGCGCCGGCCGCTCAACCGGCGCGCAAGCAGCAGCATCCCCGCCACGGTGAGCACCCCCAGCAGGCTGCCCGACGCGCGCAGCCATGCATCGCTGTGGCCAAGCCCTGCCATCTCGAGCAGCTTCTGCCAGCCGTGCAACAGGAGGTAGTAGGCGGGCGGATGCTTCTCCTCGATGAGCGGAAAGGTCTTTTGCCAGATGAAGGGGATGTCCGAGCCGGCCCAGCGCAGGCTGACCGCCTCATCAAACCAGATGCTGTGGTAGCCCAGCCGCCAGAAGCGCACGAGCGCCGCCAGCGCGAGGATAAGCCATTCGACGTGATGGTCGGCCAGCAGCCATGCGCGCAGGCGCAGCGACACCGGGGGCGGTGCCGCATCCGGGGTGCTCATCGACGTTCGCCCGCCCACTGCGCAGCAACCTCGTGGTAAAGCGCGGTCGTCTCGGCAGCGCAGCGCGCCCAGGTGAAGGCGCGGGCACGTTCACTGCCGCGTGTGCGCAGCGAATCTGCCAGCGCGGGCTGTGTCAGCAGCAGGCGCACGGCATGGGCAAGGCCCTCATAGTCGGCGGGCGCTACGAGAAGCGCGGCGTCGCCCGCAAGCTCCGGCAAGCTGGAGGCATTGCTTGCCACCACAGGTGCGCCGCAGGCCATAGCCTCGAGCAGGGGAAAGCCAAAGCCCTCATAGAGGCTGGGCATGAGCACGGCATCTGCGCCGCTGTAGAGGGGCGGCAGGTCGGCATCGGGCAGGTAGCCGGTGAAGGTGACATCATTGGCCAGCCCCAATTCGTTGACCAGGGCGATCACCGGTGCAAAGAGCCAGCCCTCGCCGCCCACCACCAACAGGCGGTGCGGAAAGCCCTCATCGCGCAGGCGGCGCAGCGCGTGCAACGCGGCGGCGTGGTTCTTGCGCGGCTCCAGCGTACCAACCATCAGCAGCCATGGCCGATCAGGCGACCAGGCGGCGCGCACGCGCGCAATTTCGCTGTCCAGTGCGGGCGCGAAGCGCGCGTCGATACCCTCATGAATGACGTGAATCTTGTGCGAGGGCGCGCCGTAATATGTAACGATGTCTCGACGAGTGTGCTCACTCACGGCGATGATTGCCTGCGCCGCATGGACGAAGCGGGGCAGCGCCGCACGCAGATAGAGCACGTTGCGGCGCGTGTGGTGCTCGGGGTAGCGCTCGAAGATCAAGTCATGTACTGTGAGCAGCGACGGGCCGGCCGTGCGCGGTAGCAGATGTTCGGTGGCGTGGTAGAGGGCTGTCTGGCCGCCGCGCGCCAGGCTTTGCAGAGCGCGCGCCACAGGCGCATAAGGGCGCTGTGCGAACTGTGAAGCAAGCGCGCCCATACGCCATGCATATTGGCCCTGTCTTGTTGTAAACGCAGGCGCATCCGTCAGAGAGGGCGGTAGGGTGTGGCCGCTGTGGGCGTTGTAGAAGAGCGTGAGCCCTATTTGCGTCGAAGGGTCGCCTACACTCTGGGCGTCCAGCAGGTGCGCGGCCAGCCGCTCCGTGTAGCGGCTGAGGCCGGCGCGCTGATGCACGGCCGGGCCCACGTCCATGAGCACAGGCAGGGGCGTGATCATGCGCAGGCGTGGCTCATCGGCTGCGTCTGGGCATCACAGGCGCAAACTGGCCGGCTCCGGGCTGGGCCTCGCTGCGCCGCAGCACAGCCTGGAGCGTGCTCGAGATCATCTCCATAGCCACCTGGTTGTCGCCGCCCTCGGGCACAATCACGTGCGCATAGCGCTTGCTCGGCTCCACAAACTCGAGATGCATGGGGCGCACTGTGGCCATGTATTGCTTGACAATGGAATCGAGCGAGCGCCCGCGATCAATCATGTCGCGCTGCAGCCGGCGAATGAAGCGGATATCGGCATCGGTGTCCACATAAATGCGCATGTCGAGTAGTTCGCGTAGCGATTTTTCGACAAAGACCAGGATGCCCTCAACGAGCACAATCTGCGCGGGCTCCACGTGCACCACAGCGCTGCCGCGTGCGTGCGTGGAAAAGTCATAGGTCGGCACATCCACGGCCTGACCGCGGCGCAGCATTTGCAGGTGCTCCACAAAGAGTGCCGTATCGAGGCTGTCGGGGTGGTCATAATTGACCAGCGCGCGCGCTTCTGGTGAGAGATGGCTGTGGTCGTTGTAGTAGGCGTCGTGCTGGAGCCAGGCAATGTGCTTGGCGCCCACCATCTCGCAAATGCGGCGGCTGACGGTGGTCTTGCCGCTGCCCGTTCCGCCGGCAACGCCAATAAAGAAGGGGCCAGGTTGAAGGGGCGCGGCGTTCATGGGCTTCCTGGGGACGTTGCGGCATGGGCGACGAAGGCGCACGCTTGCGGTGATTCTACCAACCGCAGGCGCGCGCGGCAAAAGTGGGGAGTGGGCACTGGGGAATGGGCAGTGGGGAGTTAAGGATCGGGCACAGGGAGGCGGATGGCGTACGCCATCAATCGTCAGGCTGGGTGATCGCGGCGAGGCACGCACGCCCCTTCAGTCCGACGGCACGGGCTCGGGCGGGACACCGACGTCGCCAGGTACGGGGTCCTCCATGAGAAAGCCGTGCGCCTCCGCCACAATGTAGAGGGGGCGATCCTTGGCCTCATCGTAGATGCGGCCGATGTACTCGCCGATGATGCCCAGGAAGATGAGTTGGATGCCGCCCAGGAAGAGCACCGCCACCAGCGTCGTGGCCTGCCCTGCAAAAAACTCGCTGCCCGAAAGGCGCAGGATGACCGTGGTCAGGATCGCGATAAGGCTGATGCCTGCAAGCACAAAGCCCGTCCATGTGGCCAGTTGCAGGGGCACAAAACTGAAACTGGTAATTGCTGCAATCGCCAGACGCAGCATCTTGCGCAGCGGGTATTTGGTCTCGCCCGCAAAGCGCTCGGCGCGTTCATACTCGACAGGAATTTGCTTGAAGCCCACCCACGCGCTCAAGCCGCGCATGAAGCGGTGCTTCTCGCGCAGATGGCGCATGGTCTGCACCACCTTGCGATCCATGAGGCGGAAGTCGCCCGCATCCACGGGGATTTCCACCTCGGTAATGCGCTGCAGCAGGCGGTAGAAGGCTGCCGCCGTCCACAGCTTGAACTTTGTTTCGCCCTCGCGCTTGGTGCGCACGGCATAGACGACCTCATAGCCCTCGCGCCACTTCTCAATCATGCGCAACACGACGTCCGGCGGGTCCTGCAGGTCGGCGTCCATAACGACCACGGCGTCGCCCTCGGCAAAGTCGGCCCCGGCAGTGATGGCAATCTGGTGGCCGAAATTGCGGCTGAAGTTGAGGATTTTGACGCGCGGGTCGGCGGCGCGTGTGGCTATGAGCAACTCCAGCGAGCGATCCTTGCTGCCGTCGTTGACGCAGATGAGTTCCCACGTTTCCCCCGTGGCCTCCATCGTGTCGCGCACGCGCGCGTAGAGCACAGGGATGACCTGTTCTTCGTTCCAGATTGGAACGACAATGGAGAAGCGCGGGCGCGGCGGCATTTCGATGGCTGGGGACACCGGTTGCGGAGTTGGCATGGCGCGATCGTACCCCATGGCGGTGCGCCGCGCAAACAAGTGTAGATGCGTGTGAATCGACACCGCAGCGGGAGAAAGGCGGAATCAGCGGAAACAACAGGAGCAATCGAATCTCATGTCTGTTCCGTCGTTTTCGTCTGTTTCCGTGTTTGCTGCGTGCAGGCTGTTTCTGCAGTTTCCTTGGGCAAATTGACGGCGATTGGGGCGGATGCTAGACTGCGGGTGCATGCTGGCAGCCGGGTGCGGCTGCCTCTTCGGCACACTCTGCTTCGCACGCGTCCGGCGCGTAGGCCCTTCATGACCAAAGCCCCGATCTCCACCAGCAGCAACGAACTTGCGATTACCGGCACCGACCTGGCCGGCACACAGCCCTTCTTTCCTGGCCTGCCCGGCGAAAAGCTGGCCGACGCCCTCAACATCAACGAGGTGCGCACCAAGCGGCTGGTCTTCAACCGCCTGCGCGCGCCCGGCCAGGTGCATGTTTACAGCGCCGAATGCGTTGCCGGTGAGCAGATTCGCGTGCAAATGTTCGTGCCCGTGCTGCCGCTGGGCGGTGCTGTGGTGCCGGCTTTCGGCGTCATTGCGCAGAGCCTGCCCTACAGCGCCGACGTGCGCAAGCTACCCGTTGAATTGCCCGCAGGTTTCAGCGCCGTCGTCGCGCCGCCGCCCAGCGATCTGGTGCAGCCCGTCGAGGATATTCTGACGCGTGTGCGCTATTACCCTGGCCCCATTGTCGACACGCGCACGCTGGTGGGCGGCCGCTGCTACATCGTGGTGTGGAGCCCGCACATGCACATGGGCAAGTATGTGCTGCAGGTGGGCCACCGCTGGCCCACAGCCGTGGGTTACTGGGCGCGCGTGCCTTCGTACTGGTGGCAAATCCGCGGCTGGTTTGGGCTGACGCGTGCCGCTGCCTACTATGCGGGCGCGGCCGTGGCCGCCCTCGCAACCATTGCCCTGCTGCTGCGTAGAGGTAGACGACAGGATTAGGCGGCTGCAGCGTTGTTGAGGCTTGCAGGGCAGCCCTTTCGTCGCAGCACCGTTCAGGCCTTGATCGTTTCGAGAGAGAATAACCATCCATATGCGGATTATCTTGTACTTGGGCAAGGGTGGCGTTGGCAAGACGACCACCGCTGCCGCCTCTGCCCTGCGCTGCGCCGAACTGGGCTACCGCACGCTTGTGGTGAGCACCGACATTGCCCACAGCCTGGCCGATAGCCTCGACAAGCCCCTCACGGGCATGCCGCTGGAAGTTGCGCCTAATCTATTTGCGCAAGAGATCAACGTTGTTGAGGAAGTGCGCCGCCACTGGGGCGAGATGCAGGGCTATGTGGGCACTGCACTCCGCCGCCAGGGCATGAGCAAGGCGGTGGCCGAGGAGATGGCCATCATCCCCGGCATGGAGGAAGTCGTCAGCCTGCTGCACATCAACCAGCAGGCGGAAGAGGGACACTTCGACCGCGTGATTGTGGACGCCGCGCCCACGGGCGAGACGATTCGCCTGCTCACCGTGCCCGAGTCCTTCCAGTGGTACATGGGGCGCCTCTCCGCGTGGAATGATCCATCCAAGAAGATTGCGAGCATGTTGCTCAAGCGCTTTGTGCCTGACAAGGACGTCTTCACCGGTCTCGACAACCTGGTGGAGGGAGTCAAGCGGCTGCAGGCAGTGCTCACCAATCCCGAGGTGACGAGTTACCGCGTCGTCCTCAACCCCGAGAAGATGGTCGTCAAGGAGGGCGCGCGTGCCGTCACCTACCTCTCGCTCTTCAACTACCCGGTTGACGCCGTGGTGGTGAACCGGATTCTGCCTGGACTGCAGAGCGACGGCATGGGTGAGGCTTTTGTGGCCAAGCCTAGCGGCGATCCCTACATGGCCCGCCTGCAGGAGATTCAGGCGCGCTACCTTGGCGAGATTGAACGAGATTTCTACCCGCTGCCGATTCTTCGTTCACCCTGGTATGATCAGGAGATGGTAGGTGTGGAGCGGCTGGAAATTCTTGGGCGCGCACTTTACGGCGAGCACGACCCCGGCGAGGTGCTCTGCAAGGGGCAGCCGCAGCAGGTTGTGGAAGAGGGCGACGACTTTGTCCTCAAGTTGCCCCTGCCCAATGTTGAGCTTGAGAAGGTGAGCCTAAAGAAGCGAGGAGACGAGCTCTTTGTGAGCATTGGCAACTTCAAGCGCGAACTGCTGCTGCCCACGGTGCTAGCCCAGCGCAGCGCCAGCGGCGCGATTTTTCAGGATGGCGTGCTCAGCATACGCTTTCCACCCGCACCGGACGCGCCCGAGTTCTCCAATGGCGCCGCCGCCCCTGCCCACAGCAAGTAACCACCCACAGCGCCGGCGCCCTGCAGTGCGCCTGCGCCCATGGAAGCGGATTGACGCATGGCAATTGAAGATGCCAATGGTGCAGTTGTTGTTGAGCGGCCCCTGTTCGTTCCAATCGAGACGGCGCTTGTGCCCGCCGCGCCGGGTGTGCTGGCGCGCATGGGCGACGGCGTGGCCAGGGGGCTGCTGCTGAGCGCAGCCGCTGCTGTGGGCGCGCAGATTGCGCTGCGCGTGGACGCGCACCTGCAGCCCCACCCCATGCCGCACCAAATGGCGGCATTGCTCGACAACCCGTTGCGCCTGCGCTATCGCAATCCAAGTGATTCACTGGGCCTCTATGGCATTGAAGCGGGCATGCAGACGCTTGACCTGGGCTGCGGCACCGGCCTCATCAGCGAGGAATTGGCACGCATGGTGGGGCCTTCGGGGATGGTGCACGGCGTAGATATACAGGCCGCGATGGTCGAGGCTACGCGCAGCCGCATGGTCGCGGCCGGGCTCGCCGACCGGGGTGCGCTGCATCATGCCGGGGCCTACAGCCTGCCGCTCGATGACGGCAGCATCGACGTTGCCATCCTGATTGCCACGTTGGGCGAGATTCCCGACAGGCTGCACGCCCTGCTGGAGTTGCAGCGCGTGATTCGCCCGGGCGGGCGGCTGGCCATCAGCGAGGAGATGCCTCACCCGGCCTACATGGCCAGCCGTAGTGTGCGGCGCTTTGCCGCCGAGGCAGGCTTCGTGCTCGAAGGCAAAATCGGCAACCCCTTCTGTTACCACATGGTCTTCACGCGCCCGTAAGAGTGAAACGAACTGCGAGCACGCGGAGACAGCGGAAACGACAAGAGAAGACAGGATGCTTGATCCACTTCAATGTTGTATCCTGTTGTTTCTTGTAGTTTCCGCTGTTTCTGCGTACCCGCAGGTCTTGTCAGTGGTAAAATACTCATGCCCCCACCCAATCTGAACATCGATCTCCCGTACAGTACGGGCGCGCTGCCCGGCGTGGGCGGCGTGCTGCGCGTCGCGCCCGAGCACTTCGTCGTCGAAGAGATTCCGCTCTACGAAGCCTCGGGCGAGGGGCCGCACCTCTACATCAATCTCACCAAGGCCAACGTCACGACCAAAGAGGTGCAGCAGCGGCTGGAGCAACTCTTTGGACTGCAGAGGGGCAGCGTGGGTTTTGCGGGCATGAAGGACAAGTTCGCACGCACAACGCAAACCTTCAGCGTCCCCAGCAATGCGCCGCCCGAGCAGGACGATACTCTGGTCGCGCGCGTGGCCGACGCGTTGCCGGTGACCATCAACTGGGCGCGTCGTCACCGTAACAAGCTCAAGGCTGGCCACCTGCTGGGCAACCGCTTTCGCATTACGATAACCGACAGCTCGCTGCCGGCGGACGAGGCGCTGGCGCGTGCCCAGGCCATCGCCGCCATGCTCCACGCAGTGGGCGCGCCAAACTACTTCGGCCCGCAGCGCTTTGGCGGCGAGGGCGATAATGCCATGACAGGCTACGAACTGCTGACAGGCAAACGATCCATGCGCGACCGCTGGCTGCGCCAATTCCTCGTCTCCTCGTACCAAAGCCATCTGTGCAACCTTTACCTGGCGCGGCGTGTGGAGTTAGGCGCCTTCACCCACCTCTGGCTGGGTGACGTGGCCAAGAAACATGCGACGGGCGGGGTCTTCGATGTGGCTGACCTCGAAGCTGAGCAGCCGCGCTTTGAGGCGCACGAAATCAGCTTTACTGCGCCCATGTTCGGCAGCAAGATGCGCCGCGCCCAGGCCGAAGCCGCACTCCTCGAGGACGAACTCGAGGCAGAGACCGGGCTTACAGACGTTCAGTGGCGCAAGATGCACACTGAAGGCACACGTCGAATGGGCAGGCTGTTCGCCGCCGACCTTGCGCTTGCGCAAAGTTCACTGGGGTTGGAGGTGGCATTCATGCTGCCCAAGGGCGCATTCGCCACGACGTTGCTGCGCGAATTTATGAAGGACGCAAGTGCTGCGCTCCCGGCTGAGGAGCTGGAATCATTTGAATAGCCAATTATGGGTGTATAGGTGAGAGATGTACAGGCATCGAAACGAAAAGAACGAGCAAAACGATAAGGCCGGGAGCGCGGAAGCAAATCGGCCGGCTGCGCAGCGGGCAGATAAGGCCGCCGGCGCCGCGATTGTGCAGGCCAGTGAATCGCAGGGACGCATCATGCAATTACCACTATTCCCGCTGAAGAATATTGTGCTCTTTCCGGGCATGGTGATCCCACTGCATATCTTTGAAATGCGCTACCGAGAGATGATTGGCAAGTGCATTGAAGAAAAGGCGCCCTTTGGCGTTGTGCTCATCAGTGATGGCGAAGAGGTTGGCCGCCCGGCCGTCCCCCACATGGTGGGCACGGCGGCGCGCATCATGCGCGTAGATGAGCATGAGGATGGCCGCCTGAACATTTCCGTGACGGGAACGCAGCGTTTCCGTGTGCTTGAACTGGACGCGCAGAGCCACAACTACCTCATGGGCACTGTGCGGCCGCTGCCCTTTATCAACGGCAGCACGCAGGCAGCCGCCGAACTGGCCCACAAGGTGCGCCCGCGCATTGTGGAGTATGTCGAACTGCTCTCCGAAGCCAGCAAGCAGAAGCTCAAGCTTGACCGCCTGCCCGAGGACCCGACGCTGCTCGCCTTCCTGGTGGGCATCGCCATGCAGGTCTCCAGCGCGGACAAACAGGCGCTGCTCGAGCGCGTGGGCGTGCCGCAAATGCTTTCGTTTGCGCTGCACTTGCTGTCGCGCGAGATCCTTTTCACGCGTCACATGGTGGAAACACAAGCGGAAATCATGACCCTGAACGGCGGACCTACAGGCTACATCTTCCCGAACTAGGCAACGCCAACCAGCAAGGCGGCGACCATGTCGTTTTGCTCTTGAAAGATGTTCTGGTCTGTCTCTGAGCTTCTGCGGCGCCGCTGGCGGGCGGCGCAATTTGCGTGGGAGCGGCGACGTGCGTATACTTTGGAGACCTTACGGGGGATTAGCTCAGCTGGCTAGAGCGCTACGTTGACATCGTAGAGGTCACTGGTTCAAGTCCAGTATCTCCCACACTACAAAGCAACGCGTTGATCGGGACGCGGTTGGAGCGCAAGCGCCTTGCAGAGAGCAGCGGCCCAGGCTGAAAGCCGCAGCAGGTAGAGGCTCCCATCACCACCCGAGAGCGGACCGCCGAAGTTGAGTAGGCGGCCCCGGCCCCGCCCCGTTACAGGCGCCAAGTGGCCCGCAGCCGCGCTGCAGGGCAACGTGGGTGGAACCGCGAGCGCTCGCAAGCGCCTCGTCCCAACGGACGAGGCGCTTTTTGTTTTCTTTTTGGCATGAGAATCGACTGTCTCTCTGCACCCCATGTGAAGGCAGTAGCGCATGTTTGATGACCCGTTGCTGTTCCCTGAATTGAAGCACCTCGAGCCGCAGATTGACGCGCTGGCAGGCAGCCAGGCCCCGCTGCTTGACCTTTGCATTGCCGTCCAGCAGATTGCCGCGCCCACGAACGCAGAGGGCGAACGCGCCGCCTGGGTGGAGGAGAGCTTTCGCAGCCTGGGGCTGAAAGATGTGGTGCAGGATGGCTTCAACAACGTCTATGCACGCCTGCCCGGCCTCAAGCCCGGCCCGGCGCTCATGCTCAGCGCACACACCGACACGGTCTTCCCCGCGGGGACGGACCTCGCAATCCGCCGCGACGACGCACGCCACCGCGTGGCCGGCCCCGGCCTTGGCGACAACTCCACCGGTGTGGCGGGGCTGCTGACGCTGGCGCAACTCATGCACGGTACGCCGCCGCCGGTGGACATCTGGTTTGTGGCCAACAGTGGCGAAGAGGGGCTGGGTGACCTGCGCGGTATGCGCGCGGCCGTGGATCGGCTGCAAGAAAGCATCGGCGCGTGCATCGTAATTGAAGGGATGGGCCTGGGCCGCATTGTGCACCAGGCGCTTGGCTCACGCCGCTTCGAGATCAGCGTGGCGGCGCCCGGTGGCCATTCCTGGAGTTCATTTGGTACGCCCAGCGCCGTACACACACTTGTGCAACTGGCCGAGCGCATCACGCGCCTGGAGCCGCCGCACACGCCGCGCACCACGTGGAACATTGGCCGCATTCGCGGCGGCACCTCGATCAACTCGATTGCCGAGAATGCCTCGCTGGAGCTGGACCTGCGCAGCGAGCAAGGGCACACGCTGACGGCCATGGTGGAGCAGGTGAACGGGATTGTGCGGCGCTACCAGTCGCCGCAATGGCGGCAGCGGGGTGTCTTCGCTACGATTGAGCCAATTGGCGACAGACCCACCGGCGAGATCGCGGCCGCGCACCCGCTGGTGCTGGCGGCTGAGCGGGCACTCAAGGCCGTGGGCGTGGCGGTGGAGGCGAGCGAGCGCATGAGCAGCACGGACGCCAACATCCCCCTCAGCCGGGGGATTCCGGCCGTGTGCGTGGGCATCACGCGCGGCGGCAACGCCCACCGCCTCGACGAGTGGATCAGCACGCTGGAACTGACAAAAGGCATGCAGCATCTTTTGCTGTTGACGGCTTGGACGGCGAATTATCTGGCGAATGAGCGGTGATGTTGATCAATGATCAATGATCAATGATCATTGATCGCTTCACCTTCACCCCGCCGTGAACCACTCCACAAAGCGCGTGATTTTGTCGAGCAGCGAGCGTGGTGCGCTGGGGTCGCCGTTGAGGAGGATGTCGTTCGCGGGGTCGAGGAGCGGGCAGGTGAGGGGCACGCCGGCGCGGCAGAGCAGGTACTCGGCCCACTCGGCTTGAGCGGCCGGTACACTGAAGCCGAGGTCGCCGCCGGGTAGAC
>CAYJNV010000095.1:0-14350 GCA_964370975.1 uncultured Caldilineaceae bacterium | reverse complement strand
GCTCTCGAGCGCGGCGGGGTCGGCCCAGGCCACTGCCGCGGCATCGTCGGCAGCCACGGCCTCGCCCGAGCAGAGCGTGGCCCAGTATTCAATGACGATGTAGTGGTACTCCAGGCGGCTCGCGTCATCCCAATGCAGCGACTCAAAGGTCGTCACCAAACCGCCCACATTGATTTCGATGGCACATTCTTCGCGCACCTCGCGGCGCACGCCATCCTCAAGGCGTTCGCCCAGGTCCAGCAGGCCACCGGGCAGCCCCCAGGATCCCTTGCGCGGAGCGTGGCCGCGCTGCACAAGCAGAACGCGGCCTGCGTCATCAAAGATAGTGGCCGCAGTGCCCACCATCGGGGCCTCGGGGTAGCGACGATGCAGCGTCACCGCGCGGCTGGGTTCCTGTGTGCTCATGCCTGGTTCTCAACGCAGTTGCGGAAATTCAGGGCGCCGATCAGGGTGCGGCCCACGCGTCAATGAGTGCGGGCAGTTCATCCAGCGTGCGGATTGTGGCGTCGGGCTGGACGCTGGCGGCGAGTTGCGCATTGTCGTGCGCGACCTGCGCGCTCACGTCTTCCGCCTCGAGCAGCACGCTGAGGCAGCCGGTCTCGATGGCCCCGGCAATCTCCTCCTTGCGGCTGTCGCCTACTACCACCACCTCGTAGGCCAGCGCGCCCCACTGCTCCAACGCCAACTCGAAGAATTTGGGGTCTGGCTTGCGGTACTCGACGGCGGCGCTGGTAATGCACAGGTTCAGCCACTGTCGAATGCCGAGGTAGTCGATCGCGCGCTGGAATACGCGATCGGCGTTGTAGTTGACCATAATGCCCACCTTGTAGCCCTCGGCGTGCAGCGCGGCGAGCAAATCGCGCGCGCCGGGGCGCAGCCGCCAGGCCGTCATCTCGGGCGCATAGAAGATGTCCACGGCGCGGCGCAGCACAACGGGGTCCATGCGGCTGGCCGGGAATCCGAAGAACTGAAGCAGGAAGGAGAGCGCGTCGTCGGCGAGGTGCTCCTCATGCTCCTCCTCGGATTTCTCTTCGGCAAAACGACGCGCCTCGATGATGTTGGCGGCAAACTCGGCGGGCAGCTCCATGCCCGTGCTGCGCATGTAGGCCACGGCGTCGGCGGCGCCTTGCGCCAGCAACTCGTCGAGCGGGCGGCTGAGCGTGGCAAGCGTGTCCTGCAAGTCGAAGATGATGCCCTGCACCAACCGGGGCGCGCCGGGTGTGTCGCCGCCCAGTTCGGGGAAGAAGTCGCGCGCCAACGCCTGCACCTGCGCAGCGTCTAGACGAGCTGCCTCCATCTCATCCACAACCTCGGCCGCGCGGAACTCCTCGACCTGCGCAGGCGCGGGGCCAAAGATGGCGTATTGCTCCTCGGAGGTGAGCGCGCGCCCTTCGGCACGTGCGCGGCTCAGGAAGGCTTCTTTCTCTTCGGGCGTCAGCGGTTCGATGTTGGGCATGATTTCGTGAGCCGGGTGAGGTGCTGTTCGGTCACATCCCCGGCGTGGCCTGCATCAATGCGCGCAATGCGACAATCTGTGCCTCCACGGCGCGGCGGCTCGTACCACCCGCCACATCGCGCCGCTCCACGCTTGCCTCCATGCTCCACACAGCGGCCACATCCTCATCAAATGCGGCATGGAGCGTGCGCAGATCATCCAACTCCAGTTCGTTCAGCGGCAGCGCCTGCACTTCGGCCATGCGTACAGCCGCACCTGTAATATGATGCGCCTCGCGGAAGGGCACCCCCCTGCGCACCAGATAGTCAGCCAGATCCGTGGCAAGCATCTCGGTCGTGAGGGCAGCGCGCATCGCCACCGGGTTGACGGTGAGCGTGGAGAGTACACCGGCCGCAATTTGCAGCGCGCCGCTGAGGCTGTCCACAGCATCAAAGAGCGGCTCCTTGTCCTCCTGCAAATCCTTGTTGTAGGAGGTGGGCAGCCCTTTGAGGGTCGTCATCAGCCCGGCCATATTGCCCAGCACGCGCCCCGACTTGCCGCGCAGCAACTCCAGCGCGTCGGGATTCTTCTTCTGAGGCATGAGGCTACTGCCCGTGCTGTAGGCGTCAGCCAGCGCCACAAAGCTGAACTCGCGGCTGCTGTAGATGATGAGGTCCTCGGCCCAGCGGCTCAGGTGGAGCATGGTCAGTGTGCTCCAGAAGAGCAGTTCGGCAATAAAGTCGCGGTCGGCCACGGCGTCGAGGCTGTTGGCGCTGGCGGCAGCGAAGCCCAATTCCTGCGCAAGCTTGTCACGGTCAATGGCAAAGGGGTTGCCCGCCAGCGCACCGCTGCCCAGCGGCATTACATTGACGCGCTGCGCCAGTTGGTCAAGCCGTTCGGCGTCGCGCGTCCAGGCTGTGGCGTGGCTCAGCAGCCAATGGCTCCAGCGAATGGGTTGGGCGGGCTGCAGGTGGGTATAGCCGGGAAAGATAAGGTCGATTTCGGCGGCCGCACGTTCGACAGCCACGCCAATCAACTGTTGCAGGTGGCCGCGCAGCAGCACAATCTCGCCGCGCAGCCAGAGGCGCACGTCGGTGGCCACCTGATCGTTGCGGCTGCGCCCGGTGTGGAGTTTGCCTGCGACGGCCCCAATCAGTTCGGTGAGGCGCCGCTCGTTGGCCGTGTGAATGTCTTCATCGCCAGGCTTTAGCACAAATGCGCTTGCGGCCCACTCGGCGGCCACCCTGTCCAGCCCCTGCACAATCGCATCCGCTTCTTCTGGCGTCAACATCCCCGCTGCGGCCAGTGCCTGGGCATAGGCCTGGCTACCGGTGATGTCGGCGCGCCACATGCGTTTGTCCACGTGTATCGATGCGTTGAACGCCTCCATCAGAGGGTCGGTCGCGCCGGTGAAGCGTCCGCCCCATAGCCGACTGCTCATGAACGTTTCTCCCTGGGTTTATGGATTGTGTCGCAGCGCCGCGGGGCGCGGCTGCGTTGCCGGCGCATGCACGGGATATTCCGCCAACGCGGTGCAGAGGCGCACGCTGCCATCGATGCGGCGCAGCCCAAGCCAAACCGCCGCAACGCCAATGGCTATGGCAATCAGCCCCAGCAGCCCCGCCTCGGGGCCAAACATGCCCCCCGTCCACGCCTGCGGCCCCGTTAACGTGGTGCGCATGAGCGTGACAGCGCTGAAATTGTTGCCGCTGACAGCAAACCCAAAGAGATTGGCCTGGGCAAAGTTCCACGCAATGTGCAGCCCAATCGGCATAGCCAGGCGCCCCGTAAGCACCATGGGCAGCCCAAGCATGAGCCCGGCCAGGGAGAGGTTGATCGTGCTGGCCCAGGTGGCGTTGGGGTTGAAGACATGATAGAGGCCAAAGAGCAGCGACGTTATCAGCAGCGCAGCGATGAGCGCAGCGCGTGCGTGCAGCGGCCCGCTCAGCCCTTCGGCGCAATTGCGCAGCAGGTAGCCGCGAAAGATCAACTCCTCGGCGAACCCAATCACCACAAAGATCGCGATCGGTCCAAGTATGGCCGCGAAGAATCGTTGCCCGGCGGGCGCGGACCAGACGTCGGTCACCACCAGCCAGCCAAGCGCCCACTCGGCCGCGAAGATCAGCGTGATGAGCAGCGTGCCCAGCATCAGCCCCACCGCCATCTCAGCCCACCAGCGCCTGCTCAACGCGAGCCCTAGTGAGGCGGGCGAGCGGCGATCCACAAAGCGCGCCGCCAGCCACGTCACCCCTACCACCGAGAGCAGATAGTATGCGTAGTGCAGCGTGCGCACGAGCGCGGGCGCCGCCAGCCCCTGGCCCGCCGGAATCAGCCAGCTGTCCAGCAGGTAGAGCAGCACACGCCAGGCCACCATGTAGATGAGCAGCCGCCAGAGCGCACGCAGCCGCTGCTCTGTGCGGTTCCAGAAGGGATTTGCCACTCTGCACCCCTTGCACCATATCCAACGCTCGCGAGGAACCGAGGTGAACTGGCAGGGCCAGCCATACAATGCACTCGGCGCATTGTACCCGCCAAGCGCCTTGATGCCAAGTGTACTCGAGGCGCAGACGTTGTGCAGGCGCGCATTTGCCACCTGGCGCCGCACGAGTACAATCGGGCTGTGCTTTGCCATGGCCCGGGAGGTTACTGCGATGACCACGCAACGAGATAGGAAATACGACCGCGATCAACTCGAGATTGACGCCGCGCGCGCGCGTGCGCAGGCCTACAAGCAGCAGGCGCAGGGCGAGGAAGCCAGCCGCGCTGCCACTGCGCCCAAGGCGCCACGCAGTGAAGCCGAGTGGAACGACGTCGTAAGCCAGGCGATTGAGGAGGCGATGCGTAAAGGCGAATTTGACAATCTGCGCGGGCGCGGCAAACCGCTTCCCCGCAAGGATGACGCATTCACCCCTGCCGGCTCCGAACTGGCCTACGATATCCTCAAGAACAATGACCTGACACCCGGCTGGATTGGCGACCGCAAGCAGATTGAGCAGGAGGTCGCGCGCTGGCGCGCGCAACTACGCGCCGACGCCACGCGCATTGCCGCCGACTGGGACGCCGCGTCCTCGCCCGCCGCGCAGGCGGTCGTGCGCAGCCGCTGGGAGGTGCAGCGCGGACGTTTACGCACCTCGCTCGATCTGCTCAACCGCCGCGTTCGCGACCTCAACCTCATGCAACCCGTGAGCAGCCTGCACCTCTTCATGCTGCGACCTGTCGAGGAAGAGCGCCGCGCCGGCATCCCCGAAGCGCTGCTGGCGTAGCGGAGGAACGACCGCACGCAGAAGGGGCGGCAACAACCGAAACGACGTGGCGCGCGTTGCGCTGTAGTTGCCTTTGATCCAGCATTTGCCTGCATACGGGCAGTCTGCTGTCCCCCAATCACCCCATTTTCATTTCGTGCCTTGTGGCGCAATCGGGCGTACAATAGGTGAAGAGCATCCCCTCTGCCGGGTGACCTCACATAGACCGAGGCGCTACATGACTTCGCGCACTTCAGCCACCACCGCTGTGGACGACCCCCACGCCGATCAGCCCACCCTTCACGCAGGCGCACGCCTGGGCAAGGCACACGCCCTGCTGATCTTGTTGCATGGCCGCGGCTCAACGGCACGCGACATCATGGGGTTGGCGCGCGAGGTGATGCCCGGCAACGCCGAGGCCGCGGCGCACCTTGCCTTTCTTGCGCCGCAGGCTGCCGCCAACTCGTGGTATCCCCAGCGTTTTGTGGCGCCCCTGGCCGAAAACGAGCCGTGGCTCACATCAGCGCTGCGAACACTGGCGCGCACCGTGGAATCAGCCGTTACCGTGGGCATCCCCACCGAGCGGATTGTGCTGCTGGGCTTTTCGCAAGGGGCCTGCCTCACGCTCGAGTATGCGGCGCGCTTTCCCCATCGCTTTGGCGGCGTAGCCGGGCTGAGCGGCGCGCTGATCGAGAATGGCGACCGGCCGCGCACCTATGCGGGCAGCCTGCTGGGGACGCCACTGCTGCTGGCCGGCGGTGATGCGGATGACCACATCCCCACTGAGCGCATTGACCGCAGCGAACGCCTGCTGGCGGGGATGGGCGCGGCGGTTACACGCAACATTTATCCCGGCATGGGCCACACGGTGAACGCCGACGAAATGGCGCACGTCCGGGCCATGATCGCGCTCCTGCTCGAAAACTGAAGCCAAAGTCTGTACGCAGACGGTCATGCCTTGTCGGCACCACACAGGATGAAAATGGCTCGGCACGCGTAGCGGAAGGCCTCCCGGCCTTCGTTGTGGTGCGCAAAAAGTGAAGGCCGGGAGGCCTTCCGCTACAGACCTGCGCGGTATTTTCAGGGTAGAAGCAACGGTAACAGCGGAAACGACATGAAAACATCCTTCATGTCGTTTCCGCTGTTACCGTTGTTCTTGCGTACAGACTTTTCTAGGTGTCGCCTACGCGCCCGGCCGCCAGAGGGGCTCGTCCACGCCCTTGGCGTGGTTCTCGTAGCGCGCCATTACAAAGAGCAAGTCCGAGAGGCGATTGAGGTAGGCGAGCACGAATGGCCCCAGACTATCGGCGCGCGCAAGGGTCGCGGCCTCACGCTCGGCACGGCGGCAAACGGTGCGCGCCACGTGCAATTGCGCCGCGCCCGCTGTGCCGCCGGGCAGAATGAAGTTCTCCAGCGGCCCCACCACATGCTGCAATTCATCGATCAATTGCTCGAGCGCGCCAATGTGACGCGCCTCCACCTGGGGCAGTGGCCACTTCTGCTTGTCCGCCTCGATGAAGCAAAGGTCGGACCCTACATCAAACAACTCATTCTGGATGCGGCGCAGGGGCGCGTCGATGGTTTCGTCCAGGCCCTGGGCCAGCGCCACGCCGATCTGCGAGTTGAGTTCATCCACCGTGCCATAGACGGCGACGCGCAGATTGTCCTTGGGCACGCGTTGGCCGCCGCCCAGCGCGGTGTCTCCGCCGTCGCCCGTGCGGGTGTAGATTCTTGTTAACCGTGGCATCGTCTTCTCCAAAAAGCAGTACCGCCAAAATGGCGCACAGTCGTCAGTTTTCGGTCGTCAATTCGCGGTGTGCAATCCCCATGCCCGCGAGCGCATCCTCGGGTGTGAGCCAGCCGCTGTCTGGAAAGAGGCGCGCCACCTGCGGCGCAAAGAGGGGTGACGCCCCCAGCACCTGCGCAGGCGCGCCGTCGGCGATGATCTCGCCCTGGCTCATGAGCACGACTCGGTGCGCCAGTGACGCGGCCAGTTCCACATCGTGGGTCACCACCACCACGGCGGCGCCCGCCTCGCTCCACTCCTGAATCATCTGCACGAGCGCGGCCTTGGCAGTATAGTCGAGGCCACGCGTGGGCTCGTCGAGCAGCAGGGCGCCCGGCTGCGTTACGGTGACGGCCCCCAGCGCCACGAGCTGCCGCTCGCCCACGCTCAGGTCGCGCGGGTAGGCTGCGGCCTTGTCGGCCAAGCGCAAGCGTGACAGCGTCTGGGCAATCTGCGTACGTGCAGCGGGTTGCGAGGCGTCGCGCCCATGGTTGCGCAGCGTAATCGCCAACTCTTCGGCCACACTGTCGGCAAAGAGGAGCGCATTGGGGTCCTGGGGCAAGTAGGCCACGTTGCGACAGATAGCCGCCGTATCCATCGCACGCGTATCGGCGCCCGCCACGCGAATTTGGCCGTGCGCAGGCTTCACCAGCCCCACCAGGCACTTGAGCAGCGTCGTCTTGCCTGCGCCGTTGCGCCCCATCAGCGCCACAATCTCGCCGGGGCGCACCTCCAACGTCATCTGCTTCAGCACGGACCGGTCGCCATAGCTGAAGGCAACGTCGCGCAGCGAGAGATAGGGCGCAGCCTCCGCATCCGCCTGCGGACGGCGCGCCGCTTGGGCGCGTGGCACGGGCGACGCCGCGCGGCTAAAGCGCAGCCCTTCCTTGATGGTGAGCGGCAGCGGCGACCAACCCAGGTGCTTGCCCAGGCGCACGAGGGGCGGCGCGGCGTCAATCTGCTCGAGCACGCGGCGCGGCTCGTCCACCAGCACACCGCTGCCCTGCGCCAACACATAGACCATGCGGTCGGCATAGGCGAGCACGCGCTCCAGGCGGTGCTCGGCCAGAATCACCGTCAGCCCCAAATCCTGATTCAGACGCACCAACGCGTTGAGCACATCCTCGGCGGACTTGGGGTCCAGTTGCGAGGTGGGCTCGTCAAGCACAAGGATGACGGGACGGAGCGCGAGCGCAGCCGCAATCGCGACGCGCTGCTTTTCGCCGCCCGAGAGGGTGGCCAGCAGGCGATCGCGCAGCGGCGCCAGGTCGAGCAAATCAAGCGTCTCCTCCACGCGCACGCGCATCTCTTGCGGCGGGATTGCGGCGTTTTCCAGCGCAAAGGCAATCTCGTCCTCCACGCGATCCATGACGAATTGGCTCTCGGGGTCCTGGAAGACGAAGCCCACGTGGCGGCTCATCACCTGGGGCGAGACGGCAACCGGATCCAGCCCGTTAACGCGGAGCGCGCCGGAGATGACCCCGCCCGTAAAGTGCGGCACCAGCCCGTTGAGGCAGCGCAGCAATGTTGACTTGCCCGCGCCCGACTCGCCCGCGACCAGCACAAATTCACCCGCGGGCAGGTCCAGTGATACGTCGCGCAGCGCGGGGCGGCTTGCGCCAGGGTAGCTGTAGGTGAGGTGGGCGAGCGTGATCATTGGGTAACGGGCACCTGGTATCTGTAATCGATCATTGAGAATTGATCATTGACACGCACACGGAGAGTCGCCATTCGTCAATGATCAATGATCAATTGCATTCTTGATTGCCGGTCCGAGCAAACCCCAGGTGGCGGCAACGAGGACGAGACTGAAGCCCGGCACGGTGAGTGCAGGATAGGGGTACCAGGCAAGCGACGTCCGGTCGATGCCGGGCAGCGGCAGCAGAAAGAGCAGCGCCCCTGCGCACGCCGCACCGGCTACTGCCCAGTCAGCCGGCCGCCAGGGCATGGCGCGGTAGACGGTGTGCGGGTGCGACCGCCCCGCCGCCCAGATCGCCACGACCAGAATCGCCAGCCCGGCCAGCAGCAGCGCCGTTCCTGTGTGCGGCCGTCCCACAAGGCGCACGACCAGCCCGCTCCCAAAGAGCAGCGTGCCGGCCACCAGCATCACCTGCGTGCGCATCCTGCCGGCCGATGGCTGCCCATCACCCGCTGCAAAGCCGCGCGCCACCATGGCTTCGGCCAGTTGCAGCGCCCGCTCCATGCCGCTGCTGAGCAGTGGCAGGAAGATGGGCGCCCAACTGCGCACCCCCTTGAGGCGGTGGCCACGCACCGCCTGCGCTTCGCGAATCTGCACGGCCTGGCGCAGCGTCACCGGCACAAAGGTGACGGCAATGGCGACGGTCACCGCGACGGGGTAGTAGGCGCGCGGCGCGATCTGAATGAGCGCGCGCACGGGCGTCACCCGGTTGAAGACGGCGAAGGCTGCAAGTAGCCCGGTAATCACCAGGCCGTTGAGCGCGCCATAGGTCAGCGCCTCAAGCGTCACTGGACCTCCCACCACGGGTAGACCGGAAGGGATGCGGACGAGCACCGTGTTGCCGGCGTGTACGAAGAGTGCATTCAAGAGCGCCGCGATAGGCACAACCACCAGCGCAAAACGCAGCGGCGAGAGCACGGGCGCACCGCTTGCACCCGCCTCGGAAGCGCCAAGGCTCGTGAGCACTGTCGCCACCCACAGCAGCACAAGGCCGATGTAGATGGGGTTGCGCGTGACGGTGAGCACGATGCCCGCCGCCAGCAACCAAAGGAGCCATGCGCCTGTATGCAGGCCGTTCCTCACGCGCGGCTCCGCACCGGGGCAGGTGCCAGGGGCGCGGAGGGGCGCGGCATGGCCGCGGGCTGCATCTCGTGAAGCGGCGCGGGCGCATGAACGAAGTCAAAGCGCTGGTAAAAGCGGCGCAGAATGCGCAGCACGGCGCCGCCCAGCAGCACAATCAGCAGCGCGTTGCCCGCCGCCGACACCACATCCCACGCCAGCGAGGTGACGGCATAGAAGGCGGCATAACGCTGCAGCGTTTCCCACGGGCCAATGCCCGGCTGCCAGTACATCGTGGAAGGGCCCGTTGCAAAGGGCCAGAACCAGATGTTCATGATCATCCCGTAGACAATACCCCAGAATGCGCCAAAAGCTGCCAGCAGCGTCACCTCGACGCCGGGGCCATCAATGCCGACGCGCCGCAGCGCCTGCACGGGGACGCGCAGCAGCGGCGCCGACATCCCCACCCAGCCCGCGGTCAGCATCTGATAGGGCATCCACGGCCCCACGCCGCTGGTAATCAGCGCCGAAGCGAGAATGGTGAGCGAGCCGAGCAGAAAGCCAATGCGCGCACCAAAGACATAGCCCCCCAGCATGATGAGCGGGAAGATGGGGCTGAAGCCGCCCGGCATGGGAATGGCCACCTCGGCGAAGCGCAATACGCTGTTCATGGCCACCAGTACGCCCATGAGTGCAATCGCCTTCGCACTGACAGCCTGCGCCTGGACCTCCACCAGCAGCACGGCGAAGCAGATGCCGACGATGGCTGTGAGCACCAGCGCCGAGTCACCTGTGTGCGCCATGCCGCCGCCGGCCGAAACGCTCTGCGCCACAGCCGGTAGCCAGAAGGGATAGAGGAACGCGCCCACGCCCAACAGGGCGGTGAGTGCGAAGATCGTGATGCTGAGCGTGGCCTGAAGCCGCTTCATGCGTTGTCCTTCCGCCGGCGCAGCAGCAACAGCGCCGCCACCGGTACCACAACGAGCGCAGCCAGCCCGGCCAGCGCCCATGATTGATTGTTCTCTTGCGGTCGCTCTGCCTCCGCCGGTGCAGACGCGACCTGTGCAGACGCCGCTGGTCCAGCCGGCACTGCGTCCGGCGGCACTGCGCCGGCTTGTACAATTGCCTGCGGCGCGCCGGCCGGCGCAATTGTGGCGGCGCTCACCGGCGCGGCGCAGATCTCAGCCAGTGTCAGCGCTGGCGGGGCCATGGCCGTGCTTGTCGTCCCCTCGCCCCACACCCAACCTTCCACCGTGCCGGCGCGGATGCGTGTGTTGGCCGCGCCCGCTGTGGCATACTGCCACGCCCCCGCCTCATCCTGCCGCCAGTAGGACCAGTAGGTGCACGGCGTGCCCTCGCACTGGCAGAAGCACGACTGGGCAGGGAAAGCGCAGCCCGTCCCGTTCAGGCTGCAAATGGTCGCGCCCATGGCGTTCTGGTCTGCAACCACCTTGACCCCCGCGCGCTGGAGCAACTCGTTGCCGGACATCGTCTCATCGGGATCGATGTCAACACAGTAGGTGGCGGGTTCACCGCTGCCGGTGACAATCACAAGGCCCGCCTGCTCATTCTCCTGCGCAAGCGCCGGGCGCGCGCTGGCAAGCAACAGGATTGTCAGCAGCAGCACCCAGAGCGAGCGCCGGTATAGGTCCCGGCTCATTTCCACACACACTTCGTGACAGTGCGCACTGCAATCGGGTAGGGACGCCTCAACAGGGCAGGGATGACCTGCTGCGTGGCAAAGAGATTGCCGCCCGTGCCTACCTGCCATTCAAAGCTGCCGTCTGCCAGTTGCAGGCTCAGCAGGTAGTCGATTGGGCTCACGCCTGCCGCGCTCCACGTCTCACCGGTGGGATCCTGATTCGCGGCCACAAGCGCCTGTAAGGCGTAGGCCGTCGAGTTGGCATCACTGCCGCCGCCGCTCGTCAGATCATAGGCAAAGCCGCCGTCGGGTTGCTGCGCCGCTTTGAGGTACGCCAGGCCACTGATGATCTCGGTCGCGGTGAGCGGCTCGCCCGTGGCAATCAACGTTTGGATGACGAGCGCCGTGGTGTTGGAATCGGGGCCGAAGCCCGCCATCCACTCCCAGCCGCCTTCGGGCTGGATAGCCGAACGCAGGGTCGTGACCGCCGTGACGGGTACGGTTTCGCTCAGTGCGACCGTGCCCAGAATGCCCCATGCGTTGGGGCCACTGTCGGTGGCATACGCACCCATTTCGTCGTCGTACCAGGCCATGGGTAAACGGCTGCGGCCGTTCCAGCAGGCGTCGCCAGCGGCGAGGCCCACGGCCACCTTGCCAGCGCCGGCCACATCATTTCGGGAATACTTGGTCTGTTGCGCACGTGCGTATCTCTCGAGGCTCACACCGTTGGGCGCTTGCCAGTCGCGCGCCGCAATCGAGTTTGCTCCGATCGCAAAGAGGGTCTCCGCCGCGCCACCCATGCCGCTGTAACCGCCGTTGTAGGGCGATTGCTGTGCGTGCAGCCACGCCAGCGCAGCGGGGACAGCATCCACAATGCCTACGGGCGATGTGGCCGTGCCCGTATAGACGCCCCAGCGCCAGCCCTCAATCGCGCCCGTTTCGGAAATCACCGACGTGGATGCGCCGGTGGCATAGCCTGCCCAGCCTTCGCCATCCCACGCGCTGTAGTTCCAGAAGTTGTCGCCGCCGCAGAAGCAGTCATCCGCCGGGCAGCCGACGCCCTCTATCGCGCACACGGCCGGTCCAAAGCTCGTCTCGGCCACGGTGACATCCAGTCCGGAGGCCTGCAGCGCCGCCAGCCCGGAAATGGGCTGCGTGAAGGTGATGGGCCGCACGATCAGCCCGTCGTCGCTTTGCACCACTATCGTGCCAGCATTGGGCGTGCCAGCATCGGGGATAGTGGCGTCACCGGCGCCCTCTTGCGCGCGGGCGCTTTGCGCGCCCAACACAAGCAACGCGACGCCGACCATGACCACAGCCACCAATGAACTTAGCCGAGCCCACCTGCGCCAAACAACCATCGCAATCCTCCTGATCGTGTGGGCGGTGCCGCGCCGCCCCGATATTCGATTAAGCAAACAAAAGACACCTCCTCGCGGGGCGCGAGGAGGTGTCTCGGTCGACATGCCGTGGCACCACACCCCTGGCCGCGAGGGTGATTGTGCGCACAGACAGGCGGGCGACCTGACTTCCACAGCTACTTTGCCTTCAGACAAAGTGCACTGCGGTTACAGTTGCGGGACAGTGCCGGACTTTCACCGACTTCGCCATTGCTGCCTGAGCCATCCGGGGCTTCAGGCGCCTGCTGTGCAAACTACAGTTCCAGCTCAATTGTTGCGAACAGCATAGTCCGATGCAGTGCATTTGTCAAGGTCGCGCGCAGCGTCGTTGCCACCAAGACGCCGTGGTTCCGGCGCGTCCATAGCGCACGCACCAAGCGGCCGCGCTGCTGTCCTCGACTATCGCGGCGCAACGCAGCGGCTTCCTGTCTGGCGCGACGCTATAGTTGAGGCGTTTGCTCAACGGCGAACCAACGTCAGCCGCACAGGGCGCTCAGGCCGCGCCGTGCTCGTGGCGGTGGTGCAGGTCGGGCAGGTGCGGGTGGCTGTGTACCGTCGTTACATGCGTGTGGAGGTGGCTGTGGCGGAGGGGTGCACCCGCTGCTTTACCACCCACGTGTGCACCATCATGAGGGTGGGTATGGTGTGCATCCTCATGATCGTGGGCGTGATCATGGGTGAGCGTCGCGTGTTCATGGTTGTGTCCGTGGCGCTCAAAGGTGAGCAGCAGCACCGAAGCGGCAATGATCAGGCCCGCGACGCCCTGCTGCCACGTCAGCCGTTCGCCCAGGAAGATGACCGCCATGGCCAGCCCAAAGTACGGCGCGCTCGAGAAGATCAACTGGCTGCGGGTGGCTCCCATCTGCTGGGCGGCGCTGATGTAGAGAACAATACTCGCGCCGTAGGCCAGAACGCCTATTGCCAGCGCGCCCGCAACAGGCGCGGCGGGCCACACGGTTCGCTCCAGGGCGACCGCCAGCGCAATGTTGACAGTGCCTGCCGCCAGCCCCTTCCACAGCGTGCTTTCGGCGGGCGAGATGCCGTCAATCAGCGCCGTCAGGTGGTTGTCAACACCCCAGCACAGAGAGGCAAGCGCCACCAGCACGCCGGCTCGCCAGCCCGCCGCGCCCTCGCCCCACGAGAGCAGCAGTGATGCGCACACAATGCCCGCTGCTCCCAGCCAACCCAGCCGGTCGAGCCGATCGTGGAAGACGAGAAAGCCAAGCAGCGCTGTGGCCACGGCCTCGAGGTTGAGCCAGAGTGACACGGAGCCGGCGGCGGCACGCTGCAGACCCAGCAGCAACAGCACCGGCCCCAGCACGCCGCCGAAGAGAATGGCCCCCGCCAGCCGCCGTTGCGTTGCGCGGTCATATTGCCAGGGCAAACGGACGCGCCGGCGGCGCAGGATCAATGGCAGCAAACCCAGCGCTGCGCCCAAATAGAGCAGCCCCGCCATTTGCACGGGCGGCAGTGCGCCCAACAGGAGTTTGCTCAGCGGCGTGGCCGCGCCGAAAAGGGCCGCTGCCGTAATCGCAAACAGCAGGCAGCGACGACGCTGCACCGCAAATGTATCTCCCTGTGTGCTCTCCATATCAAGCCAGTCTCCCGCCATTGACAGCCCCGGTGCGCGTGTTACGCACCCAGGCGATGAAAGATTGCCTCCTCAGCCGGCCGCCCATTGATCAGGTACTCGTCAATAATGCGCTGCAGCAGCGTCTCGGACACATGGTGGCACCAAACGCCTCAGGATAGTCCACGAGCAGCGGCGCGCACGAACCGACTCCCAGGCATGGAATGATGCCGCGTTTGACGCGTGCAGGGTTGTCGTAGCATCCCATTTCACCCAGGCGGTGCGCAAGCAGGTAGTAGAACGCCACGGCCTTGCATTCGGGTTCACAGCAGGGGCCACCACAAAAGAGGATGTGGCGCGCATAGGGCGCCTGGCCGGATGCGGCGTTGTGACAGACCTTCAAAGGTGGACTCGTGGACTCGTGGACTGACAAGAGGCAATTGTCACTTGCGCTGTCGCCACACATTGTATACGGCGCAGGCACTCGCGACCGCCCACTGCCTACTCCCCACTGCCC
>CAYJNV010000094.1:4574-14382 GCA_964370975.1 uncultured Caldilineaceae bacterium | reverse complement strand
GGCTTGCCGAAGTGGTTAACAACGGCGACCTGACCATGCGCAACACGGTGATCAACACTGCTGGAGAGTTTACATGCTATCAAGGGGAGGAGGTTGCCGATCCGTCGCCCACATTCATGTCTCTGGGAGGCAATGTCCTCTCGGATCGCAATGACCTCTCGGTTCGTGGCTGCTTTTTTGGGACGTCTGCGACTGCGACCGACCACTTTGGTGGCGCGCCGCTGAGCGTCGCCGATGACTCGATGGACGCATTGCTGGTCTTTCCCACGACAGAGAGCCCGGCAATCGGCGGGGCTACGTGCATTGAGGAAGTAGTGTTCGATCTGCGTCTCGTACTGCGCGGCGATAACAAAGGTTGCGACAGCGGCGCCGTGGAGACGCGCCCAGGAGAAACGTTCTTCCGCATGTATTTGCCTGCGGTCAAGCATCCTTAAGGGGATGTCGCTCGACAATTGAGTGACGATGCGCGTGGACATTCTGCCCGCACGCGGCTGCGTGATTGCCACGTCGACTCGCGCAGTCTCCGGACATTGTCCCGGACGAGGCGAATGCTTCCATGCTCCCTGACGAGAACGGCACGGTCACGACCGGCAACGCCAATGGCACTGCAAGAACACGCGGGGCTGCGCTGCAGCCCCGCGTGTTCTTGTATATAAGTCATCGATGGTCTGCACTGGAAGTGCATTCGAGCGCCAGGCTGCGACCCATTGGGGTGCAACTCAAGCGTCGTGGCGCATGACATTCACGGGGACGCCCGTCTCCACTGACTTCAAAGCCGCCTCAATGACTTCCGTTGCACGCAGCCCGTCAATCCCCGTTACTGATGGTTGCTCACCCTTCCACAGGCAATCGGCAAAATAGCGAATGCTTTCGGCTCCAAATCCAACCTGTCGTCCCTGCACAACCGGCGTCACAACCAGGTCCTGGAAAGGCTGATGCGGATAGCCCTGGGCAGAAAGGTCGCTGTACTGTTCAAACCAGCGATTGTGGCTCGTGTCAATGTAGAGTGACCCGCGTTCGGCAAGCATTTCGCACTTCTGATCAATTAAGCTCGGCGTCTTGGGCGAGAGGATCCATGCGTGTTCCAGCATAGCGACGCCTCCACGCTCAAATTGGAGCGTCAGCACATACAGATCCGGAGTATCCACGCCCAGCGCCTTGACAACTCCCTCACTGCGCACGCAGTAGACCTGACGGACTTCATCAGCGAAGAGCCAGCGCATTGTATCGATCGCGTGGGGGCCAAGGAACCAGAGCACGGAACTGCGGTGCGCCCAGGAAATGTACTCAAGTGGAACAAAGATTGAGTCATTCAGGCGGAAGTATACATACCTCAACTCCCCTACATCACCTGAACGCAGTGTCGAATAGGCCGCGTAATATGCCGGGCTCCAGCGCGTGTGCATGTCCACCATGATAGTGACGCCGCTGTCAACCGCTGCCTGATTGATGTCGAGGCACTCTTGGACGGACATTGCCATCGGTTTTTCAACCAGGAGATGGCGACCGGCCCTAACGACCGCCAGTGCGGCTGGGCCGTGGGCAAAATCGGGTGTTGCAACGGAGACGGCTTCAATTTCCGGGTCTTCGAGCATCTCCTCGTGCGAGGTGAACACTTTTGGAATGTTGTACTCTTTGGCAACCGCGCGTGCCCGATCCCCATCAATATCGCACAAAGCGATCAGATTGATGCGCGGGTCCGGGCCCAAAGTGCGAATGTGAAGACTTCCCCAAATTCCTGCTCCGATAATGCCATAGCCGATAGGTTTGGTCCGGCGAGACATAACAACCTCCGCATGATTTAAGTGACGTTACGGAACCGGCCCCTTAAGTGCACAAGAGGCCAGATACAACACCAGGCAGTAGGTTCTGCACACGCAGAACAACTATTTCACGGCGCCGAAGGTAAGCCCGCGCACAAGATACTTGCGGGCAATGATGGCAAAGAAGATGACAGGCAGGGTTGTGACCACACCCAATGCGGTCAGTTCACCCCACATGACACCACGCACTGTTTGAAACTGCGATGTGATTGGCGGCATGGTACGCACTTCGTTTGTTGCCAGGAAGAGCGCCAGCGCAAATTCGTTCCAGGTTTGTATGACCAGCAGCGCTGCCGTGGCGAAGAAGCCGGGTGCGCTCAGTGGGATGATCACGCGCGTCAGGATCTGCCAGCGCGAGGCGCCGTCCACCATTGCCGCATCCTCGAGCTCCATGGGAATCTCCTCAAAGAAGCTGCGCAGCATCCAAGCGGCAAATGGAACATTGAAAGTGAGGTAGGCCAGGATCAGCAAGGGGTAGGTGTCCAGCATGCCGAGCGCGTTTCCAATCAGGAAGAGCGGGATCACAGCTGCCATTGGCGGCAGGAAGCGCACGGAGAGCATCCAGCCTGCCACATTCTCCTTGCCCCGGAATTCGTACTTTGAAAACCCATAGGCTGCCAGCGTACCAAGCACCAGCGCCACCACGACGCTGCCGGCCGTCACGACAATGCTGTTCCAAAGGCGCGGCAGCACCATGTAGTTCGTCACCAGACTGCGATAGTTTTCAAGGGTTGGGTAAAAGAGCCAGACTGAAGGATCGTAAGTCTGAATGGGATACTTGAACGACGTAGAGACCATAAAGTAGATGGGAAAGACGGTAATGAGCAGCAGCACTGCAAGCAGAAGCCAGCGCATCAGTAAAGTCCCTGCATGCGGTCTGTGGATCACTTTAGCGCTCCCGATTGGCCTGCTGCAGCCGTCGAATCATGACGAGGCTCACGAGGGTGGTCAGCAGGGCGAGGATGACCGCCACTGCAGACGAGCGACCGATCCAGCCCGTGAAATAGAAGCCGAGCCGATACGAACGGATCGCCAGCGTTTCGGTGGTAGAGCCGGGTCCACCTCCCGTCATAATGAAGATAATGTCGAAGATCTTGAGCACGTCGATGAGGCGCAAGAGAGCCGCCAGCCAAATGACAGGCTGCAGAAGGGGTAGCGTCACATACAGGAGTGATTGCCATGTGTTTGCCCCATCGATGGCGGCTGCCTCGTGCGGTTCTTTGGGCAGCGAAGCCAGGCCGGCCAGCAGAATCAGCGTGACAAAAGGCGTCCACTGCCACACCTCAACGATCATGATTGAAATGAAGCTAAGGTCAGGCCCCAGCCAGGCCGGCCGAAAACCCAGATATCCGAGAAGATAGTTGATTACACCGTGTTCGGAATTCAGCATCAATTTCCAGATGAGCCCGACGATGACTGGTGTTACGACCATCGGCAGCAGAAGGACCGAGATCAGGACGCCGCGCGTGCGATCGCCAAATCCATCCAGAAAAATGGCTATCGAAAGACCCAGCACCAACTCAATCGTTGTAACGGCCAGTGCCAATCCAATCGTGTTTTGCACGGCAACCCAGAATTGTGGGTCCCTGCCACTGAGCAGGCGCATGTAGTTGTCCAAACCAACCCAGCGCGCGGTAGAAAGCGAAGTACCAAGTGCATAGTCGGTGAGGCTAATGTAGTAGAGAAAGATCAGAGGCCCAATCGTTACCAGTGCCAGCGGAATCAAGGATGGGAGTAGATACGCCCAAGGCACGCGGCGCCGTGCCGATGGGTCGGCAGCTCTCACTTCGCTTCCACTGGTGTGTGAACGGCCCTTGTTTGGCAAGAGTCTTGCAGCTTTCATGGCGTCAATTATCGAATGAGTCCGCCGGCTTGTGGAGTCGGTAATCAATGGGCGCCGTCGGTTTGACGGCGCCCATTGTATGCAAAGCCGGATTACTGGTTGACAGAGGCCAGAATCTCGGCGACCTCAACGTCAGCTTGCTTCATGGCTTCGGCGTAGTCCATGCCTTCCGTCAGGGGCAACGTACCGTAGTAGCCCACGCGATCGAGGATTTGACCGAGCACAGATGTTGGTGGGATCCAGTGCAAGCCCGCTTGGACTAGCGCATCAGCTTGCGCGTAAGCTTCAAGCTGCGCCTGTGCCGACGGGTCGGTTGCCTGGTATTCGGCGTCCATCAAGATCGATGTGCGGCCTGCAATGCCTCCTTGCGCGATATACTCCTTGGCCATCTCCTTTGAAGTCATGAACATGACAAAAGCCCAGGCGCATTCAGCGTTCTTGCTGTCGGGGGAGATGGCAAAATCCCACCCGGCCAATGTTCCGCCTGCGCGACCGTTCGGGCCCGTGGGTCCTGCTGCAAACGCGACCTTGTCGATCACCTGCGAACGCTCAGGATCAAGCAGCCAGGGCACCAGTGCCGTCGAATCAAACCACATGGCGGCTTTGCCGGTATTGAACGCGGATGTGGCTTCCTCGTGCGTGTAGTTCAGCACATCCGGCGGCGCGGTCTTGAGCAACTCCGTGAACCACTCAAGTGACGCCTGCACATCCGGCTCGGTCATGCGCGAGGTCCAGTTCGTTTGGTCGACAAAACCGTCACCAAAGTCGTAGATGTGTGTCAGCCAGCCCGATGCAAAGAAAATGCCTGTCTGCGCGCGGTGGCCAATGCCGTAGAGTCCATCCTCCTTGCCGTTGAAGAAGCGCGCCAGTTCGAGCATCTCGTCAAGAGTCTTGGGCACCTCTTTTTCATACTTGTCAAAGAGGTCCTGGCGGTAGGCCAGGAAGCGTGTCTCGCCGGCAAATGGCACGCCATACGTGGTTCCATCAAACATGCCCAGACCAGAGCGGAAGGCAGGCAGAATGTCTTCCCAGTCGAACCATTCTGGCGTCAACTCGGGATTGTTGATGAAGTCGTCGAGTGGCATCGCAACGTCTTTGGCAACATACTCGGCGACCCAGAAGCTGTCCATCATCAACACATCATAGAGCCCGGTTTCGCCAGTTGCCTCGAGAAACTGCTTGTCTCGCGCTTGGGCTTCCGACAATTCATCGAAGGTCACGTTAATGCCGGTTGCCTGCGTGAAGGCCGGGGCCATGGCTCGGAAGGCCTCCACCGAAGGGTGGGTGCTTACGGCGACGTTGACCGTCGCGTCGCCACATGCAGCGCGCACTTGGTCGCCCCACGCGACAACATCGTCAGGCAGAGTGACCGCGGCGCCTGATTCGGCGTCGCTGGAGGCAGGCGGGGCTTCCATGGGCGGAGCAACACAACCAGTTAACAGCACAACAACCAGTAACAGATAGAATGCGTTACGAAAATGCAGTTTTGACACGTAGCCCTCCCTTTGGGTGCATGAATGGAACGCTATGCAGCTGAGTCCAACGCACTTGTTACTGCCCGCCTCACCTCCTTCCATGGTACAGGAAGTGCAAATGCAGATTCGCTAGAGGTATTTTGTGCTTCCGGGAAAGTCCGTGGGTTGATACTGCAGAAGGAGACCTGTCTGTGACGGAGATGAGTCTGCGCGATAGCATAACGGGCAATACTCGCGTAAAGTCCGGGATCGAGCAGATTGGGGAAGGTTAAACGATTAATGCCCATCGTACATTTGGACCAGCATCTTTGTGGCCAAATAGACAATGCAATCTTGGTTGCAGCGGGGAAGGCTCAAGAGTTCAAGCAAATGGTAGCAACTACGAAGACTTTGTTTCAGGCTGAAATATATCATGTCCTTGACTACTTGTCAATCATCCACTCCTCCCTCCCCTGGGGGGATGGGACCCTCGCGCTGCCATTGTCAGACATACCGCCTTACGGTACAATAGATGAGCGATCGGCGCGGCTTCGCCGCACGTATGCGGACTCCCTCGCGCTACGCTGCATCGCTTTGGCTCCGGGTGTTGTCCCGGACGAGGAGAGTGCTGCCATGCTCCCTGACCAGAACGGCACGGTCACGACCGGCAACGCCAATGGCATTGCGAAGATAGGCGCCGCCAACGGCTCAGCAAACGGTTCCGTCAACAGCAGCCAACCGCCTGCCCAGAAGCCCGCACGCGCAGGCAGCGCGGCCTACGAGCCGCTCTTTGTCGCGCTGCGTAACGTAGACCCGCTGCCCATGGTGGTCGCCAAAGAGAAGGCCGACAAGGGCGAGGCGCCGGCGCAAGCCGAGCTCATTCGGATTGCGCCTGATGCCGATGAAATCTCAGCGATTGAGCGGCTTCTGCATGGGCTGGGCGATGCGTACCGCGCCGAAGACACCATGCTGCTGGTGCGCGCCTATATGCTCGCTAGTTACGCACACCGCAACCAGCGGCGCGAGAGCGGCGAACCCTACATCCTGCATCCCATCGCGGTTGCGCAGATTCTCATCGAACTGGGCATGGACCCGCAGTGCGTGGCGGCAGGGCTGCTCCACGACGTGGCCGAAGACACCGAATTCACAATTGAGTACATCAGCGAACAGTTTGGCGCCGAGATCGCGTCGCTGGTGGATGGCGTCACCAAACTCAAGCGCATCAACGAGATGGGCAGCGCTCGCGCCGGCATTGCCAACCACAAGGCCGAATCGCTGCGCAAGATGTTCATTGCCATGGTCGATGACGTGCGCGTCGTGCTTATCAAGCTGGCCGACAGGCTGCACAACATGCGCACTCTGAGCGGCCAAAAGGAGCACAAGCGCAGGCGCATTGCGCGCGAAACGCTGGAAATCTTTGCGCCTCTCGCCAACCGCCTGGGCATCTGGCCCGTCAAGTCCGAATTGGAGGACCTCTCCTTCCGCTACCTCGAGCCTGCCACCTACAAGGATCTCATGAAGGCGATCCTGCAGAAGCAGCCCGAGAGCGAAAAGCTCCTCATTGTCACCAAAAACGAAATCGAGCGCGAACTGACCAAGGCGGGCATTGATGCCGATGTCAGCGCACGCCCCAAGCACATCTACAGCATCTACCGCAAGATGCAGCGCAAGGGCGTGGGTTTTGACCAGATCTATGATGTGCTGGCGCTGCGCGTGCTGGTGGACTCCGAGGCTCAGTGCTACGGCGCGTTGGGGGTGGTGCACAGCATCTGGCGGCCCATTTCAGGCGAGTTTGACGACTACATCGCCAACCCCAAGAACAACATGTACCGTAGCCTGCACACTTCGGTGCTGAGCCACCGCAGCGGGCGTCCCATGGAAATCCAGATCCGCACGCGCGATATGCATCGCGAGGCTGAGTTCGGCATCGCTGCCCACTGGCAGTACAAGGAGCAGAGCTCCGCCGACCAGTACATGACCAACAAGGTCAGCATGATGCGTCACTGGATGCGCCAGGTGATGGAGTGGCGCAACGAGGTGACCGACGCCGAGGAGTTTGTGGCGGGCATGAAGACCGACATGTTCAACGAGCATGTCTTTGTCTTTACGCCGCGCGGCGACATCATCGATCTTCCCAAGGGTTCCACCTGCATTGACTTTGCCTACGCGATTCACACCGAGCTCGGCCACCGCTGCCGCGGCGGCAGCGTCAACGGCAAGCTTGTGCCGCTGGATTACCAGTTGCAGAACAGCGATCAGGTTGAGATTATCTCAGCCAAGAAGGGGGGGCCAAGCCGCGACTGGCTCAATCCCAGCCTCGAGTATGTGGCCACGCAGCGGGCGCGCAGCAAGATTCGCGCCTGGCTGCGCAAGCAGAACCGCGACGAAAACATCACGCGCGGGCGGCAACTGCTCGAGCGCGAACTGCGCCGCCTCTCCTCCACCGTCTCCTTTGAGGAGCTAAGCAAGCTCTTCAATTTCGAGAAGGTCGATGACTTCATGGCTGCGATTGGCTATGGCGATGTCAACTCGCAGCAGATTGCGCAGAAGCTCATGGACCAGGAGCAGCGCGAGCGCGCCCGCCAGTCCGCGATGATGGAGGGGATCTGGACGACCAGCCCCTCGGCCACGCCGCGCGCCGAAGAGACACGTGGCGACCATGACAGCCTGCGCGTGCAGGGGGTGGAGGGGCTTCTCACCAACCTGGGGCGCTGCTGCAACCCCGTGCCGGGTGACCCGATTGTGGGCTACGTGACGCGCGGCCGCGGCGTCACCATCCATCGTATCAGTTGCCCCAACATGGTGGCCACGCTGCGCAAGGGCGCCGATGGCCGCCTCGTCGACGTGCAATGGACCTCCAAGCCCGAGAAAACCTACCCGGTCAAGGTGCAGGTGAGCGCGTACGACAGGCAGGGGCTTGTGCGCGATATTGCGGGCCTGGTGGCCGACGAGCACATCAACATGCGCAGCATTGAAGCGCTGACGGGGCAGAAGAACAACCTCGCCATCATCACGGCGCAGTTGGAGATCGAGGACGCCACGCAGCTCATGCGCATTCTCACGAGGATGGACAGGCTCTCCAACGTCGTCGAGGCGCGCCGGCTGCTCTCATAACAACCAAATTTCTGTACGCAGAAGAAGCAGAAATAGCGGAAATCGCAGGGAACCCATTACTTGGCGGTTCATTCCGCACCCGGTCAGTGCAGTGGTGTTTTCCTGCCTCTTCCGCTTTTTCCGCTCTTTCTGCGAACAGAAATTTCGCACGTGGGCTCTGACATGCTACACCGCCTTGCCGCGCGACTGCGCGCGCTCGACCCCTACCTGCTGCTGCTGCTCCTGCTGAGCCTGCCCGCGCTGGCCCCGCTGCTTGCCCCCGGCCTCTACTTCTACAACGCCCACGACGGCCGCCACAGCGTCTTCTACCCCATGATGTTTGACGCGTCGCTGCGCAGCGGCGCGCTCTGGCCACGTTGGGCCATGCACCACCTGCAGGGCTACGGTTACCCCACCTTTATCATTGTGCCGCCGCTGGGCTTCTACACCGTCTCCTTCTTTGTGTTGCTGGGCGCGGGTTTTACCGTTGCCGTCAAGTTCACGTGGATTGCGGGAATTCTGCTCAGTGGTGTGGGCATGTACCGGCTGCTGCTGCACTGGAGCGATGCGCTGCCGCGCACACAGGGACGCGCGGCCATCGATGGCACGCGCCTGGCGGCGGCGACGGGCGCACTGCTCTATGTCTACGCGCCCTATCACTTGCTGGACGTATACGTGCGCGGTGCGCTCAACGAGTCGTTGCTCTTCCTCTGGCTGCCGTGGCTTTTTCTGGCCTTTGACAAATTGCTGCTCCAGGGCAGCGAGCCCGGCTGGCAGCGGCGGCTTGCGTTGGCGATGTTGCTGCTTGCCGCGACATGGCTGACACACAGTTTCGCCGTGCTGGCGGTGACGCCGCTGCTGGTGCTTTTTGTGCTCTTCCGGCTGGCTTGGCTGTGGAGTCGCGATCGCAAGGGTGATGGTCCCGCCGGGCGCGCACTGCTCCAGCGTACAGGGCTGGCGGCCGCAGCGGGGGCGGGCGGGCTGCTGCTCTGCGCCGTCTTCCTCGCACCCCTGCTGGCCGAGCAGCGGCTGCTGAGCCAGCAGGTCTATACCACCAATACCTATGACTTCCGCAACCACTTTGTGCAGTGGGGCCAGTACTTCAGCCCCTTCTGGGGCTACGGCTACTCGGACGATCCGCTGGGCGCGAATGACGGCATGGGCTTCCAAATTGGCGCGCTCGCGCTGATTCTGGCCGCAGCGGGGCTCTTCGTGCTGCAGCGCGACATGAATCGCAACCAGCGCGCGCCGATGATCTTCCTCGCCGCCGCCAGCCTGGGGGTGATGCTGGTCATGGCCCCCATCAGCAAACCGCTCTGGGAGGCGATTCCGACGCTGGCCGTCATTCAGTTCCCCTGGCGGCTGCTGTTGCTGGTGTCGTTTACGGCCTGTGCGCTGGCCGGGCTGGCGCTGGTGCAGCTGCTGGCGCTGCGACCGCTGTCTCTCCCCGGCGCGCATGCGTTGCACGAGGACGGCAGCGGGCTGCTGCTCTTTGTGCTGCTGGCGGTAGTGGGCACGGCAGCCTACGCCGACCCCACGCTGCAGCCGATTGAGCCGTGGCGCGAAGACGGGCGCGCCGTCTACCGCTTTGAGGT
>CAYJNV010000094.1:0-4474 GCA_964370975.1 uncultured Caldilineaceae bacterium | reverse complement strand
AGCTACGATTGACGGCGCGCCCGCAGCCGTGCGCATTGCCGGCGCTGCGGGGCTGATGGAACTCGACGTGCCCGCAGGCGAGCACACGATCGAGCTGCGCATGGGCAGCACACCGGCGCGCACGCTAGGCACGGTCATTTCGTGGGCCATGCTGGCGATTGTGGCCGCGCTGCTGTTTTGGCGGGCGCGCCCCCGTTCAAGAGATATTTGATCCAAAGGCGCCACGACGCGGGCGATGGCAGTACTGGCGGGATGCCCAAAGGGCAGCAATTTACGGATGCTGTTGCGGCCATCCAAGATCGCGACTTGTTACGATTACTGCAAATTTAGAACGATTTCCAGCGTCACAGATTGAATTCGTGGGGCAATGGGCGTATAGTAGATGCAGGCTCTTTGGCGTGGGCTCCCGGCCGCGCCGCCCCAATCCGGCCCCGCAACCGATGACCCGTCTCGCCAGAGTGCCCCGGCTCTCGGCGTTTTGCGCGCGCAACGGCTGCGCAGTTCGTCCACGCCTCTTGCCGCCAGAAATGCAGGGACCGGCTCATTGATCGAGCAGTCCCACGCGTTTGCCTGCGGGCAGAGGTTCTCCCATGCCAGTCGCTCCACGTGTCGCACCGATACGCCCTGCGCGCAGGGCGCATCCGCTTCCTCTACGAGTGCTCCCCTTCCTCTTTCTGGTCCTGATGCTCGCCCTGCTCATGCTCGACGCCCGTCCGGCGCGGGCGCAAGCGCCGCCGCTGCCGGGCGAAACCAGCATCTACCTGCCTTTTGGTGCCGTCTTCCGCGTCACGCAGCCGATTGCTGCGGGTGGCGCACACTCGTGTGCTGTCCTGCCTACGGGTATCGTGCGCTGCTGGGGCGGCAACGACCATGGGCAATTAGGTGACGGCACGACAATCTCAAGCATGCTGCCTGTCACCGTGCAGGGGTTGTCCGGCGTCCACGCCGTCGCGGCCGGCAACGCCAGCACCTGCGCGGCGGCGGGCGACGGCGTTTATTGCTGGGGCGACGGGTTCGGGCTGACTCCTGTGCGCATCGAAGGCGTGCCACGAGCGACGCAGCTCGCTTTTTGGGAAGGACATGTCCTCTACTCCGTCGGCCATAGGCAATCGTGTGCTCTGGGGACCGACGGTAGCGTGATCTGTTGGGCACCAGATTCACCTGCGGTGCGCGTGGATGAAATCGACGGTGCCACGGCGCTGGCGTCAGGCGTCCCTTGCGCGCTTGTGGAAGGGGGTGGCTTGCGCTGTTGGGGTGGATGGCCCTTTGGGCCGGAAGGGGGTGTGCAGTCCTGGCCCGGGGTTAGTAGCGCCACTTCCGCCGCTGGACGAGAGTATTGTGGCTTGAGAGGCTGCAATTACACTCTGGCAGTATTGAGTGGGGAGGGAAAGGTCGCTTCCTGGTTTGGTCAGTGTGGTTATTCACATTGCGATGCGCCCTCCACTCCGGATCAGGAATTCCCACTGGAGAGTATAGGTGTACGCGCTGTTGCATTGGCAGGTGGTCCGGGTGGAATCTGTGCGCTGCAGGACAATGGCCGTGTCCTCTGTCGGGACACATATGACAGCAGCTCAGGAGTCGGCGGCCTGGGCGATTCGTTCACGGACGGACAATCCGCCACAAGTGTCGAGTTCACGCTGGCGGTTGCCGTCGGTTCCAACCATGCCTGTGCACTAGGGGTCCAAGGCATCTCCTGTTGGGGATCGAATGAAGAAGGCCAATTGGGCAGCCCGGCCGCCATCGCAAGATCGAGCGTACCCCTGCCTGTGCCGTACTGGCTCCAGGGCACACTGGATGCCGCGGCGGATTACCAGATGACGTGCAACGTGGGCGGCCAAGGGAATGTTGCCTGCTGGGGCCAAAGCGGCAATGCCAGATACGCGATCTTTGCCCCGCAGGGTATCTTGACCGCCGCACCTGCATCAGCCATCGATGTAGGTGGCGGTAGCGGGTGCGCACTGCTACCTGGGATTGGTATCGCGTGCTGGGACGCTGACTGGTCCGTTACTCAGGGATTTTCGCACATCGTTCCGGGTGCGCAAGACGTTACATCCCTTGCCTTGGCCGTCGGCTTTGGTTGTTTCACCAATGAACAGGCTCAGGTATGGTGCTGGCGTGGTTCCTGGACCGGTGTTGTTGTTCCGCCTGGCACCACAATCCGGTTGTTTCAGGTGCCGGGCCTGCAAGGGGTGAAGTCGTTGGCGGCGGGAGGCGAGCATGCCTGCGCCGTGGCGAATGGCAAGGTATCCTGCTGGACCTGGCCCGGGCCCTATCCGGAGGTTGGTCTATCCAGTGTCGAGATCATCCCTGGTCTCAGCAATGTGCGGAGGATTGCCGGGGGTGACACACACACCTGTGCGCTGCGCAGCGACGGTGACGTGCTCTGCTGGTCGATGTCTGCGGACGAACCCACACCCGTCGCGGCGTCGGGCGTCGACCATGCCATCGCCATCGCAGCCTCGGGTATGCGTACGTGCGCCTTGCGCAACGACGGCGCTGTGTTGTGCTGGGACCCTGCAAACCCGAGTCCGACCGAAATCTTCCGCATGCAGGGCGCCACTGCACTCACCATTGGTGATGGCCACGCGTGTGTGACCGTCGACAGCCTGCTCTACTGCCAGGGCGACAACTCGCGCGGCCAACTGGCGCAGAACCCGGGCTGGACGCCCGTGCGCGTGGAGGGGCTTGCGCCGTAAGCCTGGCGCGTAGCTACGCGTCCTGCCCACTCTTCGCAGTTTCAACCTGCAGGCCGGCTGCAAGGAACTCAACCAGCAGATTGCTCACGCGCGCCGGCTCCTCATGGTGCACCCAGTGCGTCGCATCTTCGATGAATTCGAGGCGCGCGTTGTCACAAAGCGCGGCGCTCTCCACGGCCGCCTCGCGCCCAACGAAGTTGTCCTTTGCGCCCCAGATGATGAGGGTGGGCGGTTTGATGCGCAGGTTGGGCAGGCGGGGCGCTTTGCCCAACGCGCGATACCAGTTGAGCATGGCAGTGATTGCCCCCGGCTGCGACCACGCACCGCGCAGCAGCTCCAAATCACCCTCGCCAAAGGCGCCCTCGCGTGCCGAGCCGCGCATGGTGTGCGCCAGCCTGCGCCAGTCGCCCGCGCGCAACAGGGCCTCGGGTAGTCTGGGTATTTGAAAGAACACGACGTAGCTGCTGCGCAGTCGCTGCCTCCAGCTCGAACGATACTGGCGCATGCCCACTACCGGGTGGGGCGCATTCATGACCACTATGCGGGTCAGCCGGTTAGGGTAGCGATTGGCCGTCCACCAGGCCACGGCCGCGCCCCAGTCATGGCCGACCACCGCGGCCTGCTCCACACCCGCCGCATCGAGCAGGCCAACCACATCGTCGCTGAGCACATTGAGATTGTAGGCATCAACGCCTGCGGGCTTGTCGCTCAGGTTGTAGCCGCGCTGATCCACCGCCCAGACGCGCCATCCCGCGGCAGCCAGGCGGTCAATCTGCTTGCCCCACGCGCGCCAGAACTCGGGGAAGCCGTGCAACAACAGCACGAGCGGCGCGTCCACTGTGCCGGCCTCCACAACATGCAAGTGAATCCCGTTTGTCTCGACTGTGCGCTCGCTGAAGGGCACTGTAGGCACGCCAAGCACGTTAGGTATATGGCCTGACATATGATCGACTCACTTTCAGGATGCGTATGTCGGACGAATCCGCTAAAGGCCGCATTTCGCGCCGGTGCGCCGTGACGCGTATGTATGATAGAATTGCGCGGCCCGGAAACCGCGCAGGCGCTTCCGCCTCGCACTTCGCCGTGGACGAGAGGCCAAGAGTAGACACCATGACCACACAGGACATTCTGTTTGACCCCGAAGACGAGGTCCGCTCGCATTCGCGCAAGCGTATTGTGAGCGCGTGGCTGACACACCTGGTTACCGCCTCGAGCGCCGTGTGGGGACTGCTGGCCATTCTTGCCATTACCAACGGCCTGTGGGTGCAGGCCTTCTGGTTCATGGCCGCGGCCGTGCTGATTGACTCCTTTGACGGCACGCTGGCGCGGCGCGTGGATGTGAAGAATGTGTTGCCGCAGATTGACGGCGCGCTGCTCGACAACATCGTCGATTATCTGAACTACGTCTTCGTACCCGCGTATTTTCTCTACATGGCCGATGTGCTGCCGGCACGCGCGGCCGTGGTGGGCGCTGCGTTGATCCTGCTTTCATCCGCCTACCAGTTCAGCCAGGCCGACGCCAAGACCGAGGATCACTTTTTCAAGGGCTTCCCATCCTACTGGAACGTGTTGGCGCTCTACGTATTTCTGCTGGACTGGAATCCGTTGCTCAATTTTGCCATCGTGGTCCTCTTTGCGGTGCTGGTCTTCGTGCCCATCAAGTACATCTACCCGTCACGCAACACTTTCCAGCCGCTTCTGATGATGAGCTGGTGGGTTCTGTGGGGGCTATCGTGCCTGCTGATGCTGGTGGAGTACCCAGACTATTGCCCGTGGGT
>CAYJNV010000093.1:11130-14422 GCA_964370975.1 uncultured Caldilineaceae bacterium | reverse complement strand
TGTGCACTTCATGTTGTTTCCGGCTTTTTCCGCCGTTTCTGCGTACCGAAATTTCGGCTAGAAGGTAGCCAGCACCTCGCCTATGTGCGTGGTTTCGTAGCCGCCAAGTGCGTGGACGGCCTGTGCGAAGCCCGCAGCGGGGTCGCGCATGAGCGCCAGCAGCGGCGCGAGCAGGTCGCTCGCGTAGTGCGCCTGGGGAATGACCAGGTCGTAACGCTCGCCAAAGAGCGGCACGAAGTCAAGCCCCAGCGCGCGTGCCGCGGCGAGTATGCCCAGGCCGCAGTCGGCCGCGCCCGAGGCCACGGCTGCGGCAACGGCCAAATGCGTGTACTCCTGGCGCTCGTAGCCGCGAATGGCACGCGGGTTGATGCCCTGCTGCTTGAGTTGGTAATCGAGTAGCACGCGCGTGCCAGCGCCGCGCTGGCGGTTGACGAAAAGCACATCGGCGCGCGCCAGGTCCTGCAGCGTGGTAATGCCCATGGGGTTGCCCGGCGGCGTCATAATGCCCTGCGTGCGGTGCACAAAGCCCAACAGTACGCCGTGGATGCCCTGCTGCACAAGCAGCTTGTCGATGGAGCCCACGTTATAGTTCCCGGTATCCTCGTCAAGCAGGTGTGAACCGGCCAGGTGCGCCTCGCCCCGCTGCAGCGCGAGCAATCCCGAATACGACCCCACATGCGCCGAGACGAGGCGCAAGTGGGGCGTCTGGCGGCGCAGCAGGTCGGCGAGCAGATCAAGTGTGAGATCGTGGCTGCCAATCGCGAGGATCGTGTTGGCCACGTTGCGCGGCTCCACCATCAGCGCAACATCGACCAGCGCGCCGGCGTGGATGCCTTCGCTGAAGCGCGGGATTGTCACAATGCCGTCTGCTTTGACGAGCGATGTGATCACCCCTGCGCCGCCCGCGAGCGGTGTGGCCACCACGCGCCCGCCCACTTTGCCCACGGCCACGCGCAGGAACTCGTCCTCGCCCATTGGTGACACGGTCTTGCGCGTCAGCGCCGCCTGGATCACGGGGCGCTCGGGCGGCAACAATCCCTGCCAACGGTAAAGCAGCGGCTTGACGAGGATGTCAAAGGTCATTGCCGCCGAAACGGGATAGCCAGGCACGCCCACCAGCGCGCGGCCGCGTCCCTGGCTGCGCGCCACGCCCAGGATGACCGGGTGGCCCGGGCGCATGGCAATGCCGTGAACGCACAGCGTACCCAACTCCTGCACTATCGAGGCGGTGAAGTCCTCCGAGCCCGCCGAAGAGCCGGCGTTGATCACAACCAGGTCATGCGCCACCAGCGCCGCCTCTACCGTGGCAAGGATCACGGCGCGGTCGTCGCGGTGGATGGGGTAGCGGGTTACTTCGCAGCCTGCCTCCTGCGCCTGTGCGCCCAACACCAGCGAGTTGTACTCGATGATGTCGCCGGGCTTGAGGGGCGCACCCGGCAGCACAAGCTCTGTGCCCGTGGGGATGATGGCCACGCGCGGCCGCCGATGGACCAAGACGGTCATGTGGCCCGACCCGGCCAGCGCCCCCAAATCCTGCGGGCGCAGCCTGTGATTCGAGGGGAGCACCAGTTCGCTCGCCACCATGTCCTCACCCATGGCGCGCACATGCTGCCAGGGAGGCAGAGCGGCGATGATCTCGATGGCCGCACCCTCTGCGATCTCAGCCTGCTGGACCGCTTCAATCATCACCACAGCATTGGTGTTGGGCGGCAGCGGATCGCCTGTGTCTACGTAAAGTGCATCCACATCAACCTGCAGACGCACGGGATTCGTCTCCGAAGCGCCGCGGCTGGCGTCGGCGTTGAGAGCGTAGCCATCCATGGCGCTGGCGTGATAATGGGGCGAGGAGATGCGCGCCCACACGGCCTCAGCCGTGACACGGCCCAGCGCCGCGTCCAGTTCGACAGACTCGGCCTCGAGCGGTTGCAGCAGCCCCACTGCGGTCAGCGCAGCGTGCCACGCAGCCAGCGCCTCGTCCATGCCAATGTCGTGCAAGTAGGGCATCTGCTGGGGGATTTGCTGCGTCATAGAAGCACCTCGACCGTCGCACCCGCAGCCACGCCGTTGGAGTCGAGCGGGACAACCACCGTGCCATCGGCGTGGACCAGCGTGTAGATGAGATTTGATTTACCCAGCACCGGCACGGCCCACAGGCCATCGTCGCGCTCCTCAAGGCGCACGGCCACGTAGTCCTCGCGGCCGGTGACAGAGGCGAGGTTGCGCGCCAGCGTCGCCTGGACGCGCAGGCGACGAGGCTCGTGTGCGCCCATCAACATGCGGATGGTGGGGGCCACAAAGAGGTCGAAGATCACCATGGCCGACACTGGGTTGCCGGGCAGTCCGAAGACCGGTTTGCCGTCGCACACGGCCAGGATCGCCGGCTTGCCCGGCTTCACACTCACGCCGTGCACCAGCACCCCCGGCGCACCGAGTGCGTCGATCACAGCGGCCGTCATGTCACGCTCGCTGACCGAACTGCCCGCCGAGAAGAGGATGATATCGGCGCGTGCAAAGGCGGCCGCCGCCGCCTGCTCAAGCGCGGCGCGCTGGTCGGGGATGATGCCCATGCGCAGCGCTTCGCCGCCGGCGCGCTGCACGAGGGCAGCCAATGCATAAGAGTTGATGTCGCGCACCTGGCCAATTGCCGGCGTCGCCTCGGGGGGCACAACTTCGTCGCCCGACGAGATGATCGCCACGCGTGGTTTGGCGGCTACCTCAACCTGCGTAATCCCCAGCGCGACCAGCCCGCCAATATCCTGCGGGCGCAGCAGGTGGCCTGCGTCAAAGAGCCGCTCACCATGGCGCACATCTTCGCCCACCTGGAGCACATTCTCGCCTTCGGCCACCGCCTTCATCACCTCGATGCTCTCGTCATCGATACGCTGCGTCTGCTCGACCATGACGACGGCGTTGGCCCCCGGCGGCATCATGCTGCCGGTGTGTACAAGCATCACCTCACCCACGCCCACGGGCAGAGTGGCCGCCTGACCCATGGCCGCCTCGCCCACCACGTTGAGCAGAGCGGGCAAGCCAGGTGACGCGCCGTACGTGTCGGCGGCGTTGACGGCGTAGCCATCCATGGTGGCGCGGGCAAAGGTGGGCAGGTCCTGGGGGGAAACGATGGGCGCGGCCAGCACGCGGTCGAGCGCATCCCAGGTGGGCAGCGTCTCGTTGCGCGGCGTGGCGTGGAAGTGGTCCAGCAACTGCTGCCAGGCGGCGGCTGGCGTGTGAACCTGGAAGAGCTCGGGCATGGGGGTGTCGGGTGTCGGTGTAGCGCGTCGGATGTCGGGTA
>CAYJNV010000093.1:0-11030 GCA_964370975.1 uncultured Caldilineaceae bacterium | reverse complement strand
TGTCGAAAAAGGCCACGGAACGCTCCAGCGCCGCGGAGAGCGAGTTGGAGAGATTGTGGTTGTCGCCGGCATACTCGAAATACTCCACCGTGCCGCCCGCCGCTTCGATCTCGTCCTGCAGCGTGCGCGAGAACGCGACGGGCACATCCGTATCCGCCGTGCCGTGGTGCAATTGCACCGGGCCGGAGAGCGTATCCAGATACGAGTTGGCCGAAATCGAGTTCCAGTAGAAGGGGTTCTCGGCAGGCGTGCCCATTTGCGCCACCAGGTCAGCGCGCCAGCGGCGTGCACTCTGCGGGATGGCCGTGGGGATCACGTTGGGGTTGCGTCGCCAATTCTCCAGCATGTCGGCGTAGCCGCCCACCACCCCCGCCCAGATGACGCCCGCCTTGATGTCATCGTTGACGACCATCGCGCGCAGCGTGATGAAGCCACCCAGTGAATGGCCCCACATGCCGATGCGGTTGGGGTCCACACGTGCGTCGGCCTTGACCGAGGCGAGCGCGTTCAGCACGTCAATCGTGTAGCCAGGCGAGCCATAGGCTCCGGTGGCTTCTCCTTCGGAAAAGGCATGGCCGCGATAGTCAGGGCGGAATACGATGTAGCCGTTGCGCGCAAACGCATCCTGGTAGGCAATATAGCGCTCGGTGGAGCGGTAGACGGTTGGGGGGATGTAGCCGTGATTGAAGACAATGGTCGGCCACCCCGTTGCAGGCTGCCCGCCCTGCGGCACCGTCATGTAGGCGTTGATCTTCAGCCCTTCGGAGAGATAGGAAACCAGGTAGCGGTTGTAGTTGCCGCCGGGCGCAAGCGTCTCCTCCACGGTGATGGCGCTGCCCGGCGTCTTCTGCTGCGCCAGCCAGGTGAGCGTAAGTGTGATGGGGTCGATGGGCGGGCGCGCGACGGCTGTGGCGCTGGGCGCGGGCGTGGCCGTCGCGCTGGCACGCACAGCAGGCGCTGTGGCCGTGTCGACGGCAGCGCTCGCGGGCGCACTTGCGCCTGCAGGCAGGCAGAGTTTCCAGCCAACAACCAACTGGTTGGCGTTGGCAATGGTTGGAAACGAAGCGTCGCCGGCGGCCGCGGCATTGGTGGCAGCGACAATGCGCGGGTAGGCGGCCATGTTGCCCAGGGTGCGTGCGGCTATCGTGGAGAGCGTGTCGCCCGCCTGCACGTTCACTGTGGCGGCGCATGGCGCAGCAGAGAGTGCGCTCGTCTGCGCCAGGGCGGGGCGCGCAACCAGCGCGCCGCCAAGCAGGAGTGCCATCAGCAAGAAGGCGGCCGGCGATTTTTTGAGAGTGATGTTCACGCGTGATTCCTTTCCCGAAGGGAGATAGATCTTCTACCCGACAGTTTACGGAATCAACGCGATTGGGAGTGTAGCCGGGGTTCCTCTGTGGAAAGGTGGGGGTGGGCAGGTGGGGTTTGTGCCACGTCTCCGGCGGGGCGCTGTCGCTTGGCTGACGCTATAGGCGCTTGACGAAAACCGACCAGGTGCGCACCGGCTCGAAGCCATAGGCGGCATAGAGCGCACGCTCGCGCACACCCATTGCCACGCAACTGTTGGCGCCATTGTTGTGCAGCCGCCGCATCGCCGCGTCGAGCAACATGCCCGCCGCGCCTGCTGCGGAATCTGCGCGCACAAGCAGGGGGCCGATTGCCGACCAGGGGCGGGGCAGCGTGTAGGGGTAGGCGAGATCGAGCGGAGTTGCCGAATCGGCAAAGAGCAGGAGGCTCAGCCCCTCGAGGCCGCGCGCCGACCATAGCAGCATGAGATCGGCAAAGCGGCCGTCGCGCAGCGTGTCCGTCAAAAGCAGGAGCGCGGCCGTATCGGCATCCACGTCCATGGGTATGTTGCAGAGTGCAGCAGGATTGGCGAGGAACGCGTTCACCTCATCGCGATCGTGAGCGTGAGGCGGGCGCACCACGCCTGCAAAGGCGGGAGTATCGGCGGGCGGTGCATAGCGAGCCAGGTCCGCACTCATATCGGCGACGCTGCCCGCATCGGCATAGCCGCGGCTCACAAAGAAAGCGGCGCGCGGCGACGACTGCAAAATGCCGCGCATGAGGCTTCGAGGGCCGCCGCCAATTTGCATGGCGACGCAACCAGCGCCCTGCAGCCACAGCGCGACTGCGGCCAGCAGCGCAGTGCGAACGGCGGCGCGATTGGAGCGTGCCGGCACAGCCAACGCATCTACCCAGCCTATCCCGGCCTCGCCTAAATGCGAGGCAAGTGCAAAACCCACAGGCTGACCATTCTGCCACGCAAGCCAGACTGCCACGCTGCGCGGCGGCTGCGCGTCCAGCGCCCACGCCAGCAGCCGGGCGCTCGTGGGCATATCGTCAGCCATGCTTGCATTCCAGAGGTCAGCCAGTGCCATTGCGTCCAGCGCAGCGGGCAATTCGGCGCGAATCTCAAGTTGGGCGCGGCTCACGGGGTCGCGCTCCCGTCGAGTTCGACGGCCGGTTCCGGCATGGGCGTGAGGATGTCGCCGCGCAGGAAGCAGAGAATGCTGTCGGCTACACCCGCGGCCACGCGTCCGGGGTCGCCCTCGAGGATCGCCCTGTCACCCCCCAGGAAGCCCAATTCGAGAATCGCGGCGGGCGTGGTGGGCGCTATCGCACGAAAGGCGTGATATTCGGTCATGTTGTGGGTAACGGTGTTGGGGTGATGGGGCAAACCCGTAGCCACCGGGTAGTCGCGTTCGATGCAGGCCAGCAACTCAGCATCGGTGCCGGGGATTTCGCTGTAGGTATACACCGCCGCCTTGAAGCCGCTGGCATCAATGCAACTGTCGGCGTGCAGGCTCACAAGCACGTCTGCCTTGAGGTTGTCGAGGCGCGGATCAAACTCGTTGAGGATTGTGACGCTGGCCCCTGCGCGCCGCAGGCGTGTGGCGGCAGCTTCGGCCACGCGGGAGTTTACGGAGGCTTCGGTGAGTGTGACGGTGCCGCCGTCGTCCTCGCACACGGCTCCCGAGTCATTGCCGGCGTGGCCGGAAATGAGCGCAATCTCGCTTCCCTGGGCGGCGCGCACAAAGGCCTGTGGCTGCACGCCATCAGCGCCGGGCAGTTGAATACCTGCCGCCTCTGCGCCGACTAACGCAATGCCCCCCAGGGCCAGGAAAACGATGGCTACGATGATGCGCTGCGCGCTATCCAGCATGGAATGTCGCACGTCCCCATTGTAGCGCAGGCACGGGGGCTGTCAACCGGCGCGCGTGACGAATGTTGCGGTCACCACGCCGGCGTGACTTCACTGGTTCCGCTCTCCTCTCGGGTTTCGCGCGAGGGCGAGAGCGAAGCGCCGGTTCTTGCGCGACAAATTGACAAAGCGCGATGCGCGGGATAGACTTCGCTCTGGTTGTAAGGAGACTACGAAAAGAAAACATGATAGGAACCAAGAACCCCACAGGTCGGACGGAATGGTCTGACCGCCCCGAACGCCCCGAGCGGCCTGATCGTATCGATGACGGCGGCCGCAGCATACTCATGGCGGGGGCGACATTGGGCGCGGCGCTGCGTGAGCGGCGCGAAGCCCTGGGCGCTTCCCTGGCCGAAGTTGAGGCCGCCACCAAGATTCGTCAAAAGTATCTCTCGGCGCTTGAAGCCGATGAGTGGCAGCTGCTCCCGGGCGAGGTGGTCGGCCGAGGCTTTTTGCGCAACTATGCCGCCTACCTGGGCCTCGAGCCAACAGAGATCGTCGAACGGCGGCGCTCCGTGGTTGATCCGTCGCTTTCAAACGCGCTTGCGTCCACAAGCGCCGGATCCACGTTGCCGCCCATGCGCCAGGTGGACTATCGCCCCAAGGACGTGGGGCTGCGCGACGAGCCCGACACGCTGGAAGAGCGTACTCCAATCAAGCTTGGGCCGCTCTTCGCCGTGATTGGCGGGATCGCTGCGTTGCTGCTTGTCATCTGGGGGCTCAGCCGCTTTGGCGGCCCCATGCTCGCGGGCATTACCAACACGGCATCAGGCGCGAGCGATGCGGTCGCGGGCTGGTTCGCCAGCGACCCCCGGCCAACGCCCACGCGCTCGCTGGCCGTGCTTGCCGATGCGGGCCCAACGCCCACCTCTACCAGTGTCTTTGACGCAGGTCCCGCGGGTGGTGCTGCCGTCGACACTGCAGAAGGTGGACAACCAGCCGATGCCACCGCGGTCGACCCAAGCCGCGCCGCAGCCGTGATTGCGGCGCCGGTCGTTGTCGCGCCCGACGGCAACGCCGCGATCGCGCCCACAGCCACGCCGCCCGCGCCCACAGCCACGCCCGCACCGCCCACGCCGACAGCCGTGCCGCCCACAGCCACTCCTGCCGCGCAGCCAGCCACCGTGGCTGTGCAGGCCAACCTGCGCGCCTCACCCAGCCTCGATGCTGCGATTGTGGGCGCCGCCCAGGTCAACGACCAGATCAACATTGTCGGGCAGACGGCCGACGCGCAGTGGTTCCTGATGGACAACAACGCGTGGATCTTCGCACAGCTCGTTGGCAGTCCGCCTGCTGGCGTGCCCGTGGTTGACCCCGCGACCGTTGCAACGCCCGAAACGGTGCTGCTGCCCACGGCCACGCCGGTGGGCCGGCCGCCCGCAACCACCGCAGCGCCCGTCGCCGCCGTCGCGCCACCAGTTGATACAGGCGTCGCCGCCTGCACCGACGCGCGCTCGCTTATCACGTCGCCAGGCGAGGGGCAGAGCGTGTCGGGCGGAATCGCGATTACCGGCAATGCCACCCACGACAACTTTGCCTCGTACAAGCTTGAGGCGGGCGCGCCGGGCGGCGCGCTGAACTTCGTCGGCTCGGGCAACAGCCCGGTCAACGGTGCGCCGCTTGGCACCGTCAATACGGCGGCATTTGCCAACGGGCCGTTGCTCATTCGTCTCACGGTCATTGACCAAACAGGCAACTTCCCGCCCGTGTGTGATGTGACGGTGAACGTGGCCAACTAACTACAATACTGTACGCAGAGCCAACGGAAACGGCAGGAAACAACAAGAAAGCACATTTCATTTTGTTTACGGCCGTTTGCCTTGGTTCTGCGTTCAGGAAATGTTTGGTTCAGCTGGAGACAGGCAACGGTCGGCGCAACGTGTTCTCGATCGGCACAGCCTCGTAGCCGCCGTCGGCGTTCTTGATCGTGCGGTACACCTCATCGGCGCGGTCGGTCATGAGCACGCCCAGCAGGTGATCGATCTCGTGCTGAAAAATGCGCGCCAGCCAGTCATACGCCTTGATGCGCACCTCGTGCCCATAACGATCCTGTGCGCGCACCACCACATGTGTGGCGCGCTGCACGTCCGCCGTCAAGCCGGGCATGCTCAAGCAGCCTTCCTGACCCAGCTCGCTGCCCCGCGCCTTGATGATCTCCGGATTGATGATCTCGTAGAGGCGCATGGGGCTGTCCTCTTCCTCGTCGTCTTCAGGATACTCAATCACTGCCACGCGCAGTGGATGGCCGACCTGCGGCGCGGCCAGGCCCACGCCCGGCGCGTCACGCAGCGTCTCGACCATGTCGTCAAGCAGTTGATGGAGGTTGGGATCAAATTGACGCACACGCGTCGCAGGTGTCCGCAGCACGGCGTCTTCGGGGCCGCCGATTGTCAAAATGGGAAGAAGTGCCATACGGTGCGTGCGTTGCCTCACATGCAGAGCAGATTCGTGGGCGCGCGCTGCGCCCGGAGGCTTATCGTAAAAGAAGGCCGGGGGAAAGTCAAAGGGGAGGGCGCTCGGGCGTCAAGGCTGCGCGACCGTGAAGTCGCGCAGCCGATCGGCATCCACCTGCACAGCCGCCAGATCGGCGGGGCGGATGCAGCCGTCGACAATGGGGATGGGCGCGGCGATGATATCCGCCTCAAGCTTGAGGAAGAAGGTCAGTTCCGAAGGATGTGCAATGCCGGGGCGGGCGGCAAAGAGCCCTGCGCGCGCTGCGCCCAATCCGGCGCTGGCCTGCGACCCAACCATGATCCCCTTGCCTGCTGCAAGCGCAGCGACTCGCATCTGCTCAGATTCGGTGTAGCCGGTGCGTGCGGTCTTGATGTTGAGGACGTCGAAGGTGTCAAGCGCAAGCTCACGCGCCAATTCGCGAAGGGTGAAGGCGCTGTCGTCGGCGATGAGGGGCACAAGAGCCTGCGCGCGCAATGCCGCACGTTCGCGCACCATTTCCACGGGCAGCGGCTCCTCGCAGTAGAGCAAGCCTCGCGCGCGCAGCGCCGCCAACACGCGCGGCGCATCCTGAGGCGAAAGGCACTCGTTGACGTCGGCGTACATCTGCACTCCGGGGCCCAACGCCTGTTGCAAAGCGTCAATCTGCGTCAGATCCGCACCAGGGTCTCGCCCCACTTTCACCTTGAGGACGCGCACACCTGCATCCACAACGCGCTGCGCTTCGGCCATCACTTCATCGGCGCTGCCCATGCCCAGAATGTAGGAGACGGCCAGCGGCGCATCGCCACTGCCCAGAAGCGCCGCCAGCGTCTGGCCACCGCTCTGCGCAACGGCGTCGTAAAGCGCCATATCGACAGCGCCCTTGGCGGCATAGTTAAACTTGATCTCATGCAGGCGCGCTGGCGCGGTGTTTGCCGGTGCGCCAATCAGGCGCGGGGCCAGTTCCTCGGCAATAACGGCGCAGATGGTGGTTGGCGTTTCGCCGTAGATGGTGGGGCGCGGCGGCGCTTCGGCCACGCCGCTGCTCCCATCCGAGAGGGTGACGCGCACAAGCACATGGCGCGCCTCATGCAGGCTGCTGTGCTTGCCCCAGCGCAGCGCACCCCGCAGTGGCAGCCGGAAGATTATCGTTTCGAGGCGCTCAATTGTCAGATTATCAGGCAGTTGCATGGGCAGTCCAGCCAGGCCAAATTCGACGCAAAGGCGCAACGGCGCAAAGAAAAGCAACAACTGGAAATGACTTCCTTGGCATTGTCATTTGCTGCTTTTCGAAATGCTCCTCTGTGTCTATGCGTCTTCGCGTCTTTGCGTCGAGGTTGCAGTCACCGCACATCCTGCCAGCGGCGGGGCCGGTCGGCGGCGGGAGGCGGCGGCTCGCGGCGCGGGATGGGCGGCGGTGGTGGTGGTGGTGGCGGTGGCTCCTTGGGCGCAGGTGGCGCAGGCGAATCTGTCTGCGCCACCAGAATTTCGGCAATGTGCACGGCGCGGCACACCTGCCCCTGGCGACTCAGCATGCCGTTGATGTGCGTCATGCACGAGACATCACAAAGCGCGACGATGTCGGCTCCACTCGCCACCGCATTGGCGGTCTTGCGTTGCCCCATGGCGCTGCTGATGGGACCATTCTTGATCGCAAAGGTGCCGCCGAAGCCGCAGCACTCGTCGGCCCCCTGCATTGACACTTCCTCAATCCCCTCGACGGCGGAGAGCAGCAGGCGCGGCTGGCGGTCAATTCCCATCTCGCGCAATGTGTGGCAGCAGGCGTGATAGGTCACCTTCTGCTCCAGGTGCGCGCCCGTGGTGGTGACGCCCAGCACATCCACAAGGAACTCGGTCAACTCGAATGTGGCGGCGGCTACGGTCTTGGCGCGGCGCAGGTCGGCGGCGTCGGCAGGATTGTCCTCAAAGAGGACTGGATAGTAGTGCGCCACCATCGCGGTGCAACTGCCGCTGGGAGCAACGAGCGCGTCCACGCGGCCCGAGGCCAGCAGCGGTTCAAAGACGTCCAGAAAGTGGCGCGCCACGGCACGCGTTTCGTCGCGAAAGCCCGAGTTGAACGCGGGCTGGCCGCAGCAGGTTTGCTCCTCCGGGAAGATGACTTCGACGCCCTGCGCCTCGAGCAATTCCACGGTCGCCATGCCCACATCGGGGTAGAGCATGTCCACCATGCATGTGACGAAGAGGGCGATGCGGCGGGGACGCGTGGTGAATTCTTTACGTTGCATGGCAGTTGGCCTCAAACTGCAACAACAGCAATTTGACGCAAAGGCGCGAAGCCGCAAAGGAGCGCAAAGAAAAGCAAAGGCAAAGAAGTCAGTTCTTGTTGTTGCTCTTCTTTGCGTTCCTTTGCGGCTTTGCGCCTTTGCGTCAAGGTGTTGCTGTTGCGCCCTTGAGTAGGGCTGGCTGTTGCATTGTGGTTTGCAACTACAGCAGCGCGAGAATTTCGGTTTGAAGGGGCAGCGTCGTCACCTCCAGGCGATCGGCGTGGACGAAGCAGTTGATTTCGCTGCGGATGCCCAGCCCTTTGGCCGTGCCTGCGCCGTCAAAATCGTAGGTGGGCAAGTAGATGCCCGGCTCGATTGTGAACATGATGCCGGGGATAAGCGCACGCCTGTCCTGCGTTTCGTAGTTGTCGATATTGACACCGTTGAAGTGGCCCAGCGTGCCCAGACTGTGGCCTGTGCGATGGAAGAAGGCTTCGCCATAGCCCGCGGCTGCAATGACGGCCCGGCAGGCGTCGTCCACCTCATAGCCGTAGACCGGCTCTCCGGCGGCTATGCGCTGCGCGGCCAACGCCACCGCGGCGTCGCGCCCTGCAGCCACGTGCGCAAAGATCGCGGACGCGCGAGCGGGCGCCTGTGCGCCGCAGTATCCCGTCCAGGTAATGTCGGCGTAGCAGGCCGTGGGGTCACCCGCCAGACGAGCCCACAGGTCAATCAGCACCATGTCGCCTGACACAATGGGGCGGCTGGTGGCGGGCGTGGGCGCATAGTGCGGGTCGGCGGCGTGGGCGTTAACCGAGACAATCGCTGGGTGGTCGGTTTCGCAGCCGTTGGCGGTGAAGTATTCGGTAATGAGCTGCTGAATCTCGAATTCGCTGGTGGCCGTAGCCGAGCGTAAACAAGCGCGGATGTGTGCAAATGCGGCATCCTTGGCGGCCAGGCAAATCACGGCCGCGCGCCGGTGGCTCTCCAGCTGCGCCTCGGTGAGTACGGCCTGTGCCAGTTGCACAAGGTCTGCGCTGCTCACAATCTGGGCGTGGGTGCTCTCTTCCACCAGTTCCTTTGTGCCCGCATCCACGCGGCTGATGTACGGGATGGCGTTGCCGGGGCTGTACTCCATGGCAATGCGCAGCGATTTGCCGTCGCCTGCGCCAATAAGCTTTGGCAGCAGATCGGCCAGTTCGCGCCAGCCGGCGTAGACCAGCTTCTCGCCCTCCATGCCGGGGGCAACATTGCGGAAGGTGCTGCCTTCGATGGCGTGGATCAGCCAGCGGGGTTCGCCCACTGCCGGGATCCAGAGGAACCAGCGGCGCGAGCCACTTGTGGCAATGCCCGCAACGTGCAGCGCGACAGGGTTGCTGCCGCGAAAATCATAAAGCAGCCAACCATCGATGTGGTTGGCAAGGAGATATGTCTGGATTTCGGAGATTTGCATGGTCTTCTTCACAGGGTTCGATAGCGGATGATGTGCACCCATTATCGCACGCCCGCGCCAACAACAACAACCTCGACGCAAAGACGCAAAGACACGCAAAGAAGGGCAACAACATGAAAGGCCTTCCTTGTTGTCGCTATTCTTTGCGTGTCTTTGCGTCTTGTATGTTGATGTTGTAGGCAAGTTCATTCCGAAACGCGATGCAGTAGCGGGATGTTGGAACCGGCACCCGCAGGGTGCCGCCCACTTGGCATTCGCGATCGCGCCGTGACGACGTCCGTTGTCGCCGTCCGGTTGGACGACAGTTATGGGATAATCCTGCTTTGCAGGTTGTCTGGCAGGGGAGCGGTGAAGCTCGTTTGCGGCTCCAGGGAAAACCTCCGCGCAAAGATTCGCTCCCGCTCCTTCTGCCCTTCGTTCGAGTGCGGACAATATCGTAGGCGGCCGTCGCCGGCCTTCTCTGCGCCCTGCAGGGCGCAGAGAAGGCCGCAAGCGGTCAGCCTGTATACAAGACGTCACCTATGCGAAGGGTCTGCCGCCACTTGTTGTCGTCCCATCATCCGTTACCACGTTGTACACGTTGCACACGTTGTACGCGTGTGCTCTGTGGCATACACCACTTCATCACAAGGAGCGTCACCTGATGGACAAGCCCATCGTGCCTGCCTTGGGGATCGATATCTCCAAGTCGACCTTCAACGCCTCGCTGCTACTCGGTGGGAGCAATGGCGCCATTGTCGCACGGGGTCACTTCAGCAATGACGCTGGCGGCTTCACCAAGCTTGTAGCCTGGCTCGAAAAGGGATTGGTGCAGACCTCAGACACCACGGTCCACGCCTGCATGGAGGCCACAGGCCGCTATGCGCGGGCGCTGCACCGCTTTCTCTATGAGAAGGGCCATACCGTCAGCGTCGTCAACCCGCAGCGCACCTGCAACTTCGTCAAAAGCCGCATGCTACGCACCAAATCCGACAAGGCTGATGCCGACGCCATTGCATGGTTCTGCGCTAGTCAGAATCCCGTCCCCACGCCGCCTCTGCCGCCTGAAAAGCTCCAGCTCCAGGACATCACGCGCCGCATTCAAGACCTCAAAAACGAGCGTCAGCGTGAGCGCAATCGCCTCAAGGCCGGCCTTGAAGCGTCGGCCGTGGAAAAGGACATCAAACAGAATCTCAAGCACATTGAGAAGCGCATCAAGCTGCTTGAAACAGAAGCCAAACAACTGCTTGACGAGTACCCTGAGCTTGCTGCGCAGGTGAAGCTCCTCGTGTCCATCAAGGGTATCGCCTTCACCACCGCTGTCATGCTGATCGCCGAGATTCCCAATGTGCGTGCCTTTGCCAGGGTTGGCCAGTTGGTGGCCTACGCCGGACTGAATCCAACTCACGTCACTTCAGGCACCAGCGTCAAGAAGAAGTCGCGTCTCTCCAAGCAAGGCAACTCTCACATTCGTGCCGGACTCTTCATGCCCATCCTCAGTGCCATCCGCTGGAATCCACACGTCCATGCACTCGCAGAACGACTCAAAGCAGAGGGTCGGCACAAGATGGTTGTCAACGGCGCTGCCATGCGCAAAATGCTTCACATCGTCTACGGCGTCTTGAAGTCCGGCAAGCCATATGACCCAAATTACGCCTTCGCCGCTTGACATTCAACACAATATCTTTGCGCCTTCGCGTCGGGGTTCTTGTGAGTTTAGGCGCGGCCCAGGTCCTCC
>CAYJNV010000092.1:8590-14590 GCA_964370975.1 uncultured Caldilineaceae bacterium | reverse complement strand
ACGTGGTCTACGCCGTGGCACAGGTACCACTGATTCTCCTGATCTGGACATGGCAACAACAGCGGGGCTGATCGCCGCAATCTGACACAACATCGACCTTTCTGAGACATACCCGGACACGACCATGTCCATGTAGAGCGACTGGGCAATCGGCGCGGTGCACTGGCCAAGCCCGAAATCGCCATGGCGGGGCTGGCGGCCGACCTGCTGCACGACCCGCGTGTCAGCGAGGCGTATTTGGGGTTGTAGCCGACGTTTGGCACTTGAGAAACGAGCTTGAAGCGAGGCCGCCAAATCTGGCGGCCTCGCTCTGATTGGCGCGCATTGTGTTCAGCTACACTTGACATGGCGCCACATCGGTCGTACAATGGCCTAAGGCACTATAAAAAGCATAGTGGAATACGGAGCACACTAAATGACAATAGAAACCAATGGAAACGGTCACAACATTGCTGGCCACGGCGACAACGCTGCCCCCATCGAAGAAGTCATCATCGTCGGCAGTGGACCGGCCGGTTTCACGGCCGGCCTCTACACGGCGCGCGCCAACCTCAAGCCGCTGCTTATCACCGGCAACGAGTACGGCGGCCAGGTGAGCCTTACCTACGACATCGAGAATTACCCCGGCTTCCCCGATAGCCTGAGCGGCCCCGACCTGGTGGAAAAGATGAAGGCGCAGGCCGAGAAGTTTGGCACGCGCGTCGAATTCGATTATGTCAGCGAGATTGTGGTCGACCAGCACCCCTTCCTTGTGCGCACAACGGGCGGCCAGGAATACAGGGCCAAGAGCCTCATCCTGAGCACAGGCGCCAGCCCGCGCTACCTGCAAATCCCCGGCGAAAAGGAGTACACGGGCAAGGGCGTTTCATACTGCGCCACCTGCGACGGCTTCTTCTTCCGCGGCAAGGATGTGCTCGTCATCGGTGGCGGCGACAGCGCTGCCGAGGAGGCCATCTTCCTCACCAAATTCGCTTCGCGTGTGCGTATCCTCCACCGCCGCGACAAGTTGCGCGCGGGCAAGCTGCTTCAGGATCGCGTCTTCGCCAACGAAAAGATCGAAATGGTGTGGAATACTGTGCTCACTGAGGTCGTGGGCGCCGACGGCAGCGTGGTGGGCGTCAAGACGCTGGACACCGTGACCGGCGAAGCCGGCTATCTGGAGACCGACGGCATCTTCGTCTTCGTGGGCCACTTGCCCAACAACGCGCTCATGCAGGGCAAGCTGGCGCTCGACGAAGACGGCCACCTGATTGTGGACAAGAAGATGCGCACAAACGTGCCCGGCGTCTTTGCCGCAGGCGAGATCATGGACAAGGTCTACAAGCAGGTTGCCACCAGTGTGGGGCAGGGCTGTTCGGCGGCGATGCAGGCCACCCGGTTCCTTGAAGAAATGGAAGCCGAGGGCATGCCCGCCCTGGCGGAAGACCCGCGCGAGTTGGTGCACGCGTAGGGTTGGCTGGTGAACAGTTATTGGTAAACGGTGAACTGGTAACTCATGTTACGCAGGGGCGCATGTTTGTGTAGCCGGGGGCTTCCCAGCCCCCGGAGTGCAGGACCGATGCACGTGTAGACTCTGTGAATGCGCGCAGAACCGAGCCCGCAGGGTAGAAAACCGGGGGCTGGGAAGCCCCCGGCTACGCAAAGCGGGACTTCCGACTGTGGCTGCTTCCCACACGCTGCGCGATGCGCCACGCCAGCAAGGTCAGCCAGCGGGAGGGGACCTTCTTCTGGCCAAACTCCCATTCCTTCCAGGATGTCCAAACCGACTCTGGGGTATAGCGGCCTTGCGCATCGGCGCGGCGCTGCATGACGGCCAACATGTCGAGGAGGCGGGAGTCATCACGAAGCCACGTGAAGCGCGAGAGGACATCGAGCACGTGGAGGATGTCGTACCAGATGAAGGGGGCCTTGAGTTTGCGAAAGTCCGTGCCCATGAAGAACATGTAGGGATGGCGAGCCTCGCTCTCGTTCCACAAGGTGAGCAGCGCCTCGGCGCCGGCGTGCGCAGCGCTGCTATCGCACAGGCTGGGCAGGACTGAGAGCGCCTTGAGCATGGCGAGATTGGCAAAGGGGCAGGGATCATCCTTGCGGCCGGGGCCGCGAAATGTGCCAAGCTCTTTGGAGACAGCGCACGGCCAGCCATTGTCGCGCACCAACGCAACCAGGTGCGTAGCGGCTGTCTGCACGATGGCGTGCTGTGCGAGGCCGAAGCCGGCGAGCGCATAGACGATGAGCGGTGCGTCACAGAGCGCCCATGCCCATGTCTGTTCGCCAGTGCCGCCGTGGCTGGGAGCGATTGCCATGGGAAGCTGGAAGGGGCCCTCAGCGGCCTGGTGCGCAAGAATACGCGCCACAATCACGTCGATACCTGGGTCGTGGGCTTTGATGCCAAGATCGGCGAGGAAAGTCAACTTGTGGAATGATTGACCTGCGCTTTTGTGGCTGGCGATGACATGGCCGGGCCAGCCGGCGAGTTCCTCCACCAGCGCCTGCACGTGCGGGTGGGCGAGCATGGCAGCGCGTGCGGCGGCCACGGCGGGATCGCTCTCCGATTGATCGAGGAGGTCACGGCGCGTTCGGTATTGGACCCAGGGGTCACCCTCGAGCAGCCAGGCGATAGGAGCATCCATGGGCAGACTCTCTATCTGGGGAGAGGACGCGGCAAATGAGCGGGTGGCATGCGGGTATGGTTGGGTGCGGCTTACGCGTGCAGCGCGGTATGACGTTAGTTGAGCGGGGGCAGTTTCAGTACGTCGCCTACCTGAAGAGAGGGGTTCTCGCCGAAGGCGCTGCTGTTGAGTTGGATGAGTTGCGCCATACGGTCACTATCAACACCGTAGAATTTGCTGACGACGCTCCAGAGCGAATCGCCCTGCTGCACCGTGTAGGTGACGGGGATACGCACGATGAGGTCAACGGCGTTGACGTCGTCGAGGGCGGGGATGTTGTCGAGGAGGTCGATAATCATTTGGCGGTCGGCTGTGCTGGTGAGGATGCCGGAGAGGCGCACGCTGTTGCCCTCGATGGCGGCGCGCAAGTCGGCGGTGGCCAGGTCGGCGCGACCGCTGTTGACGAGGAGCGCGGGCAAGTCGAGCGTGGTGGGCGCGATGCCGGCAGCGGCGGCGAGGCCGCTTGCGGCGACAGGCTCCGGGGTAGGTGCAAGCACAAAATCGGCGGGGATTGTGGGCTGGGCAGGTTGTGCCTGGACGGCGGGCGCGGCGCCGCGGGGCGTGGGCGTGGGCAGCACCAGCGGCATGGGTGTGACGGCCTCGAGCGGTTGGCTCTGGACGACGGGGTTGGGTTCGCTGAGACCTGGGAGGAGTGCCATGAGGGCGTCTGGCCCGCTCGAGAGGAGCGTCCAGCCCATGGCGCCGGCAACAAGCACGAGGACGAGCGCGACGGTGCCCCAAAGGCGCTGTGCCCAGAGGGTGCCGCTTCCTCTTGCGCCGGTCGTTGCGTTTGCAGCAGGGTGGACGTGCGGTTGCTGTCCAGCCTCGTCGGCTTCGGACGCTGTTGTACCTTCGAGCGGTGAGGGGGACTTGGCGCGCGCCGTGGATGGCTCTGCGGCGGCGCGCGCGGTCTGCGGGGCCGGCTCATCAAGTGAATTGACGGTAGGCCGTACTGTTATCTGCGAACGGAGCAGCCATTCGGCTTCCTGGCGCAGGCGGTCATCAACGGGTATGCCGGCCACGTGGGAGCGCACGGTGTCCATGTCGTTGAGGCGCTTGGCGAGGATGGCGGCGAGCAGGCGCAGTTCGGAGGATTCGATGTAGTCAAGGCCGCGCTCGGCTTCGGCAAGGGCGCTGGGCAGATCGCCACGTGCGGCGAGGTCAGCGGCGCGATGGTAGAAGTAGGGGGCCGTGTAGCCCTCGGGGATGAGGGTATGGAGGTCCTGACCACAGACGGAACAGCGCGGTGCGTCCGGGGAAATCAGAACGATTCGTCCGCAGTGGGTGCAATTAACCTGGTGCATGGCATCCTATCAACGTGGGCGCGGTGTAGGCTCGGCATGGATGCGCAACGCCGGAACGTTTGGTTTGCTCATTCTAGCATGGAAATGCGAAGCGACAAAAGACGCCGCCACTCTCAATTAGTCGCCTGTCTGGCCGCTACTTGAGGTAATGGTTGAGGAAATCGGCCATTTGGGTGAAGCTGTCGATGCGGTTGGCGAGCTTGCTGAAGATGTGTCCCTCGTCAGCGTAGCGGACGAATTTGACAGTGCCGCCGTTGGCGCGCACGCGCTCGACTACCTGTTCGGACTCAGAGATGGGGACACGCGGGTCGTTGTCGCCTGCCAGCACAAGCAGAGGGGCGCGGATGGCTTCGGCCTTGTGGATGGGCGAGATGCGCTCGAGGAAATCCCGGTCGGTCGCGAGGCTACCGTATTCGCGCTCGCGGTGGGCGCGCCGCCAGGGACCGGTGCGCTCGAGAAAGGTGACCCAATTGGCAATGCCGACCACGTCAATACCTGCGGCGAAGGCTTCGGGATATTCGGTGAGCGCGGCCAGCGTCATGAAGCCGCCGTAGGAGCGGCCATAGATGGCAATGCGGTCACCATTGATGGCGGGCTGGGTGTGGAGCCAGTCGACGGCGGCCTTGAGATCGGCGACGGAGTCCATGCGCAGTTCAACGTCATCAAGCGCAACCCAAGCGCGGCCATAGCCTGTGCTGCCGCGCACGTTGGGCGCGAGGATGGCGAAACCCTGGCTGAGGAAGTACTGGAAGGTGACGAAGAGCTCGGGGCGCAACTGGCTGGCGGGGCCGCCGTGCACATAGAGAACGCAGGGAAAGCCGCCGGCGGGCGCGTCGCCCTGGGGGGTGTAGACAAAGGCGGGAATTTGGCGGCCGTCAAAGGAGGGGAATTGTACCAGCGCGGGCTTGCTGAAGGTGGTCACGTCCAGCCCGGCGCGGTTGCTGAAGGTGAGTTTGCGCGTTGTGGCATCGAGCACACGCACCGACCAAACGTCGGAGGTGGCGACGGGCGTTTGCAGCGCGAAGACGAGAAAGGTGCCGCGCGCATTGAAGCGGATGGAGGAGATAACGCCGTCGGGAAGGTCGTCGACGCGCTGCCGGCGGCCGCTGAGCAGGTCAAGCAAATAGAGGTGGCTGTAGCCCTGCACGTTGATGGTGAAAGCGGCGGTGCGGCCGTCGTGGGCCACAGCAAAGAGCTCCAGTTCGCCGTGACCTGGTTCGTCGTCGGCGCTGAAGAGGGGCGTGAGCGAGCCACCATCGGGATCCATGCGGCAGAGCGCGCCGCGATCGTGCGTGGCGTCGGTGAGCAGATAGAGGCCGCGCACGGTCCATGCGAAGGCCCAGTATCGGGCGGGCTTGTGGCCCGCCGTGATGCGGTGTTCGGTCCCGGTGGCAAGATCCAGCGCGAAGAGATCGACCTCGAGCGTAGCGACTTCTTCGGCTGAGAGGACGATGCGGCCGTCGGGCGACCAGGCGACGGCGCTGCGCAGGCCGCGCGCCTCGTGGATAAGGGTGGCGGTGACGGTGGCAAGATCCATGCGGTAGAGGTCGAAATCGACGCCATTGCGTGCGTTGGAGGTGTAGACGATCTCGCGCCCGTTGTCGCTCCATGCGCCAAAGGTGTGGATGGCGTCGGCGTTGGTGGTCAGCGTGCGAACGGCGTGGGTTTCGTGACCTTCGCCATCAACGCCGAAGTTGGAGATGAGGTGGAATTGGTAGCGCTCGTTGCCGCCCACATCGCTCACGGCGATGAGGTGCGGTGCGGCGCTCGTGCCATAGAGCTCCCAAACCTTTTCGCTCATGAAGGTGAGTTGGCGTGGCCAGTGGGCGTCACCCTCGCCGCGCGTGCCTACGCTCCACACCTGGAAGGTGCCGGTGACGTCGGTGAGGAAGGCGACGCGTCCGCCCTCGGGGGCGAGCACAGGTGCGACGGCGCTGCGGATGTTGAGGTAGCGGGCGAATTCAGGGCGTGGCTCGGGAGTCATGATTCAGTGTCCGTGAAGCGGGAAATGCGACGCGAAGGCGCAA
>CAYJNV010000092.1:5970-8490 GCA_964370975.1 uncultured Caldilineaceae bacterium | reverse complement strand
TCTGCCAGGAGAAGCGTTTGACGTTTTCGTGGCCGGCGGCAATCAGTTGGGCGCGCAATTCTTCGTCCATGCTCAGGCGGAGCATGGCGGCGGCGATTGCATCGACGTCGGTAGGGTCGACGAGGAGGGCGGCATCGCCTGCGATTTCGGGCAGAGACGAGTTGTTGGATGTCAAGACGGGCACTCCTGCTTGTTGCGCCTCGAGCACGGGAAGGCCGAAGCCTTCAAATTGAGAAGGATAGCAGAAGAAAAGCGCGCCGTGCAACAGCGCCGCGGCATCAATTGGGCTCAGGTAACCGGTGCGGTGAAGCGCGCTGCCCAGGCCGAGGTGGTCAATCGCGGCGAGAAGTGGCTCGCTTTTCCAGCCGGGCGCGCCGGCGAGGACGAGGTCGAATCGGTCATGGCCGGCGGCGCGCAAGGTGGCGAATGCCTGGGCGATTCGCAACAGGTTTTTGCGGGGCTGCAGCGTGCCGATGAAGAGCGCGTAGGGACGGCCGATGCCGTGGCGCATGCGCGCGTCTGCGCTGTCGGCGGGTGTGACGATGGGCGCCGGCGGCGCGGCTTCGTGGACGACGCGCACCTGCGCGGCCGCGGCATGATAGGCGCAACGCAGGTCGCTGGCCGTGGCTTCACTGACGGCGATGAGACGGGTTGCGCGGCGGACGGCATAGCGGGTGCTGGCGTCGAGGTAGAGGCGCTGGCTCTGTGTGTGGGTTGCGGGCAGGTGGAGGTAGCCGAGATCGTGCACGGTGACGACGCTGGGGGGCAGGCGGCCCGGCGCGACCAGGGGCAGCACGTGTGCGGGGATGAAAAGCACCTCCGGGCGGTCGCGCTGGATGGCGGCGGCGAGTCGACGATGGGTCCATGCGCGCGTTTGCGGCAGCACACGCTGGATTGCTGGTGCGCCACCGGCGAGCATGGGGTGCGTTGGTGCGATGGCAGTGGGCAGGTAGAGAAGCCACTGATGCATGTGCGCGGCCGGCAATTGCAGCAGGCCGCGGATGATCTCTTGCGCATAGCGCTCGGTGCCCGTGGGGTGGGCACGGATGGCACGCGAGGCGTCAATGGCAATGCGCATGCGAAATACCAAATAGGGAGAACTTCGACGCAAAGAACTGCAAACCCGACGCAAAGGCGCAAAGACGCAAAGGTACGCAAAGAAAGACAGAGGCAAGAACTGTTCCTGCTCCTTCCTGCTTCTGTCTTTCTTTGCGTACCTTTGCGCCTTTGCGCCTTTGCGTCGGGTTTGCAGTTCTTTGCGTCGAAGTTCTGTTTCTCATGCCGAGTTTGAGGGTTGCGCTGCGATCTGGGCGTGATTGTTCAGGGCAAATTGAGGCAGCCAGAAAGGGTGTGCATAGTTGTCTGCCGGGGTGCTCGCCAGATGGGCGAGGAGCTGGCCGAGGCCGATGGCGAATTTGAAGCCACGACCGCTCATGCCCGCGGCGAAGACAATCTGGGGATGATTGGGGTGGCGGTCAATGATGAAATTGCGGTTGGGTGTTTCGGTGTAAAGGCAAAGCTCAACGTTCACCGGTTCGGGGTCGACGCCGACAAGGCGCGAGGCCACGGTCGCGCTGAGGCGGTCGACGTCGGCCTGGCGCAGTGTGCGCGACGCGTCGGGGTCTGTCACGCTGTCGACCAGTTCGAGCGCAACTTTAAGATAGCCGGGGCGCTCGTAGATTGGGAAGCCATACAGGTGTGGCTCTTCGCTGAAGATGTAGACCGGCGCACGCTGTGTGGACCAGGATTGCAGATCACTAACCTGATAATAGGCGACCTGCTGATGGGTGACAGTGAGGGGCAAGTCCGTCGCGAGCAGTCGATCAAGCATGCGCTTGGCCCAGGGGCCGGCAGCGACCACCACCGCTGCGACGGTGAGACTCTCTAGCTGGCCGTTGTCGCTGAAGGTTAACGTGGCGCCCGTGGCGTTTGGTGCAATGGCGAGGACGCGGCAACCTGTGCGTACGGCAGCGCCGGCGCGCTGTGCGCCGCGCACCATTGCGGCCACCACACGCGAGGCGGCAAGGATGCCCGAGCGGGGCTGGAAGATCGCCGCTTCGTCGTCGCGCAGGCGGAATTGCGGATAGCGACGGGCCATGTCAGCCGGGCCAAGCTGTTCGTAGGGCATGCCCAGCGCATCGAGCGCGGCTGCGGATTCGACCAGAAAGGGGTCGTCGGGGCGCGCAATGAAGAGGCCGCCACACATTTCGAGCAGCGATTCGTCGCTCTCTGCCTCGAGTTCGCGCCAGAGTGCGGCCATCGCGGGCATGAGCGCCGCCTGGTCGGCGGCAGGATGCGTGTAGCGAAAGATGCGCGAGCCGCCGTGACTGCTGCTTCTTGAATGGCCAACCTGTTCCTGCTCGAGGAGGAGGACGCGCCGGCCGCGGCGCGCGAGCGCATAGGCAGCGGCCGCGCCGATGGCGCCCGCACCGACAACAGCAACATCATAGGTTGAATGGCCGGCCGCCGCGGCGGTTTGGGGAGGGGTTGACACGAATTATCTGAGCTTTCCGGCGCCGC
>CAYJNV010000092.1:0-5870 GCA_964370975.1 uncultured Caldilineaceae bacterium | reverse complement strand
CGATTTCGCGAGGAGCCTTTGCGCATGTCACTCATGTCTTCAGGCGCGGGCGACTGGAGGCGGAATGGAGCGATGAAAGCGCGAAGTCGGCTGTTTTCAGGAACCCAAAGTGCGTGTATACTAACAGTCAGGAGATTTGGAGTCAATCCGGCATTGCCGAGCCGCTCCTCTGCGCCGGGTTATAGAATCACATCGAGCCATCATCGCTGCAAGCAGGAAGCCGCGTGGAGGAATGGAGCGTATTCTGGATTAGGCCTCTGGATGAGTAGGCCGGCAGGTGCTGTGGCGAAGGGCAGCCACTAAAGCCGGAAGCGTTGCCGCGCACCCCCGCGTGGACGCTGGTTGTATGGGGGGCGATGGTTGTACTTTCCTGTTCTACATCGATGGGTACCGCCCGGCCTGCATGGCTGCGTGCATTGTCCTGCGTATAGGCAGGCGCACAGCCCGGCAGCCTCAACGACGCACTTGAATAGGACGCGCCACCTTGAAGGAGAAGGGAACCATGGCAGAGCAGAGAGTTCCAAATCAATGGCAGCTTGAAGACACAGGTGAATCGCTGGACCAGTGGAAGCTGCAGGACGACGAGCAGCGCCTGCCCTCGCACATGCAGTTGCAGGATCAGTATGAGAATCCGGAGATGATGGATGCCGCGTGGCAGCCGATTGACTATCGCGCCATGCAGGCTGCGGCCACGGGCAAATCGCGGCGGGGCGGCACGGCGCTGGGCGCGCTGCTGGTGGTGGCGCTGCTGGGCGTAGCCGGCTATCTGGCCTGGTTCTACATGGAGCAGCCAAACCTGCTTGCGTTTCTGAACGGCGGCGATACGCCGGCTGCGACTGCCGACACGTCGCGCGACCCGGCCGAAGCCATCGACATGGCTGCTGCTGCATCGGCAGCGATAACCGAGACGGCGGCCTTGGATTCCGACGCGCCTGCTGCGGCTGACGTGCCGGCGGCTGCGGAGGCGGCGCCGGCCGCAGCACCCGCAGCTGTGGTTGTGGCTGACACGACCGCCGAAGCCGCGCCGGTTGCGACAGCGGCGCCTGTGCTGCCGGTGACCGCCGAGGTGCGCCAGGCCGTGGTCAATTCGCAGTTTGGCGTCAACATGCGCGCCACAGCGGCGGCTACCGGCGCGCTGCTGGCTACGCTTGACGATAAGTCGACACATGTGGTGGCAAGCGGTCCCACGACAGACGCCGCGGGTGCAAGCTGGTATGAGCTGGCGCTCCCGGACAAAGCGCGCGGGTGGGTCTCGGCCGACTACATTACGGTGACTGTGCAGAATTTGCCGTATGCCGACGCCGCCGCGCTGCTGGCTACTGTGGGGCTGGCGCTGCCTGCGCCCGCCGCGAGTGTGGCGGCCGAACCTGCTTCGACGAATGTGACGACGACGACAGAAGCTGTTGTCGATGCGGCCCCGGCTGCACCCGCGGATGAGGTGGCCGTAAGGCTGTCGGCGGTGACTGCGGCGCCGGGCGGCCTGAATCTGCGGCGCGCGCCGGAGTTGGGTGACAATGTGATTGTGCAAGTGGCGGATGCCACCGCGGTGACGGTGATTGGGCGCTCGGCGGATGGCGCGTGGCTGCAACTGGAAATGGCGGACAAGACGCGTGGCTGGGCCTCGACAGACTTTGTCACAGTGACGGGCAATGTGAACACGATACCGGCGGGGACATCCTACCCGCTGACGGACACGGGGGCTGCGTTGCTGCCGACGCCAACGGCTGTGGCGGCAAGTGCTGTCGTGGAGCCAGGTGTCGCGGCAACGCCCGATCCCGCGGCGACGCCCGCACCCGCTGGGCCGGTGGCAGTGGGCGCAACGTCCCCCTTTACGGTGACGGGCATTATGGGCGTGAACGTGCGCGCAGAACCGTCGAATGACGTGCCGGGGATTGTCCAGCTTTCGTGGAACACCAGTGGCGACGCCACCGGGCGCACGGCCGACAGCAATTGGGTGCAGGTGACGATCCCCAGTGGGCAGAGCGGCTGGGTGGCAGCGTCGGCGGTGACGGTTGCGGGCGGCGTCGAGGCGCTGCCGGTGACGAACTAGACTGCCAAAATGCGACGCAGAGTCGCAGAGGGAACGCAAAGAAGAAGGGCAAAGGCAAGAAAAACCACTTTGCGGTGCTGATGCTGTGCAACTGACGTATGTGGTGAGGTGGTGCGGGGCGTGACAATTGCTCACGCCCCGCTTTTGTAGGTTATCGGTAGGCAGGTTTCATAGCAGGCGCGCTAAAGGATGTAAGCATGAGTGAGAGTCGTAGTAGTCAGCTCCTGTGGGCTGCCGTTCTTGTGATTGGCGGGGCACTGCTGCTGGTCTTCAACTTTGGGCTCCTGCAGTCCTACGAGCCGCTGGCGCAGTGGGTAACTGCGGGCGCGCTGGCGCTGGGCGGGCTCGGCGTCTTCCTATCGGTGGCGCGCAGCCCGGTGGCGTGGTGGCGGCTGATTCCCGCGTGGACGCTGCTGGCGCTCGCGTCGATGATCATGTTGAGTACGTGGGACGCCGCGCGCGGGCAGGTAATTGCGGCGGTGCTCTTTTGGGGATTGGGGCTGGCCTTTGCGCACATCTATGTGCGGGCACGTGCCGACAACTGGTGGGCCATTTTGCCAGGCGGCTTCCTCACCGTGCTGGGTGCGGTGATTGCGCTGAGCGCGCGTGTGCAGTCGCTTGAGCTGCTGGGCGCGGTGCTCTTTGGGGGACTGGGGTTGGTCTTCCTTCTGCTGGCCTTTGTGGGCGGCAAGATGCGCCACTGGTGGGCACTGGTGCCGGGGAGCGTTCTGCTGCTCTTTGGGTTGTTTGTGCTGGGGGGCGGCAGCCGTGGTGAGGGCGCAATGCGCTGGTGGCCGCTGTTGGCGATTGTGGTAGGCCTGGTGATTGGCTGGCGCGCCCTGCGCATCAGGCCCGCGCCTAAAATGGAGGTCAACCGCGCGCCGGCCCTGAGCCGCAACGCTGCGCTCGACGAGACGAAGGGCGTGTCCACAGCGGTGGGGGCATCCATCCAGGTGTTTGATGATCCCGATGCATAGTAGGCTTTACGCAAGAGCACAGGTTGTCAGCCATGTTCGCGGGCCGGATCAGACTGGAGAATGACATGCAGGCAAGCAGCGGCGTGCTTACGTTGACGATGGCGCAGATGGACTGCAGACTGGGCGACCCGGCACACAACTTCGCGCGCGCCGAAGGCTTCGTTGAGGAGGCCGCACGCCGCGGCAGTGACCTCGTGCTCCTGCCGGAATTGTGGAGCACCGCCTATGACCTGGGGCGGGCGGCGGAGTTGGCCGCGCCGCTGGTGCAGCAGGCGGGCGAGGGCGCGGCGGGCAACTGGTTTGGCCGTCTGGCGGCGCTTGCACAGGCGCAGGGAATCTGGGTGGCGGGGTCGATCCTCGAGGCGCTGGACGGGCGCTTCTACAACAGCTTCACGATATATGGGCCAGACGGGCGCTTGCATGCCGTTTATCGCAAGCTGCACCTGTTTCGACTGATGCAGGAGGAGAAGTATCTTGCGCAGGGGCAAGAGTCGGTGGTTGCGCACCTGCCGTGGGGCGATGCGGGAATGGCGATTTGCTATGACCTGCGCTTCCCCGAGCTTTTTCGGCGCTATGCGCTGGGGGGCGCGCGGCTGATGCTGATCCCCTCGGAGTGGCCTCACCCGCGCCGCACGCACTGGCGCACGCTGCTGCGCGCACGCGCGATTGAGAACCAGTGCTTTGTGGCGGCGTGCAATCGCGTGGGCGAAACAAATGGCGCCAACTTCTTCGGCGCGTCGGCGGTAATCGACCCCTGGGGCGAGACACTGGTGGAAGCGGGAGAGACCGAGGCGCTGCTGACCGTGACAATCGATCTGGCTACGGTTGACGGCGCACGCAAACGCATCCCCGTCTTTGAGGACCGCCGGGCCGATATTTACGGGTGACAGCACGAATGCGCAGTTCGCGGTTCTATACGTCGGTTTCGGGGTTACGGACGGTAATGGTGTCACCTTCCATGGCTTCGATGATGGCAAGGGAAACGATTGGCACATTGAGGTGGGTGAGAAGTGCGCGTCCCTCTTCGAAGCTCTTCTCGATGATGCAGCCGATGCCGCAGAGCGTAGCGTGGCATTGTTCTACCAGCTCGGCGAGGGCGGCAATGGTCTTGCCGGTGGCGAGGAAGTCGTCGATGAGCAGGACGCGGTCTTCAGGGCGCAAATACTCGGGCGATACGATGAGCTCGACGATACCGCCCTTGGTATGGCTGGGCGCCTGCGCGCTGTAGACGCCCTGCGCCATGGTGATGGGGCGGGTCTTGCGGGCGTAGATGACGGGTACGTTGAGAACCATGCCGCAGGTGAGGGCAGGCGCGATGCCGCTGACCTCGGCGGTGATGATCTTGGTGACGCCGGCCACGCCAGCGTCGTGAAAACGGCGTGCGAAGGCGCGGCCCATTTCCATTGTCAGTTCGGGGTCAAGCTGGTGGTTGACGAAACCATCCACCTTGAGAATGCCCCGGCCCAGGTTGCGCCCCTCGCTGCGAATCCGCTCGACCAATTGCTCCATCGTTATCCCCTTTGACTGCTGATGTCACCTGTAAACAACAACTGAATACTACGTCGGCTGGGTCGCGACTGCCTGTTCTTCGAGCAGGTCGGCGGCGAGAGAGGTGCCGCCCCCTGCGGCGAATTCGGCGCGCAGACGGTTGGCCTGCAAGCGCGGGGCGCTGGTGGCGGGCAATAGGTCAGCAAGCGCCTCCGCCAGCGTCTGCGTTGTCACGGCACGCGGCGGCATGTGCAGGCCGATGCCGGTGCGCGCCACACTCAGGGCCTGTTGCAACTGGTCGCCGGCGTGGGGCACCACAATCTGCGGCACGGCGTGTGTGACGAGCGCGTGCGTGGTGCCTGCGCCGCCATGGTGGATGGCCGCCGCCGTGTAGGGCAGAAGCGCTGCAAAGTCCACAGTGGGGCGCATGAGGGTGGACGCGGGCAGACGCTGCCTGAGCGCGTCGGTGTCGTCCTGCGTAAGCGCACCGATGGCGACGATCGGCTGTGCACCCACGGCCTCTGCGGCGTGGGCAGCGGCGGCGAAGAAGGCCGGGTCGCGGTTGAAAGCCGTACCGAGGGTGATGAAGATCCAGGGGCGCACATCCGGTGCAGGGATGCCGGCAGGCGGGGGCTTGGATGGCGGCGCCTGGCCGCCAACATGGCGGGTTTGCGCGCCCAAAGGCGGTGCATCGGGCGCTGCATACCAGCCGGGACTCCAGTAGGTGATGTGGAGATAGGGCGACTCGATACCCGGCTGGCCGCACTTCGTGAAGTAGCGGCCGTCGCTGCGCCACAGTGCAATGCGCGCCTGGAAATCCTCCTCTAGCGCCTGCAAGAATGGCTGTGCGGCGCGCTGCTGCGCGTAGGCGGGCCAGCCGGCGACGACGAGGCGCAGGTCCAGCCGCTCGGCGACAAGAGCGGCTGCGGCGACGAAATGCTCGGTGACGATGAGGTGCGGACGAAATGCTGCGGCGACGGCTTCCAGTTCGGCGGCGGCGGTGGCCACGCGGGCGACGTCGAGCCACTGATCCATGGCGCGCCGTGCGCGCGCGGCGGCCCACGCTGCTTCGGTCATTTCGCCGCGGGGCAGCGGGGACGGCGGCGGCCATCGCCAGCCTGTCTCTGCAACAGCGTGGAAGGGCACGCCCGCGTGCAGGACCTGTGCCTCTACCTCTGCGCCGCTGACCCAAAGCAGTTCGTGGCCGCGTTGCGCAAGTGCGGCAGCGGTCTGGAGGTAGCCGCCCCAGTCCAGGTGGCCGGGCAGTTGGGCGGAGACGAAGAGCAGGCGCATGGAGTGGGTGAGGTGAGTGGCTGGTTAGGAGAAGATGACTGACAATGGGTGGACTGGTGGAC
>CAYJNV010000091.1:11968-14637 GCA_964370975.1 uncultured Caldilineaceae bacterium | reverse complement strand
GGAGTAGGGAGTAGGGCGCTGTATCCTACTCCCTACTGCCCACTCCCTACTCCCCACTCCCTACCCCTCAACGAAAAAGCCGGCTGCTTTGACGCGCAGCCGGCTCTTCAGTATAGTGTGGAGGCGACGGCCGGACTCGAACCGGCGGTGGGGGTTTTGCAGACCCCTGCCTTACCACTTGGCGACGTCGCCAGAGAAGCACCTCGGCCCCACATGCGGCCCGATGCGCTCCGTCCCGCAATCCTACCAACGGATGGACTGGATGTCAAACCCAAAGGGCACAGGGCGTTCACAGAATGCCGCCCGCCGGCGCGAGCCTGAAGACGAAATCCGATACTGCGAGCGCTGCGGCATCTCGTACCTGTGGACAATTGAGGAGCAGAAGGCGGCCACTGCGCTGGCAGAGGCCACTCCGCAGGCCGTGGCCCAGGCTGCGGCCACGCCCCCGCCCGATCTGTGCCCGGGCTGCCGCGTTCTGCTGCCGCCGCCTGCGCGCATGCGTGGCATGGTCAAATGGTACAACATCCGCAAGCGCTATGGCTTCATTGTGCGCCAGGGTGAGCCCGAGATCTTCGTGCCGGCCGCGGCGCTCCACGGCACCCGCTTCCTGCAGACAGGCGACCTTGTCGAGTTCGCGCTGGGCGTGAACCAGGAAGGACCCATCGCGCAGGATGTCACCCTCCTGCAGCGCAGCGAAGCGGTGTAGCGCAGCGCCATGCGCCGTGCTCCACACCGTTATCTGCACGGCGCCTTTTCCCAATCTGCCCGCAAAGTGATACAATTCCTCTCTTGGCGTGCTGGTATTCGTTCGTCTGCTGCAGGCCCGCGTGGGCGCAGCGGCCATCGTCAAGGAGCCTCCCCATGAGCTACACCGGCGTCATTCACACGGTCCGCATTGGTGAACTGCAGCGCGACCTGCCGCTCTTCAAGGTTGCACCCGGCGTGACCATCGCCATATTCAACATGTTGGGCGATACCGAGATGGTGGAGCACGCCGCCAAAGCGTTGGCCGCACGCATGCCCGCCGACACCGAAACACTCGTCGTGCCAGAAGTGAAGGCCGTGCCGCTGGGCCATGCACTTTCACAGCACACGGGCCTGCCCTACGTGGTTGTGCGCAAATTCTGCAAACCCTACATGGGCGACACGCTGCAGACCGAGGTCGTCAGCATCACCACTGGCGTACCGCAAACGCTCTATCTCGACGAAAAGGATCGCGTGCTTGTGACGGGGCGCAAGGTAGTGCTGCTCGATGATGTCATCAGCACAGGCAGCACGCTGCGCGGCATGCAGCAACTCATGCGCCAGGCCAACGCCGCCATCGTCGGCGAAATGGCCGTCTTCACAGAAGGGGCCGACGGCGACTGGCCCCAGATTGTCGCCCTGGGCCACCTGCCCATCTTCCCGGACTGAGCGCGCTCTGTTCGTAGCGGCGGCTTGAGCCGCCGTCGATGCCGATCACAACGCGTACTGGAGAACGACGCCACAAGCCGCTCCTACGTGTTGTTTTGACAGGTACAGCATCCATGTCCATGCTTCTCGACAGAATCCAGCACGTGGCCGAGCGCTTTGACGAAATCACGGCGCTCATGGCCGACCCGGAGGTTACCTCCGACTTTACGCGCGTCCACGAACTGTCGCAAGAGCGCAACGGCATCGAGGATTTGGCAGAGGCCTACCGCCGCTATCGCGAGGTGGAGCGACAGATGGAGCAAAGCCGCGCCCTGCTCGACGACAGCGACCCCGAATTGCGCGCCCTCGCCGAAATGGAAATCGAGGCGCTCGACGAAGAATTGGTCCAGATCGACCTGACCATGAAGCAGTTGCTCCTGCCCAAAGACCCCATCGATGACAAGAATGTGATCGTCGAAATTCGCGCCGGCACGGGTGGCGAAGAGGCTGCGCTCTTTGCGGGCGAACTCATGCGCATGTACATGCGCTGGGCCGAGCGCCACCGCTTCAAGGTAGAAATCCTCAGCGGCAGCGACACGGGCATTGGCGGCATCAAGGAGGTCGTGTTCGCCGTCAAGGGCAAGGGTGCGTGGAGCCTGCTCAAGTACGAATCGGGCACGCACCGCGTGCAGCGCGTCCCCGCCACCGAAAGCGCCGGCCGCATCCACACCAGCGCCGCCACGGTGGCCGTTCTGCCCGAAGCCGAAGAGATTGACGTCCAGGTGAGCGACAACGACATCCGCATCGACGTCTTCCGCAGCAGCGGGCCGGGCGGGCAGAGCGTCAACACCACCGACTCGGCCGTGCGCCTGACGCACATCCCTACGGGCATTGTCATTGCCTGTCAGGATGAGAAGAGCCAACTGCAAAACAAGGCGAAGGCGATGCGCATTTTGCGCGCGCGCCTCTTTGAGGTTGAAATGCAGAAGCAGCAGGATTCGCTGGGCAGCCTGCGCAAAAGCCAGGTAGGCTCGGGCGACCGCAGCGAGAAGATCCGCACCTACAACTTTCCGCAGAGCCGCGTCACCGACCACCGCGTCAACAAGACGGTCTACCAGTTGCCTGCCGTCATGGACGGCGAGATCGACGAGTTTATCGCCGAGCTTGCCGCCAACGACCAGGCCGAGCGCCTTGAGACAATGACCGCGCAACTCTAGCGCCGCGCGACCCGATCCGCTGTCTGGTGTTGTAATCCTGTGGTGAACCCAATCGCCCGC
>CAYJNV010000091.1:0-11868 GCA_964370975.1 uncultured Caldilineaceae bacterium | reverse complement strand
CGCGACCCGATCCGCTGTCTGGTGTTGTAATCCTGTGGTGAACCCAATCGCCCGCGCGACGTAATGGAGATATGCAGACGGTCCTGCGCCGCTGCCAAAGCGGAGCCGGCACACACGATTTTCCCAGCACTTTGGTATAATGAATGCAACTGTTGCAATGGGGCGACAGCGTGCAAATCAGCAGGACGTCGCGAGTCAGCCGCCGCCCATTTCTCATGCAGGCCTCATTTCGCTCTGCTAGAATCGTGGACAGCGCCTTTTCACAGCAGACTCACACAGCAGATACGCTCGCGGCGCAGCAGGTGAGTATAGCGACAAGGAGGTCGCCTTGGCAGTTCTTCCGCTCTCTCTTCCCTCTCGTTCCTCCTTCCCTTTGGATTCCATCATCTGGAAACTGGCTCCCGATGCCACCGTGGGTTCCGCGCTCAATTCGGCCACTCAGCGGCTGAAGGAAGCGGAGAACGACACGGCGTTTCTCGACGCGCAGGTGATCCTTGCGCATGTGCTGGGCGTGGAGCGTCCCTGGCTCTTTGCCCACGGTGAAATCGCCCTGGAACCGCGTCAGGCCGACGACTTCACAGAAATGATTGCCCGCCGCGTCGACCACGAACCGGTGGCCTACCTGGTGGGGCACAAGGAGTTCTACGGCCTCGACCTGGTGGTCGACAAGCGGGTCCTCATCCCCCGCCCCGAGACCGAAATGCTGGTGGATGAAGTCCTCAGCGAGATCGAGGCGCGCTGCGCCAATGGGGCCGAGCGCGTGCGCGTGGCCGATGTGGGCACGGGCAGCGGCGCGATTGCGCTGGCGATTGCCGTTAACGATGCCCACGCCGCCATCGAAGCAGTCGATGTAAGCCGCAAGGCGCTGGCGGTGGCGCGCAGCAACGTCCAACGCCACGACAGCCGCAACCAGGTGACGTTGCGCCACGGCAATCTGCTTGATCCCGTTAGTGAGCCGGTGGACATCCTCGTCGCCAACCTGCCCTACATCTCGCGCAGCGAATACGCGACGCTGGAGCCCACGGTGCGCGCCTACGAGCCGCGCCTCGCACTCGAAAGCGGCGATGAGGGGTTGGATGCCATCGCGCAACTCCTGCGTCAGGCCAACAGCCACCTGGCCGAGAATGCCACCATCTACCTGGAAATCGGGCGCGAGCAGGCGCTGGCCGTCTTCAGGCTGGCGCAGAACGTGCTGCCGCGCATGCGCGACATCGCCCTCCACCAGGATTACCAGGGCCACGACCGCATGGTCGTTATCGTTTTGTAGAAAGCTCTGCAGCAATCGTTGCAGCAACCCTTTCGATTCTGGAAGCCTCGCTTCAGATCACATACAATACGCCGGGCGTGCACGTGGCACGTCCGGCGTATTCCTATCCAGAGACTCTCGAACCTTCATGTCCTCATCCCGGCAGCGCCCCTTTGATCTGGTCATCCTTGACCTGGACGGCACTATCCTGAACCCCTACGAGCAGAGCGGCGTCAGCCCGCGCGTGGCCACGGCGATACGCGATGTGCAGGCCGCCGGTGTGCCGGTGACGATTGCCACCGGGCGCACGCTCGACTTCGTGGTGGAGCACCTCGCCCCGCTGGGGATTGTGACGCCCGCCGTCACCACACAAGGCGCCATCCTGGGCGACCCGGTGAGCGGTCACATTCTGCGCGAGTGGCGGCTGCCCGCTGCCGATGCGCACGCCCTGGCCGGCTGGGCCGACGAGAGCCAGCGCATCAGCGCCTTTTTCTTCACCGATGACGCCGGCCACATTCACATTTGCCAGAATATCGACCCCGGCCGTAGTGGCTTCTATGATCATGTGATGGGCAGCCCGCGCGAAATTGTGGGTCCGCTGCGCCCACTGCTGGCGGCCAAAGGTGAGCGTGCGCCCGTGAAGTACATGCTGATCAGCGACGTAGCCGACGAGCCGCACATGCCTGCGCAGTTGCAAAGCCACTTCGGCGCGGGCGTCACCATGAGCCGCACGCACCCGCTGCTGGTGGAGGTCACCGCTGCGGGCGTGGACAAGGGCGAAGGCGTGCGTCACCTGCTCAACCTGCTGGATATTGACCCGGCGCGCGTGCTGGCAATTGGCGACAACGAGAACGACCTGCCCGTCCTCAAGCTGGTAGGCATGCCCGTGGCCATGGGCAATGCCACCTCCTCCGTCAGGGCGCAGGCGCAGTGGATTGCACCGTCCATCGACGACGACGGCGCGGCCGTGGCCATGCGCCGCTTCATACTGAACGACAGGGCGTAGCTACTCTCCCCACACAACGCGCAACGCCGGCCGCCCCGCCGCGTTCCAGTCGCCCGTATCCGACGACACAAAGAGTTTGCCGCTGTGGTAGTTACTGTCGGCGCTGTAGAGCACCAGACGCACCGGCTGCCCCTCGGCGTAAGCGTCGGCCACAGCCTTGCCCACATTCCACGTCCAGGGTATCCCTGGCCAGGCGGGCATGCTCTGCACAGGAGTCACCCAGACCGCGCTAATGTTCTCCAGCGCCTGGGGAGCGTTATTCCACGTAATCGTTTCCTCGTCCCACGCCCCGCCCGCACGCAGGACTTGAATCAGACTGCGCTGCGCCAGCGCAACTGTGCCCGAATTGCCATACTGGTGCAGCGTAAGGGTTGCGCCCACAATCACCTTGCCTGCCGGCACACTCTCCAGCGGGAAGGTGACATAGTAGCGGGAGTAGCAGTTCCAGTCGGAGATGTCGATCTGATTCTGTACGTTGGCGTCCCCCCGGCTGCCCCAGTTCGCGTTGGGCCACGTCTCCCAGAAGGAGGGTGTGGATTCGCCGCAGAGGTTGCCGGTGGTCCCCCCCACGCTTGCGTCGGGCACGGCCGCGTCGCTCTGCTTTGCGCGCCGGATCGTCACCTCGCCGCTGGCCTGCACGGCGGGCGGCTGCCAGTAGGGCGCACCCATCTGCAGCCAGCCCCAGGTTGCGACGTCGGTGGCGTTGAGGCCAGCGGGCCACGGCTGGGGCGCCTCGGCAGCGCCTGTGCGCTGGTCACGATCGTGCACAATCAGCCCCATGCGCAGGAATGCACCTTCAGGCTGCGCAGGCAGCCCCAGCGCCGCCAGCGGAATGCGGAAGTTCTCCGCCCAGCCCTTATCATCCGCATCATCGTTCAGTCTGATGCCACGCCAGCCCGAAGAAGCGCTCACGGCCAGCGAAGAGGGGACCCACGCGCCATTGCGCCATTCCTCCACCCGCTGCACGATTGCAGGAGTTGGCGAGAAATTCATCTGCGCGGCGATGCGCCAGCGCGCCCCCGGGTCGGAGGCGGTGGCAGGCCGCGCAAGTAGCAGCGTGACTGCGTCCCAATCCGTCAGCGTTGCCGCAGTCTCTGCGTCATCGAGCCACAGCCGCCTATCGAAGGCAGCCACGTAAACCACCAGTTCCGAAGCGGTGTAGCCAACGCGCACATCCATCGAGTTGGATGCGGGCGAAATCTGTCCGAACCAGAAGACCGCCGCCTCGTCGAGCACGTTGGCCTGCGCCAGCGGCAGCACATGGATGAGAGGGAGCCCGCTGGTTGTGGTCGGGCGCGTCGGCTGCGGTGAGGGCTGCGCAGTCGGTTGCCCAGTCGGCTGCGCAGTCGGTTGTCCGGTCGGCGGTAAAGTCGGCTGTACAGTGGGGCGTAGCGTGGGAGTGGCCGTGGGCGTGGGGGTGGGCGTGGGTGCGATCTGAATTAACGGCAGGTAAACCGGCTCCTGCGCGTGCAGCGGCAGCCACATAACGAGGCCCACAACCAGTGGCGCCACCGCTGCGGCCCACATCCAGCCGCCTATGCGGCTCAGTCGCGTTTCATTTGGTTTCAAGAGAATTTTCCATTTCAAAGGCGGCTGCCGCAGCGTCCTTCCACTGATGGAAGCCTCGCTGCGGCGCCGCTCGTCACGCGTGAGATAGGGCCTACCGGATTTGCTCAGGTAAGGTGACATAGATGACGGGGTCGCCCTGATACCAGGTGAGTTCACCGGTCACCTGCACGTGGTCACCCGGGGCGTAGAGTGTCTCGGGCGCAGCGGCGAAGTTCTGCCAGTCGGCTCGCAGGATGCGCACAACGAAGTGCCCGGCGTGCGGCTTGTGGAAGCCAAGGTAGACCGCCTTGCCGTTGTTGAAGACATCTGCAAGCACACCGTCCACTGTCACGGTGCGCCCAGCGTAGGCCGCGGCGTCGGCCGCCGCCACCACAGGCAACTCGCCTGGGTCGGCTGCCGCGCTGGGTTCTGCTGCGACCTCAGGCGCACTCGCGGCGGCGTCCGCGACAGCGACTGCGGGGGTGCCATGCTCCAGCGCCGTCACGCTGCCGTCCGTAGCCACAAAGAGGACCATGCCGTCGCTCACCACCCAGGTGGCGTAGCCGGTCCAGTATTCGTCGTAGACTTGTCCTTGCTTCCAGTAGATATAGAAGCCACCGGGCCACTGGCGCGTATTGTACAGGCGCTCAGCGCAGTAGTGGCTGGGCGAGAAGGAACCCGAACAAAGAGAGTCCTGATCCTGCGACGAGACAATGTGAGGCAGGTTGCTCGTGGTGATGGGCGACACCGCGCTGCCGCGCGCATTAGACCTGTCGACGATCTCGTGAGCAATGCCCGCCTCCCAGTGGCCGGCAAAGAGCTGGTTGCCGGCGGCGCTCAAGAAAGGCATCTCGTCGGTGGGGAAGAAGGTATTCACCATGTAGCGCACATACCCGGCTTCGTAGCCCGGCACCGTGCTGCCGTCGAGCATCATTTCGCCCAGGCGGGCGTCACCGCGGCCGTCGCAGCCTTGCGTGGTTGGCAAGCATGCGCCGCGCATGGCAACATAAGCCACCTCGCTGCCATCGGCAAAGCGTCTGATTGTGGGGGGCGGCCCCATGGGCATGTTGTCGCCGTCGCCATAGCCGCCATTGCCCACGTTGGACACGAAGTTGGTGGCCCCCGTGTCCAGTCGCAGCGCGAAGAGTGGCTGCTGGTCGGGTCTCTGCGTCAGGTTGGCGCGCATCGCCTCGTTCGTGGTGGGCCAAGGGCTCCACCCCCACAACGTGTGCCAATCGAGGCGGTAGCGGATGAAGACGATGCCGTGCCCTTCGGCGATGACGGGCCAGCCCAAGCGTGCGACGGCTTCGTTGTCGCCAATCAACGTGTCCGCGGCGGGCGTGCGCCCAGTCGGTTTCACGCGCCAGCGGCTTGCGCCGTTGGCGGCATCCACAGCATGCACCTGCAGATCGCGGCTGACGACCACCACGGTGCTTGTTGCCGGCGAGTAAGCGGCGGGCGTATCCACCGGTGAACCAGCGTCGTACGACCAGTTGACGGCCAGTGTGGCCGTGTTGATTGAATGCACCTGCGTGCCCATGACAAAGAAGACGCGGCCGCCGTCGATGGCAGGAGGCAGAGGCAAGTCGCTTGCGCCACCGCCCGAAATTTCGTCGAGCGTCGCGCCCGGGCTTGCGTCCAGTTTGTAGAGCGTGCCATTGCTGGAGACGACGAAGAGGGCGCGGGTGAGCGGGTCGTAGGCAGGGGTCGAGTTGATCGCCCCGCCCGGTGTTTTGCTCCAGAGCACGCTGCCGTTGCGCGCATCCAGCGCAAAGACGCCGCGTACGCCCGCGGCAATGTAGACGCGCCCGCCGCCCGTGACAGGCTGGCTGTTGCGCGGCAAACCGCTCTTGCCGCTCACGATGCCACCCGTCGCGTCCGATCCGTTCCACACCCACTTCCAGCGCCAGGGCAGGCTGATGGCCTGCGGCTGGTACGCCGTGCGCTGGGCATCGTGGCCAAACTGCGTCCACTCAATCGCGTCGGTTGGCGGTTCGGGAGTCTGCCCTGTGCCCGGTGTGGTGGCCGTGGGTGGTGGGCTCTGCGCGGATGTTGCGCGCGCTGTCGCACTCGGTGTTGCTGTCAGCGTTGGGGATGGGGTTGAAGTGGGGATTGGTGTTGGCGTGCTGCTCGGTGCGTTCTCGATAAGCGGCAGCCAGACGGCGCTCTGGCCGCTGCGGGGTGTTATTGGTGGCGTCGCTGCCGGTTCTGCTTGACTGAAGACGGATTTGGTGAGGCTGAAGAAGACGAGCGCGGCAAGGAGCAGAACGCCCACGAGCAGCGGCCGCGCAAATGGGGAGGGATTCTTTTTTGGCATGCCTTTTTTTTCTCTACCCGGGCATCAACCCGAAACACAATTTCACATCAGGGGCCCTTACTATACGACATTCAATTCAACTGCGCTTAACGAAGTAACGTCTCTCGGCCGCTTGCAGTTCTCCGATTTCTGTACGCGGCGCCCTACGATTTGCCCACGCAGGCGCGCGCAACAAGCAAGAGAGGGCCGCGATCGCGCGGATCGCAGCCCTCTCTCTCATGATGCGCTTCGGCAATCCCGAGCTACGGAGCCGCGACTGCCACGAAGGCCTGCACCTCCACCTGCGCCTGCGTCTCCCCACCGGGCGAGATGACATCCAGCGTATAGGTCCACAGCGCCGCGTCGGGCGGGCAGTCCTGCAGTTCACCCTGCGGCGGTGCATTCTGCATGATGGGATCAATGTTGCTCGTCGTGTCATTCATACGCGTGATGTTCGCCTGGCCGCCGTCGGCAATGTAGTTCCACGAGAGCGTCACGCACTCGGGTATGTAGATGGTTGGCGAGCTCGACGCGAAGTAACTGATTACGGGCGCGGCCGGTGGCACGGCCGTGGGCGGCACAGGTGTCGGCGGAATCGGCGTCGGTGCGTCCGTCGGCACGGGCGTCGCTGTCGGCGGCACCGGGGTCGCCGTCGGGGGCACGGCCGTCGGCTGCGGCGCCGTCACCGTGTTGGTGGATTCGCGCGCATCGCTCATCACACCGGCGCGATTGGTCGCCTCAATGCGATAGACATAGGTGGCCGGGTCCGTGGGGCAATCCTGGCCGCTGCCGGTGAAGGGCGCATTGTCAAAGAGCAGGTTGCCGTTGCGCGTGATCTGAATCAGCGCCGGATCACCGCCCACAGCCCACACAATCTGGAAGCAGCCGCCCAGCAGCACCTGGCCGGGTGTCACAGCGAATTGCTGCACCACGGCTGGCGGCACAACCGTCGGCGCATCGGTGGGAACGGCCGTTGGCGTGGGCTGCTCGGTCTCGTTGACCGTGACATTGCGGTTGGCAACGCTTGTGCCGCCGCTGCCTGTGGCCGTCACGCGGTACTCATAGCCGCCCGAGGGCGACGGGCAATCCTGGATGTTGCCGCGCTCGGGCGCGTCATCCCAGATGGCGTTGCCGTTGCGCGTAATGTCCACGCGGTGTACGTTGCCGCGCACCTCCCAGTTGATCTGCACGCACTGCCCGAGGTTGATGTTGCCGTCGGGCACAACCGAGAATTGGCGAATGTCGGGCGCATCGGGAGCGGCCGTCACATTGACACGCTGCTCGCGCTGCTGCACCGAGTTGTCGCGCTGGACCACACGCAGGAAGTAGCTGGTGGTGCGTTGCGGGTATTCAATGCGCTCGCCCGTTCCAACCACGCCGTTATCCCACCAATTCTGCCCCTCGCGGAAGAAGTAGACTTCGCGCACGTTGTTGGTTGCCCACGTGATGCGCACAGCATCGCCTGCGGTGATGCTGGTGGGGTTGGCGTTGAACTGGATCTGGGCAACGGGTGTCTGCGTGGGGCGCGGCGTAGCCGTGGCTGCGCCGGGCACCGTAATGCCTACCCAAATGCGCTGGCCAAAGGGGGCGTTCAGGTCGTTAAACATCTGCCAGAAGCCCTGGTAGGTGCCCGGTGTAATCGGCGCGACCATGGGCAAGTTGAAGTCATGTTGCGCTGTGGGCGGCACGAAGCCACTCACAAAGGCGGGCTGGCCGCTCATTTGCGCGCCGGGCAGATTGCCCTTCACAAAGACGAGGCGGTACGAGCTTGTCCAGGTGCAGGTGCCGGTGTTGCGCACGCGCCAGCTCTTGGTGAACGGTTGGCCGGGGTACAGCACAGGCGGATTCTGCATGTTCTGGTCATCGAAGTTGAGGTCGGCCACAAAGGCCATGCTGTCCTGACAGCGCGCAGGCGTGGCAGGCGGTGCAGGCGTAACGGGCCTGGTGGGCAGCGGAATCGGCGTTGCCGCGGTTGTGGGCGTGGCCGTCATGTCCGGCCCTGGCACCTCGCCGGCATTGTCGCCAAAGAATTGCTCGGCCAGCGTCTGGATCGTGCCGTCGTAGCGCAGCTCTTCCAGCGCAACGTTGAGATTGCGGCGCAGTTCGTTGCCCCCGTTGACAACGGCCATTGCGTAGCGTTGGCGGTTGAGCCCCTGGGCAATGACCTTGAGCGAATCGTCTTCGGCTGCAAACGTCTGCGCCGGATTCGCGTCCATGATCACAAGGTCCAGCCGCCCACGCCCCAGGTCGCGCACGGCGCGCTCCGCGTCCGTGTAGAGCAGGAGGTTGCCTTCGGGCAGAAGCCCGGTGTCAACCAGCGTTTCCTGCGCCCACGTCTGGTAGACGGAGCCTTCCTGCACACCGACGCGCGTCGCGGATTGCACCTCGTCGATGCTCGTGAGGTCCAGTACGTCGGCATCGGCGCGGGCCAGGACGGCATCCTCGCTGATGTAGTAGACATCGCTGAAGTCAACCCGCAGTTCGCGTTCGGGCGTCACCGAGATCGCGGCGACCGCCACATCAATCTGTCCGACATCGAGTGCGTCATACAATCCCTCAAAGGGGATGTCGATGAGGCGCACCTCCAGCCCCAGTTTGTCGCCGACGGCGCGCGCCAGTTCCGGGTCAAAGCCGGTGAGATTGAAACGACCATCGTAGAAGGAGAAGGGCGGATAGTCGCCCGACGTACCCACGGTGAGGGTGCCGGCGGCCTGGACACGCGCCCATTCACCGCCGGTGGGCGTTGCAGTAGGCAACTCTATAGGATAAACAGGATAAGCGGTGCACGCGCTAAAGAGCAGCGCCGTGAGCAGGATCAAGCCCAGAACAACAACTGTTGATCGTCTCATGATCAGTTCCTTGGGTGGCGGGGCTAATGGAGTCGCGCTCCGCAAGGTAGAAAGGTTGCGTGTGGGCCTCTGTGACACACACGCGTCATGCACAACTGAGCGCGCGGCCAGGGAAGACAGCGCATGGCGCAGTACTTTCTTTGACGGTATACGGTGGCGCCGTGTTCCTTTCGATGAGAATTCCGGCAGGCAACCGGGCAGCGCCAACGCACTTGGCGCGCGAGCACGCGTCGATTATACTGGCAAAACTCCAACTGCGGATCCGTACGCCCGCCCACCGGTCTACCAATGCACCCATTTCAGGGCTAGGGTGTGACCCCGGCCAAGCCGCTTGCGGATCTCCGTGCACCGCAGACAGCGGTGCACTAGACAGGACCTTTCATGGCGGACGCGCCGGCAACCCTCTCGACCATCGAATCCGAGCCCACGCCTGCCGCGCCTGATCTGGAGCGGCTGCGCCCCCTTCTGGCGCGCCATGCACCCAGCGGACGCACCGCCCTGCTGCCTGCCCTGCAGGACGCGCAAAGCCTCTTTGGCTGGATTCCCGAAGCCGTAGCCACCGAAATTGCGCGCGCCCTGCATGTGCCGCTGGTGGACGTGCACGGCGTCATTGATTTCTACGCCATGCTCTACCGCGAACCGGTGGGGCGCACGGTGGTGCGCGTCTGCACTGACCCTTCGTGCGCGCTGCGCGGCGGTGAGGCGGTGCTTGCCACGGCCTGCCGCCTGGCGGGCGTTGACGTGGGCGGCACCTCGGCCAGCGGCGCCGTCACGGTGGAGCGCGCGCCCTGCCTTGGCCACTGCAACGCCGGCGTCTCGGTAAACGTCACCCACGGCGACATGGCGTTGGGTGAGCCGCTGCGTAACACCACTTTCGCGCACGTAACGCCCGACAAGGTGGAAGCAGCCTTTGCGGGCGAGGGGCGCACAACCGCCGACTTCTACAGCGAGGATTACGTGGGGGGCGACTTGAGTGTCATCACCCCGCTCTGCGGGCGGGGGCGGCGCACCACGCTCGTCGAGTACCAGTCGGTGGGCGGGCTGCAGGGGCTGCGCAAGGTGCTGGCCGGCATGACGCCCGCGCAGGTCATTGACACAGTGCGCGAGGCAGGGCTGCTGGGGCGCGGCGGCGCGGCCTTCCCAACGGAGATCAAGTGGGAGGGCGCGGCGAGTGCGCCGGGTGCAGACAAGTACTTCGTGGTCAACGCCGACGAGAGCGAGCCGGGCACCTTCAAGGACCGCGTGCTGTTGGAGGGGGACCCCAGCCGCATACTCGAGGGCATGATCATCGGCGCGTATGCCATCGGCGCACACAAGGCCTACATCTATATCCGCGGCGAGTACCCCATGGCGATTGAGCGGGTGCACGCCGCCATACGCGAATTCGAGGCGGAGGGTTTGCTTGGGCGCGACATCCTCGGCTCAGGCTTTGACCTGGAGGTCGAGGTGCGCGCCGGGGCGGGGGCCTACATCTGTGGCGAGGAGACTGCCCTCTTCGAGAGTATTGAGGGCAAGCGCGGCTTCCCGCGCATAAAGCCCCCTTTCCCGGCCACGCACGGCCTCTTCGGCAGGCCGACGGCCATCAACAATGTGGAGACGCTGGCCAAGATTCCATTCATCTTTGGGCGCGGCGTGGCGCAATGGCGTCAGTTCGGCACCGAGAATTCCACCGGCCCCAAGCTGCTGTGCGTCTCCGGCGACGTCGTCCGCCCGGGCCTCTACGAAGTCTCGCTTGGCATCACGCTACGTCACCTTGTCAATGGACTCTCCGGCGGCATGGTGGGGGGCGATTTGCAGGCTGTACTGCTGGGGGGCGCGGCGGGTTCCTTTGCCACCCCCGCCATGCTCGACGTGCGCCTGAGCTTCGAGGATCTGCGTGCCGCCGGGCTCACCATGGGCTCGGGCGCGGTGATGGTCTTCAATGAGCACCGCGACCTGCGCGATGTTCTCATGCGGCTGGGGCGCTTCTTTGCGCACGAGTCGTGCGGCAAGTGCTACCCCTGCCAGATCGGCACGCAGCGCCAGTTCGAGATTCTCGAGCGCCTTGCCCAGCAGCGCCTGCTCCCTGGCGACGCCGAGCGCCTCACTGACGTGGGCTGGACCATGACCGACGCGTCGCTCTGCGGCCTGGGGCAAACCGCCGGCGCGGCTGTGCTGAGCGCAATGAAGCATTGGCCGGAGATGTTCAAAGAGTAATTGGTAAGTGGTGAATTGGTAATAGGCAAGAGGCGCGCTTCAATCGACACGGCACCAATTACCACTTACCATTTACCAATGATCCTTCCCGACCCGTTCCTTGGAAACAGGAAATCACATGGCCGACATCACCCTCAACATCGACGGGCAAAGCGTGACCGTGCCCGCGGGAACGACCATCCATAAGGCTGCTGCGGCGGCGGGCATAGACGTGCCCACCATTTGCTATCACGACGCGTGCACTGCCAATGGCCTCTGCCGCATGTGCGTGGTGGAGGTGCAAGGCGCGCGCCTGCTCCAGGCCTCCTGCGTTGCCCCCGTCGCCGAGGGCATGACGGTGCAGACGCGCACGCCGCGCGTCGAGCGATCGCGCCGCACCATCCTCGAGATGCTCCACGCCTCGGTGGACCTAACGGAAGCACCCGGCATTCAGGCGCAGACGGCTGACTATGCCGCCGACGTCAACCGCTTCCCCGAAGCCGAGCGGCGCAGCACGCCTTTGCTCGACGACAACCCCATGTACATTCGCGACTACGACAAGTGCATCCTCTGCTGGCGCTGCGTGCAGGTTTGCGCCGAGGACGCGCAATACACCTTCGCGCTGGACCTGGAGGGGCGCGGCTACCACACGAGCATTGCCACCTTCTTTGACAAGCCGATGCCCGAGACGACCTGCGTCTTCTGCGGCCAGTGCGTGGGTGTCTGCCCCACCGGCGCACTCAAGCCC
>CAYJNV010000090.1:0-14736 GCA_964370975.1 uncultured Caldilineaceae bacterium | reverse complement strand
TCTTTGCGCCTTCGCGTCGGGGTTCTTGTGAGTTTAGGCGCGGCCCAGGTCCTCCATCACCTTGGGGAGGAGCGCCTCGGTGGCGGTGCGACCCGCCGCAATCAACTCGGCGTGGCGGCCCAGGTCGGTGAAGGAGATGTGACCGATGGCAGGGGTGATGACGCAGTCGGCCATGGTCTCGTCGACCTGCGTCATGCGGATGAGCGAGTAGATTGAGTACATCGCCACATCAACGATGTGGTGCGGCTTGTAGTCAAGGTCGCCGGGGCGGCTAAAGACGGTCGCACCACCAGCCGGCAGGATGTTGACTGCGATCACGTAGTCGGCGCCCATGGCGCGCGTGGCGGCCGCGGGCAGGTTCTGGGAGACGCCGCCATCCACGAGCAACTGGCCGTCGCGCAGCGCAGGGGTGAAGATGCCCGGTACGCTGCAACTGGCGCGCACGGCCGTGGAGATGCGCCCGGTGTTGAGCGCCAGCGCGTCGCCTGTCATCAAGTCGGTTGCCATCGCGGCAAGGGGCACGTTTAGTTGCTCGAAGGTGACCTCGCCACCGATGACCCCCTCGAACCAGTCAGCCAGTTTGTCAAGTTCGAAGAAGCCGGTGGCTCCCTCGAGGAAGGGCAGTGTACCACCGGCAAAACTCAGGTTCTGTAGCGACAGGTTGAGTGTTGGGATGTTGAAGGAGAGCAGACTGCGCCAGCGCATGGTAGCGGCCAATTGCGCCATGCGTGTGGCCGACACGCCTGCAGCATGGAACGCGCCCACCAGCGCACCAATGCTCGTGCCCGCCACATAGGTGGGGTAGATGCCATTCTCCTCGAGCACCTGCAGCACGCCGATGTGGGCGATGCCGCGCGCGGCGCCACCCCCCAGCGCGAGGCCAATGGAGTTGGGGTGCGGCGTTCTGTCCCAGTGAATCTTGCGCGTCGTCGTGAGCGTGTTCATCTTCAGCCCTCATCGAGCGTGGCGTCGAAGGTTGGATCGATGGTGTCGGGGTTGATCTGATAGTGCGAAACCTGCACGCCGTGGAAGTCCTGTTTTTCGAGCAGCGTGGCGTAGCGGGTGAGCCATGCCTCCATCAGGCCGCGGCGGTCCCACATGTCGGCCTCGCTGCGCATCACCCAGAGGTCAGCGTCGGCGTTGGTGATGCCGAGCATTTGTTGATCGGCCTCGTCGGCAGCGGCGGCGTCATCGGCCCCGCCGTTTGTCCACAGGCCGCCCACCCAGCGCCCCAGACGTTCATCGCTGCCGGCAAAGGGAGCCGGTCCCTGGCCGCCACTGTAATAGCGAAACGCGTACTCCTGGTGAGGAATCTGCAGTATCAGGAGCGTGTCTGGCGAGCGGCGTGCTGTGACATACTGGACGGCGGCGCGCAGGTCGTACTTGATTATCGTGCGCACTTGCTTGAAGTCGGCATAGAGCCAAATGGCGCAGAGTGCAGCCGCCAGCAGCAGCGCCGCCGCTGCGCCGGCGCGTCCCAGGTTGCTGCGCACCACCTGCACCCCCAGCGCCACCAGCAGCAGCGCGGCGGGCAACGTCCATGCGACGTAGCGGTCGGTGAAGACAGGTTGGCGCAGGCTCATGAGCCAAATGCCGAGAATGGGCGTAGCCAGCCAGGCGACAATCATGGCGAAGCGACGCAGGGGCGCTATGGTGCTGGCTGGTGCGCCGGGTGCAGAGGCGGGCACAGGGTGAAGTTCGCTCCAGCCTAGCAGCAGCCCCAGCGCGCCGGCAAAGTAGATGGGCGTGAGCAGCCAGATAGGGTCGCCGGGCATGAAGCCGCGTGCCTGGTTGAGGAAGATCGTCTTGAGCATCTCGCCGAGGGGCGTGAAACTGAAGCCCGTCACCTGATTGGGCGCGCGCAGCATCGCCCACTGCCAGACGAGCAGCGGCAGATAGGGAAGCGTGAGCGCCGCCAGCGCCAAGCCGTAGCCGCGCCAGCGCCTGCGCGCAGTCGGTAACGCAATCAGAAACCAGAGCAGGTGCAGCGGAATCAGCAATACGGCCAGCAGGTGGTAATACATCGCCAGCGTAACGCACAGTGTGTAGGCAATCCATGCGCGTGCGCCGCCGTTTTCCACGCCGCGCAGCCACGCCCAGGTGGAGGCCAGCGCCAGCAGCATGACGATGGCATACATCTTGCCTTCCTGGCTGTACCAGAGGGCGTAGGGGTTGAGGGCGAGGAACAGAACGGCAAGCCCAGCCACACTCGCGGGCGCACTGCGCACCAGGATACGCGCCACGGGCCAGAGCAGTGCTACGGAAGCGACGCCCGCCAGCGCCGAGGGGAAGCGCAGCGCAAACTCGCTGCTGCCCGCGATCTGCAGCCACGGGCGCAGTGTGAGGAAAAAGAGTGGCCCATTTTGCGCCATGGCCGTAAACATGGAGAGCGTCTGTTCAAGCGGGCGCAGCGCCATGAAGATGGCGTCCACCTCGTCACGCCAGAGGCTTTGGCGCGCAAGCGTGCTCACGCGCAGCGCAAACGCGGCCAGGAGCAGCAGAATCAGCAGCAGGCGCGTGCGCTGCGCAGTGCGGGCTGGTGCGTTGCGCGCATCTTCTGTTGGCGCAGTGCGCGCGGTGGGGGATTGCGGCATAGTCAGGGCAGCGATGTGGGCCAGCGGTCACCGTTTGCGCTGGAACCGAGGCCGCGCCGGTTTGCGCCGCTCGAGGGCGAAAAGTTGGGGTCGTCCTCGTCCGTCTCGTGCAACTCATAGGGGCGGCGGCTGTTGCGCAGGAAGCCCAGTGCAAGCACTGTTGCCAGCACGGCGAAGAAGACCACGGCCCCCGTGGTAACAAAGAGAATGCCCGCTGCGGCCATCGTTGAATCAAGCACCCCCACAAACAGGCTGCCGAAGCCTGGTGGCGGCGCGGGCGCGGCATAGACAATGGGGCGCTGTGTGGCGGTGGGCGTTGCTGTCGGTGTAGGCGTCTGCGTAGGCAGCGGCGTCCGCGTTGGTTCGATCGTTGGTGTCTCGGTATCTGGAATGGGGACGACCACGCCGGCCTGCTCGGGGTTGCTGGCATCGATGACGGGGGTCGGCAGGCCGGAATCAAAGGGCGGATTGGCCGCGAAATCAGGCGTCAAGAAGGCGTTGGGGTCGCTCTGCGCCAGCGCCGTGGCCTGAAAATCGACAGCCGCCGCGGGGTCCGCTGCGCCCGCGAGGAAGTCTGCGCGCGGTGTCGGTGTCTGCAGGTTGGACAGTTCGAAACTGCGCGTCCACGTTGGCGTGGGGGGCGGCGGCGTGTCGATAGGTGTCCATGTGGGCCAGGGCGTCCAGGTGGGTGTAACAGGCCAGGGCGTCCACGTAGGCCAGGGCGTAGCCGTGGGGATGGGCGTCCATGTGGAGGTGGGCGTCCACGTGGGCGTGGAGGCCAGCACGCTTACGGCGGGGGCCGAGGCGACAAATTGGAAGCCGCCCAGCGCGCTTGAGGTGACGACGAAGGTCGTGTTGACGTTGGCCGTCACAACTTCGGGCCCCAGCAGGGGAGTCAGACCCAGCGCGGCGAGCGTGCCGCTGGTGATGACGAGTGTGGCCCCGGGCGCGAGCGTGCTGTCGAGCGGGACGGGGGCCTGTCCGGTGCGGCCGACAAGATGGCGTGTGAGCACAGTGTTGCCCGTATTGTTGAGGCGCAAGCAGTAGTGTATGGCCGTATTGGTTACGGTGCTCAGTGATGGGTTGGTGGCGCAGGATTCCTTGTCATTGGGCGCGGCTGTTAACACGGTGGTCGCTGTTCCCACGTTGACAGTGGCCTTACTCTCAGACGCCGGCGAAAAGAGCGTCGGGTTGGCTACATCTGCCGCCCTTGCTCTGACAGTGGATTCAGTAGGGGACGTGGTGCTTGCAGGTGCAAAGGTGAAGGCAGGCTTGCTGGCCGCATTGGCCGTTTCATGGGTAAGCTGCAGGGCCTGGCCCAGCGCTATTCCCTGGGTCAGGGTGTATGTGACGGCGGCGCCTAAGGTGTGCGAGACCGTGACCGTGACTGCACCCAGGTCGACGTCGCCTGTGTTGGTGAGAGTGATACAGCGATAGACAGCCGCGCTGCTGGGCACGGTGATCGCTGTGTCATTCGTGCAGCCGCTGGGTGATGTGCTGAGTGTCTGCCGCACCGTGAGCGCGGGGTTGATAACGTTGACGGTGACGCGTGTGTTGACTTGCGCCGACTCCGCACCGGCAAATGCGGCAACGTGCCCCACAATCGCGACGTCGCTTTCAGGAATAAATGTGGGCATTGAAAGTGAAAAGGACTCGTCGACGTTAAGCGTGGCCGTAACAATGCGGCTTTGGGGAGCTATGCCGATGCCTTCATAGTCTTCGGAAATGGCGATTGATTTGATTGTTGTCGATGCAGGGCTACTGTTTGTGATGGTATAGCAGGTGTAGACTTCCGTTCCACGCGTCACTGTAATTTCGCGGCCAACGCACTGATTGGCTATGCCCACGGATGCCTCGACCGTAAAGGTGAGCGCGTCTGTCGCCTGCACGTCGCTCTGCTCAATCGCGTTTGCACGCGGCGCAGCCAGGGCGGGGCGCGCCGCAAGCAGCAGCGTACAGCCGGCCGCCACGAGTAGCGGCAGCAATGCAGCCAGCCAATGCAATCGATTCGTGCGGCGCAGAGTCTTCATTCCGGTGTCACTTCAGTCGGCACGTAGCGAAACATCTCCCGAGTGGATGATATGGCGAACGCCGGTGGCTTCGGCCACTATCAGCGCGCCGCTGCCGCCAGGGGCATCGTCAATGTCCACGGCCGTGCCGTGGAGGAGCGTGCCGTCGGCGTGGTGGACCGACACGTCGCGGCCCAGCGTCCACAGCGCATTGCGCCAGCCATCCATGAGGCGCCGCTTGCCTGCTGCGCCTTCAACAGGGTTGCCCAACGCGTAAATCTCCCAGAAGTTCCTGCAGAGATTGATGAGAAGTTGGGTCCGGTCCATGGCGCCGGCGCCGGCCAGTTGGAGACTCGTCGGCTGCGGGGCGGGGGGCGCCACCGCGGGCAACTGCGCAGCCGTTTGCAGCACGTTCACGCCAATACCCACAATCACATGGCCGGCGTCGCCCGTGCGGTCCAGCGTCGACTCGACCAGAATACCTGCCACTTTGCGCTCAACGCCGTCACGCGTGCGCAGCAACAGATCATTCGGCCACTTCAGCCCCACGGCTACGCCGGGAATGCGCAGTTCTTCAACCGTGCGCTGCAGCGCCAGGCCGGCAATGACGGGTACAAGTGTCTGGTTGTAGGTGCTTTCCGGCTGCTTGATGATGAGGCTCATGAGGAGGCTGGTGCCTGCGGGCGCTTGCCACTGGCGCCCCAGCCGCCCTCGCCCCGCGCTTTGCGCATCCGCCACCACAACGCTGCCGCTGCGAATCTCGGCGCGCAGGGCGAGCGTGTGCGCCAGCCGCATTGTGCTATCCACAACCGGGTAGAAATCATTGACCGGGTGATTATCGGGCCGGCCGCAATCACCCAGAAAGTCGGCGATGCGCGCCAAATCCAGCGATGCGTTCTGCTGCATATCGGGTTGCATGGCTGATTGCATGGGCGTGCAGTCGGGAAAGTGGAGCCAGGTGCGCTAGCCGCCAACGGAGGCGCCTGAGGTCGGTCTCGAGCAGGATCGATTTGCACACCTATACTGAATTCAGAGCGTAGCGGAGGTTGTGCAATTGGTCAAGTAAAGGTATTCTTAAGGCGTCATCCATGCACGGAATGCGATGACTTTGCGCAATGGGTCGCGTGCGGCCCTTGGTTTGCGTAATCATGCTAGAGAAGCCGTTCTTGCACCCCCAGCACAAGCGGCTAGCCTCCTCTGAAGAGACCGCAAGACACCCCCCCGATTACGATATGGATGGTCCGACGATGGGACGCGCGCCGAACCAGCAGCGAGGGCCGTATGGAGCTGCGCGCGAAGGAACGCCTGGCGTTGTGCCAGCGCGATCCAACCCGCTCACCAGCCCGCGCGCTGTTGCAGCCAATGCGGAGCAGCAGTCGCCGCCGCCACTCGCTGCAGTGACGCCACGACCACCCATGGCAGGCAGTTTCGCCTATCGTGACGAAGTGCTGACCGAACTCCTTGAAGAAGATGCTCGCACTGCACCTTCGCTGCCGATTGTCCTGCTGAGCGCCGCCTTTGGTGTCGCGGCAGGCGTAATCACCTTTTACATCGCCTATACGCTTGCTTTGCTGCGCGTGGAGGTGAGTGTTGCGCTCGCGGTGCTTGCGCTCTGCATTGCGGTGGGCGCCACGGGCGCGCTTGTCAGTGCGACAACCGGTTCAACCGCTGCCCTGCCCACGATTGGGCTGAGCTGTGCGCTGATCGTCATCACGTTCATCGTGCTTGGCCTGTGCATGGTGATGGGTGCGTTTGCCGCTACCTTGTTCATTGTTGTCGGCGCCTAGCCAGCGCCGTATCGCACCGTATTCGAATCGCGAAGACAGGAGGTCCCCGCCATGTCGCGTGGCTCGCTTTCTGCCGGAACGTCGAGCCTTTTCAACTCACCACCGCGTTTCACTTGCCACATCGTCAGAACAGTGCCGGCCCCCGTAGCCGGGATCGTACCCATTGCGAGAAGGAAGCCCCCCCTTGTAGCAAAGGAACGATATGCAGACAGCATATATAAATGGGTTTTCGCCGTCGCTTGATATGTACAGGATTGGCGACCTGCCCGCGCCGCAACCCGGCCGCGGCGAGGTGCGCGTGCGCGTTGCCTATGCCGCCCTCAATCGTCTCGATGATTTTGTGCGTCAGGGATGGAAGGGCCTTGAGTTAGCCTTTCCCCATATTCCATGCAGTGACTTTTCGGGCGTCATCACGGCGCTGGGCAAGGGTGTGAAGGATTGGGAACTGGGCGAGTGGGTGACGGCCAACCCCATGCTCTGGTGCGGCCGTTGCCCCGCGTGTTTGGCCGGCGAGCAGAACCGCTGCGTTGACGGGCGGATTCTGGGTGAGCAGGTCCGCGGTGCATGCGCCGCATCGGTGCTTGTGCCCGCAGTGAATCTGTTGCGCATTCCTGCGGAGTTCGATGTGCGCAAGGCAGCCGCGGCGTCGCTCACCTACTCCACCGCATGGCATAGCCTCGTGACTGTGGGACGCGTCCGTCGCGGCGAGAAGGTGTTGGTCGTGGGCGCGGGCGGTGGTGTCAATACCGCCTCACAGCAGATCGCACGGCTGTTTGATGCAGAAGTCTATGTGATTGCGGGAAGCGCCGAAAAGGCCGAGCGCGCGCTGAGCATGGGCGCGACCTGGGCCTTTGATCGCAGCGCCAACCCCGAAGAAGACTGGGCCCGTGCTGTCTACGCCGCCACCGGTCGCACGGGCATCGACGCCGTGGTGGATAATGTGGGCGCGCCAACCTGGTCGCGCAGTCTGCGCACGTTGCGCGCCGGTGGGCGTCTGCTTACGGTAGGCGGCACGGCCGGTTATGAGGCTTCCATTCCAGTAAATCTGATCTTTGGACGCCACCTCAGCATTCTGGGCAGTACAATGGGCACGCAGCGCGACTACGCCGAGGTGATGGCACAGGTCTTCGCCGGACATCTTGACCCAATCATTGATTCGGTCTACTCGCTTGCTGAACTCCCTTCAGCCATGGCGCGCCTCGTCTCCAGCCAGCACTACGGCAAGATCCTGATAGACGTGGCAACCGGCTACGCCTGACGAGCGCAAGATAGCGAAATACGCGACAACGGCGGTAACCTCAGGAAGACGCACTCTTTGACGTGTCCTGTTGGCGCCGCCGTTGCCGCGCTTATGCCCCAAAGTGCCACAGCGCTGCGAAAATGACCCCAAGCGCAATGATCATTCCTCATTCCTTCCACACTTCGCTATAATGGCCGCAGCCCGCAGAGAGTACTCCATTCGGCCATTGCCGGACTCGGCCTGACGCACTTGGCCCGCACCGGCCAATCCGCTGCGCACAGCAGGGCACGGGGCCCTTGTCGCCATTCATGAAAAGCTATACCGAGAGTGTGCGCGGGGTGCAGCGCTTCGTGGCGCGGCCGCAAGTGCTTGCGCTCATCCTCGCGCTGGATGCGCTGGGCTACTTTGCCGGCATGACGGGCTGGTATGGCCCTGTGCTGCGCCGACCTGAGACGCACGTGTGGGCGTGGCCTTTCATTCCCGATTGCCCGCTGTTTGGGCTGCTCGGCGGCCTGGCGCTGCTGCTTGTGGTGGCGGCGCAGAACTGGAGCCTTGCACGCCGGCGCACGATGCAGCGATGGCTAATTGGCGGCGGCATGGCGGCACTGCTGCTCGCTCTCGCCTATTGGCTGGCCTGGCTGCCGGGTGATGTCGAGAGCTTGCGCGGCATGACTGCGCTCTACACGCTGCTGGGTATTTCGCTCCTGCTCTTCGCAATGGGCTTCATGCGCGGCCCCAATTGGCTGCTTTGCGTCGTGGCTGCCGGGCAAATCAAGTACGGCCTGTGGACAATTACTGCGTGGCTGCTCTTCTGGCGTAACACGGCGGCGCTCTATGGTGCGCCACTCTTCACCGCCGAGAGCATCCTCATGACAATTGCGCACATTGGATTGGTGGCCCAAGGCTTGCTCCTGCTCACCTGGTTCGTCCCGCTGCGCAGCGGCGCACTGGTGGCGCTGGGCTGGTTTGCACTCAGCGACCTGGTGGACTATGGTCCTGTGGCGTGGGGGTTGGGCTGGCATCCTGGCGTGCCGCCGATTTTGCCGCTCGATTTCATTCGCAACAGCACGGTTGCCGTCACATGGCTGCTGGGCGTGGGCATGTTTGTCGCCGCGGTCTACGCCGAGCGCAAGCGGCCCCATTTGCAGCGCACACTGGGCATGAGCCGGAAAAGCGCAGTGGAGTAACGCCCTCTCTATTGAGTTGACAGCAGTTGGCCCGCAGCGCGCCGGGCATCCCCATAAAGGAAAGAAGGCACCCTTCCGTGGAAAGTGAAACGATCGATCCCCGTATTGCCGACTTGCGCACGCGCAAGACCGCTGCACGCCAGGGAGGCGGCGCCGAGAAGTTGGCCAAACAGCAGGCACGCGGCCGCATGTCTGCGCGCGAGCGGCTGGAATTGCTGCTCGACAAGGGTAGCTTCCGCGAAATGGACATCTTTGTCACGCACAATTCGAACGACTTTGGGCTGGCTGAGCAGCGCATCCCCGGTGATGGTGTGGTGACGGGCTACGGTACAATTGACGGCCGCCTTGTCTACGTCTACTCGCAGGATTTTACGGTCTTCGGCGGCAGCGTAAGCCACACGCACGCGATGAAGATCTGCAAGGTGATGGATGCGGCCATGGCCAATGGCGCGCCCATGATCGGTTTGAACGACTCGGGCGGGGCGCGCATTCAGGAAGGCGTGCACAGCCTGGCGGGCTATGCCGAGATCTTCTACCGCAACACGCTGGCGTCGGGCGTCATTCCGCAGATCAGCGTCATCATGGGGCCGTGTGCGGGCGGGGCGGTCTACAGCCCGGCCATCACCGACTTTGTGATCATGGTCAAGGACTCGAGCCACATGTTTGTGACCGGGCCGGACGTGATCAAGACGGTGACGCACGAGGATGTCACCTTTGAGGAATTGGGGGGCGCACTGGTGCACGCCAGCAAGTCGGGCGTGGCCCACTTTGCCGCCGAGAGCGAGGAGGACGCGCTCTTTCTGGTGCAGAACCTTATCAGCTATCTGCCCAGCAACAACATGGAGGACGCACCTGCGGTCACGCCCAAGGATGACCCGCTGCGCGAGGCGCATGATCTGGACACGATTGTGCCCGACAACCCCAACAAGCCTTACAACATGAAGGTTGTCGTGCGCGGTATTGTGGACGAGGGGCAGTGGGTGGAGGTGCATGAGTATTATGCGCAGAACCTGCTGGTGGGCTTTGCGCGCCTGGGCGGCCATGTGGTGGGCCTTGTGGCGCAGCAACCGCAAGTGCTCGCAGGCGTGCTCGACACCGAAGCCAGCCAGAAGGGCGCGCGTTTCATTCGTTTTTGCGACGCCTTTAACATCCCGCTGATTGTGCTTGAGGATGTGCCAGGCTTCATGCCGGGGATTAACCAGGAGCATGGCGGCATCATTCGCCACGGCGCCAAACTGCTCTACGCCTTCTGCGAGGCGACCGTGCCCAAGCTCACAGTCATTGTGCGCAAGGCGTATGGCGGGGCCTACTGCGTAATGAACCCGCGCCACATCGGGGCCGACATGGTGCTGGCCTGGCCCAGCGCCGAGATTGCGGTCATGGGGCCGGAGGGCGCGGTGAGCATCATCTTCCGGCGCGAGCTGGCCGAGGCGGAGGATCCGGTCGCGCGCAAGGCCGAACTTGTGGCGGACTATCGTGCACGCTTTGCCAATCCATATGTCGCGGCATCGGCCGGTTATATAGACAACGTGATTGAGCCGCATGAAACACGCACGCGCCTGATCAACGCGCTCGAGATGCTGCGCAACAAGCAGCGCACAATCCCGCCCAAGAAGCATGGCAATATCCCGCTGTAGTGCGATTGATCAATGATCAATGATCATTGATCATTGAAAGGAATAATTCGCATACTTATGCCCCTCGACGAGATTGAGTTTGAACTGAGTGCAGAGCAATTTGCGGCTATGGGCTATCCCGGCCTGCGCCAGGGGCAACCCCTGTCGGTGCTGCTTGACGGCGGTCTGCTGCTGCCCGAGGCAGGCGCAATGACCTGGTACGCTGTGCAGAAGGAGCCGCTGCCGCCACGCCTTGTGCGCACGGGACTGGCGCAATATGCCTTCTGCGGCAAGATTCGTGCCGCGGAACTGCTTAAGGATGGTGACGTACAGCGGGGCGTGCTGCTGGTGGATTGCGGCATCGCCCCTCTGCGCGTAACCTGCCTCGCGCAGGCTGACGGCACGCTGCCCTGGGGCACGTGGGAGACCCGGACCATCAGCGGCCATTTGCTGCTTGAGGGGCTGGCGGAGGATGCCTTCGCAGCGGGGATTGGCGAGGCCGTGGGGGTGACCGCGTGGCACTTCAATCGCCTGATGCTGACGCCGGGTGATCCCAATTTCGGCGCACTCCACGAAACAGAGGCGCTGCTGCCGCAGCCCTTTGTTTACGACCGGCTTTTCGTCACTGCACGTTTGCATCGCGCCCGCATCAGCGGTTGAGTGGGAGCGCACGCTCCATAGGCAGAGGCACCGCCCATGTTCCGAAAAGTGCTTGTGGCCAATCGTGGCGAAATCGCCGTACGCGTGCTGCGTGCGTGTGAGGAGCGCGGCATCAGCACGGTGGCGGTCTATTCCGACGCCGACCGCACCGCGCTGCATGTGCGCTATGCGGGCGAGGCGTATCACATTGGTCCTTCCCCCAGCCGTGAGAGTTACCTGTGCATTGACAAGATTATCGACGTAGCCCGCCGCGCCGGCGCCGATGCGATCCATCCCGGCTACGGTTTCCTCTCCGAGCGGGCTGAGTTTGCCGCGGCCTGCGCCGATGCCGGCATTACCTTCATTGGACCCAGCGCCGACGCGATTGAGCGCATGGGCGACAAGATTACGGCGCGTGAAACGGTGGCGCGGCGTGGCGTGCCCCTCGTGCCCGGATCGGAACGGGGACTGCATGACGCCGACCTCGAGCGAGTGGCCGGTGAAATTGGCTATCCGCTCATGATCAAGGCAAGCGCCGGCGGCGGCGGCAAGGGCATGCGCGCCGTGACCGGGCCCCAGGAGTTCGCAGGTGCGCTGGGCGCGGCCCGGCGCGAGGCCATGGGCGCTTTCGGCAGCGACGAAGTCTATCTTGAAAAGCTGATCGCCAATGCGCGCCACATTGAGGTGCAGATCCTGGCAGATGGCCACGGCAACATCATTCACCTGGGCGAGCGTGAGTGCAGCATCCAGCGCCGCCACCAGAAGCTGATTGAGGAAGCGCCCAGCGTGGCCATCGACGACGCCATGCGCGCCGAGATGGGGCGCGTGGCGGTGGCCGCTGCCGAATCGGTCAACTATGTCAACGCAGGCACAATTGAGTTCCTCTTCGATTCCAAGGAGCAGAAGTACTACTTTCTCGAGATGAACACGCGCCTGCAGGTGGAGCACCCGGTGACCGAGATGGTGACGGGCGTCGACATCGTCAAGGAACAGATTGCGATTGCGGCGGGGCGCAAGCTGCGCTACACCCAGGCCGACATTGTGACCAAGGGGTGGGCCATCGAGTGCCGTATCACCGCCGAAGACCCTTTCAACAATTTCATGCCCAACGGCGGGTTGGTGACCTACCTCAAGGAACCGACGGGGCCGGGCGTGCGCGTGGAGAGCGCGCTCTACCGTGGCGGCGAGATCAGCCTCTACTATGATCCAATGGTGGCCAAGCTGGTGGTGCACGGCGAGAGCCGCGCCGAGACGATTCTGCGCATGAAGCGCGCGCTCTCGGAATATCGGATTGGCGGCATCAAGACCTCCATCCCCTTCCACCAGCACATTATGGACAGCACCGAGTTCATCTGGGGCACCTTTGACACGGGCTTTCTCAACAAGCGCAACCTGACGCGGCAGGAGCAGTCGGTGCTTGACGGCGAGCGGGTCGCGGCTGTGGCTTCGGCGCTGATTGCGCACGAAGAGAAGCGCCACGCCGCCGTGATGGTAGGCGCGACCGAGGCGAACGGCGGCTCGTCGCCGGGCCCGTGGAAGCAGGCCGGGCGCATGCGTGCCATGAGGGGGCGGCAGTGAGATACTACGCGCGCGTGGGCGATCGTGAGTACGTTGTCGACATCGAGGAAAACCAGATCCTCGTGGACGGTGAAGCGGTTGATGTCGACATTGAACAGAGCGGCGTGGATGAGCTCTACAGCGTGATCTTCGGCGGGCGCAGCTATGAATTGTTGATTGAGCCGCGCCGCTATACATACGACATAACCCTCAAGGGCGTCTTCTACTCGGTGCAGGTAGAGGATGAGCGCTCGCGGCGCATGAATGCCAGCCGCAAGATGGCATTGCCCGGGGGCGAGCTGGCCATCATCGCGCCGATCCCCGGCCTCGTGGTCAAGGTGCTTGTGGTCGATGGTGAGGAGATTGCAGAGGGGCAGCCGCTTGTTCTGCTCGAAGCGATGAAGATGGAGAACGAGTTATGCGCCGTGCGTGCGGGGCGGGTGAAGCAGGTGAAGGTGGCGGCAGGGCAGCGGGTGGAGCAGAAAGCGGTGCTGATTGTGCTCGAGTAGCGCCGCGGGGAGACTGACGCGGGATGGCGCCGCACGCACAGGGCAGGACGCAACGACAAGCTGAATTGCATTAGCCACCATGTGGGCCGCTCCACTCGAGCCGGCCCACGTTTTGCAGTGGACGATTGCGTGTGGAGCCGGCCTGAGAGACAATAAAACGCGCGGGCGAATTCGGAATTGACAAGCCTATTGGGCGGTGGTATACTCGTGAGTCCAAGCTGCTGTTCAATTGAACGGCGCTGCACCTTCCAAAGTGACTGAAGTCCATCGTTGTCCAGCCCGAAAACACATTGTTAAACAGCCGTTCACGGATTTGACAATAGCGGGTGAGGCGGGTAGACTTCAATCTTGTGCCTGGCGAAATGGCCATGCCCAAATCACTGTTCTGCGGTCCGCAACACAGTTGGGACAGCGGTGCAATGAAGCGGCAGAAACCGCCGGAAAGCAGTTGAAAAACAGAGCTTCCGGAATTTGACGGGCAAGAGTGACTGCGGTAGAATGCAGTCTTGGGCCTCGGAAACGGGGCAGCGCAAATCGCTGTGAATCACGCCGATTTGCCGACCAAAACCAGTGGCACATTAACAACTGAAGAGTGGTAAGGTTTGAGCGAGGAGCCTAGTCTCTTTGGCTTGGGCCTGCGGTCGGACGAGAGTCTAGAGCGCAGGCAGGACCGGCAGGATGCCGAGGGGGAGACCCCTGCGGTGAGGCAACTCACCGAGAGGCATGCTGTGGTGTCTGACGTAAAGCACAAAGATCACTGAATCTGGTTGATCGCCTTCGGGTGATAACCGATTTGGACTAGATGGTCAATCACGGAGAGTTTGATCCTGGCTCAGGATGAACGCTGGCGGCGTGCCTAACACATGTAAGTCGAACGTGAGGGTGCAGCAATGTACCTGAAAGTGGCGAACGGGTGAGTAACACGTGGGTAACCTACCCTTGAGTGGGGGATAACGATTGGAAACGATCGCTAATACCGCATACGACCTTTGATACGGGAGTATCGAAGATGAAAGATTTATTGCTCAAGGAGGGGCCCGCGGTCGATTAGCTAGTTGGTGGGGTAATGGCCTACCAAGGCTTTGATCGATAGCTGGTCTGAGAGGATGATCAGCCACACGGGAACTGAGACACGGTCCCGACTCCTACGGGGGGCAGCAGTGAGGAATATTGCACAATGGGGGCAACCCTGATGCAGCAACGCCGCGTGGAGGATGAAGGTCTTTGGATTGTAAACTCCTTTTATCGGGGAAGAGAACGGACGGTACCCGAGGAATAAGTCACGGCTAACTACGTGCCAGCAGCCGCGGTAATACGTAGGTGGCGAGCGTTATCCGGAATTACTGGGCGTAAAGCGTACGCAGGCGGCTTGTTTAGTCTGACGTGAAATCTCCCGGCTTAACTGGGAGAGGTCGTTGGAAACTGGCAAGCTTGAGGCAATGAGAGGGACATGGAATTCCCGGTGTAGTGGTGGAATGCGTAGATATCGGGAGGAACACCAGAGGCGAAAGCGATGTCCTGGCATTGGCCTGACGCTCATGTACGAAAGCGTGGGGAGCGAACGGGATTAGATACCCCGGTAGTCCACGCCGTAAACG
>CAYJNV010000089.1:0-14742 GCA_964370975.1 uncultured Caldilineaceae bacterium | reverse complement strand
GACATGCGACGCGATCTACCTTGACACCACTCCTGGTAATCCATTTCATGCTTCACCACCTTTGCTGGATGGACATAATGGAGGGCGCTTGGTGCTGCGTCTCGAAAGTTCACAGCGGAGTCGTAGCGGCGGCCAATGCCGCCGTTCTCATCCGGCGCGGCGGCATTGGTGAGGACGGCGGCAGAAGCCGCCGCTACGACTCGGCTGCGAACTTTCGAGACGCAGCATTTAGTTGAACTCATCAGCGGCGCGTTCGCCAATCGAGCGGCCGTCGTGGGCGCGCGTGGTAGGCGGTGATACAGCGGCCTTTGGCTGGCGGGGCCGCAGCTCGCGCGCAATCTCCGCCTGCTCAATCACCGGGTAGGAGGCAAAGAGTTCTGCATCGGCGGGCACATGCGCAAAATAGAGACGTTCGCGCCGCAGCGTGCGCGGCAGGTCATCCAGCCCCAGCGCCTTGAGTACCTCGTCGGGCCGCCCCGTGGCCCCCGTGCGCTGCTGCACGCGCACAAAGATCGCGTGCTCCTCGGCTGCGACGTTATAGCCCGCAGAACGAAGCACAAAGACCAGCGGACGCAAGTTGTAGGCGTACTGCTCCTTCTTGCGCTGCCGTTCCATGTGTACTTCGGTGCGCGCCAGAAACACCTCGACACGCCGCGCAAGTTCGGCCGGCGGCAATTCAGCATCCGACACGTAGAGAACAATCGTATAGTCAGCGCCAATCAGCGTCGAGGCGAGGGATGGCGCGTACAGCGGCAGGACTTCAGCCCCGTGCAGTGCGACGGCAGCGGGCAGTTTGGCGCGCAGCCTCTGCACGACCTCGGCAGGGGGCACCGGCGGCGCAAGAACCACGTCCAGGTACTCGTGCGCGCCGGTGAAGCCTACGCCCAGCGGCGAGGCGAACTGCATGTGCGGCTGCGGGTTGAAGCCGCGCTTGTAGAGCAACGGCAGTTGGGCGCGGCGTAATGCCCGCTCCCACAAGCGAAACTCATCCTGGTGTGAGATGAACTTGATGCCCTCGCCCTTGGCATAGGTGAGGCGCAGGCGCAGACGCACAGGCTCGGCGTCAGCAGCTTGTTCTGCAATTGACCGTTCTTCCAACTGCGCCATGTCCGACACCTTCCTCTTGCAGTTGCAGGCTCTCTGTATGGCAGCAGTTCACCCCTGGGTCGCAAGCCAGTTTCTTCACCCTGCGACTACTGTACGTGCTTGCTCACTGTGCCCTCGCGCCGCTGCGGCACACGCTCGGCGAACTGACCAACAAGTTCGGGCGACATCGTGTCGTTGAAGTAGAGCGGAATGGGGTGCACGGAGACGGGCTGGCGCACATCGGCTTTGTCCGTACCCAGCGGCGGGCAGCGCCACGCTGCATCCTCCGTGCCGCGGCGCTGCTCCTTGAAGGCGCCCAGAATGCCGCAACTGAAGCAGTGCTCGCGGCAGTCGTCCACCACGCCGCCCTGGTAGGTATGGACGTACTCCTCGTAGAGGAACTGTTTTTTCACGCCTGCCGAAATGTGTTCCCACGGCAGCACCTCGTCTTCGCGGCGCGGGCGGCGGGCGTACCAGTCCATGTCGAGGCCCAACTCCGCAAAGGCGCGCTGCCACGCGCCAAAGTTGAAGTACTCGCCCCAGCCCTCCATCTTTGCACCGTTGCGCCAGGCGGTCTCAATCACATCGCCCATGCGCCGGTCACCGCGCGTCAGGAAGGCCTCCACGAGCGTTTCGGTGGGGCTGTTCCACGAGAAGTAGATGCCCGGCCCGCGCAGTTCCTTCTGCAGCAGGCTGATTTGCGCACGGATGACGGCCTCGCTCTCCATGGGCACCCATTGGAAGGGTGTGTGCGGCTTGGGCACGAGGGTGCTTACGCCGATGCGCACGGTGGCCTTCTTGCCCAACACGCGCCGCCCGACGGCCAGCACCTCCTTGGCAAGGTCGGCAATGGCTTGCACATCCTCCAGCGTCTGCGTGGGATGGCCAATCATGAAGTACATCTTGATGGTGGTCCAGCCGCGCTTGTAGACCTCCTCGGCGGTTTGCAGCAGGTCCGCCGAGGCAATCGGTTTATTGATGACGTCGCGCAGCCGGTCGGTGGCGGCCTCGGGTGCAAAGGTGAAGCCCGAGCGCCGTCGCCCCTTCTCCAGCATCTCCATGAGTTCGATGCTGAAGGATTCGATGCGCAGGCTGGGCAGGCCGATGCTCAGGCGCTGATCGCCGTGGCGCTCCATGGTGCGGCGCACGAGTTCTTCCACGTAGGAGTAGTCGCTGCTGCTGAGGCTGAGGAAGCTCACTTCCTCAAAGCCGCACTGCGTAATCATGGCCTCCACGGCCGCCAGCACTTCTTCGACGGGGCGCTCGCGCACGGGGCGGAAGATCATCCCTGCCTGGCAGAAGCGGCAGCCGCGCGTACAGCCGCGCATGATTTCGATGGCAGCGCGATTGTGCACCACATCAATATAGGGAACGATGAAGTTTGTCACCGGCGGAGGCAACACGGTGACCACGCGCTTGAGCACCTCGGCCGATGCATCAGGGTGATTTGCGCGTACCGAGGCCACTGTGCCATCGGCGGCATAGGCCACGTCGTAGAGCGCCGGCACGTAGACGCCGCGCACCTGAGCCAGGCGCACCCACAGGTCATGGCGCGCCGGGTTGATGCCGCCCGGCGCTGCGCTGCGCGGCGGCGCGGCACCCGCCCATGCATCACGCCAGCCCTCATAAGCGGCGATCACGTCAAAGATCACTTCTTCACCTTCGCCAACCACCATGGCGTCAAAGAAGGCGCTCATCGGCTCGGGGTTGTAGCAGCCGGAGCCGCCGGCAATCACCAGGGGGTGTGCGGCTGTGCGCGCGGCGGCGCGCAAGGGCAGGCGCGCCACGTCGAGCATGGTGAGCACGTTTGTGTAAAGTTGCTCATAGGGCAGGCTGAAGCCGATGATGTCGAACTGGTCGAGCGGGTGGCGCGTCTCGAGTCCGTAGAGGGGGATGCCGTCGCGCCGCATGGCCGTCTCGAGATCAGGCCAGGGGCAGTAGGCGCGCTCGGCCAGCATGTCGGCGCGCTTGTTGATCAAATCGTAGAGGATGGCGAGGCCGAGGTTGCTGCCGCCCAGTTCATAGATGTCGGGGAAGGCGAGTGCGATTTTGGTGCGCAGCGCGGGGTCGTCCCAATTCTTGACGATGCTGTTGAGTTCGCCACCGGTATAGCGGGCGGGCTGTTCAACCTGATGGAGCACCCGGTCGAGGGCGCGCGTAATTTCTTTGGGCGTATGCAGGCTCATTGTCGCTCCTTTGCCTTCGCGTCTACCGGCAGCGGCCGCCGGGTGGGGTTTGAACCCACTTGCAGGTTTCGGAGTATAGCACAACTACGGGGAGTGGGGAGTGCCGGCGTGACGGAGAGGTAATTTACGGTGTTGCGTGTGCAAGCCGGTACGCTTCCCATCCCGGGTAGTGATGCAGTTGCACACCGCCAATCTCCCAGATTTCGGCGCCGAATCGCTCGATGAAGCGCCGGTCGTGCGATGCGGCCACAATGGGTCCGCGAAACGCCATGAGCGCATGCTCAAATTGCTCGAGCACATCAAGGCTGATGTGATTGGTGGGTTCATCAAGCAGCAGCACGTTGGCGCGCAGCGCCAGCAATCGCGCAATCTGCACCTTGCGCATCTGCCCAACGCTGAGCACTTCCAGCGGTCGCGTCAATTCGGGCCATGTGAACAGGTTGGTCGTGAGCAGTCCGGTTTTGAGTGTTTCCCAGTCGCCCACGAGGCCGTTCGCATAGTGTTCGTAGACGGTCATGCCCGGCTCGAGCAACGCCTGTTCCTGTTCGAGGTAGCCGAGGACGACACCCGGCGCACGGGTGACGCGCCCCGCGTCCGGTTGCAGCACGCCTGCCAGAATCTTGAGCAGTGTGCTCTTGCCTGCGCCATTCGGCCCAACGATGACGGCGCGCGTGCGCGGGCCAACTGTGCATTCAACATCCTGGAGGATGACGCGGTCGCCAAAGCTCATTGCCAAGCCGCTTGCCGATAGGGGCAATTTGCTGCCAAAGTGCTCGGGGTCAAATTCGGTATTGATGGCGAGGGTGCGGGGCGGGCGGGGGAGAGGATCGGCCTGAATGCGCGCCAGTTTCTCTTCGGCGGCGTGCACATTGCGCGCCACGGTGGCGTCGACGCGCCCGCCCTTGAAGGCGTATGTGAATCCGTCGGAATCGGTAGGCGGGCGGTTGTGCGCCACCTGCCGCCCCTTGCTGCCAATCATGCGCCGCAGTTCGCGAATCTCCTCCTGCTGGGCGGCCCAGGCCTCGGCCATGCGCAATTGCTGCTGCGCTTTCTCCTGTGCGTAGGCCGAGTAGTTGCCGGTGAAGAGAGATGCCCTGTGCGTTGCACCGTCCAGTTGGACAATCGAGCGCACAGTCTTGTCGAGAAAGCGTCGGTCGTGCGAGACAATGAGCAGCCCGCCGCGCCACCGGCTCAGGAACTCCTCGAGCCACTCGAGCGCCGCAAAATCCAGGTGGTTGGTCGGCTCGTCGAGGAGCAGCAGATCAGGCTGGCCAAGCAGCAGCGCGGCCAGCCCGAGGCGCGCCTGCTCGCCGCCGGAGAGCGAAGCCAGTTGTCGGCCTTGTTCAAGCGCGGCCAGGCCGAGCCCGGCCATGACCTCGTCAATCTCGTGGGTGGCGTAGCCGCCGCGCATTTCAAATTCGTCGGCCAGCGCGTCGTACTTTGCGTACAGCCGCGTGATCTGGCGCGCGGTCGCCTGCGCCATTTGCATTTCAAGGTCGCGCATTTCGCGCGCAATTTCTGCAAGGCCACCCCGCGCTGCGTCGATATACTCTGAGACCGTCTGTGTGTCATCGAAGACAAGCCTCTGCGCCAGATAGCCTACCGTGCAGGCAGTGCCAAGCGTCACCGTCCCGGCATCGGCTGCCAGCCTGCCGGTCATGATTTCGAGCAGCGTCGTCTTGCCCACGCCGTTGGGGCCAACCAATCCGACTGCGTCACCAGACGCCAACTGGAGTGAGAGGTCATCAAGTACAGTGGTGTCGCCGAAGCGCTTGCTGATGTTGGCGACAGTCAACAGATTCACTGGCGTTCTCCCGGGTCCGGCAGCGCAGGCTAGAGTACGCGCCGCACCGCAAGCCGCCCATTTGTCGGTGGGGTGGCATCGGCATTGGCAGCGGCAATTGCCTCGGCCGAGCCGAGCACCACCACGCGGTTGGGCCCCGCTTCGGCGGCGGCTGCCAGCACATCACCAAAAGCGTGGATATCGGCCACGGTTGTGCCCAGAATCTCGTCGCGAATGCGCTGAATATCGGCTTCGCTTTCACCGAGTAGGTGGCGACGGAAGGCGACGCCGCCCTTGGCGTCGGGCAGCATATAGGGTTCGTAGGCCGAAATCGCGCCGATGATGGCTCGCGTCAGTTCCTTGGGCGAAATATCCACCTTGCGCAGCCAGGCGGCAGTATGATCATAGACGTCAAGTGTATCGAGCAGGTTGGGGTCGCGGTAGGAGGTGTAGGCGAAGACGCCGGTCTGACGACTGTAGCCCACGAATGCACCGTAGGCGCCGCCCTGGACGCGTACCTTCTCCCAGAGCCAACCTGTGCGAATGAGGTTGCTGATGACGTTAAGGGAGCCGTGGTAGCGATAGCCTACCGCGAAGAGATTGGCGGCCTTGCCCACATAGTTCACCTGTGCGGGGATTGTAAAACCCTCGTTATTTGGGTAGGCGTCCGGTTGCCACGTCTGCGCACTGCCTGCGCTCTCGGGCAGCGCACGCGCGAATGCCTCGACGGCAGGGCGCACCTGCTCCCAGCCGGCGGCGTCGATGGTTGCGTTGACGAGCATGCCGGGGGCGGAAATCATGGCGGTGCGCACAGCCTCGAGGTTGGCCTCCACCGCAGCGTAATCGCGATCGATGAGCTCCGCCAGATTGCGTTGAAAGTAGAGATTGTCAAAACCGTCCATCTGCTCCTGCGCCCAATCAGCCACCGAGAAGCCGGCGCGCAGACGGTCATCCACATAGGCGTGGCCCGAGGGCACCAGGCTGCCTTCCATACGCGCTTTGTTGCGCAGCACAATCTGGCGCAGCCGCTCGCGGTTGTCCAACCGCACGGTGGCGAGAATCTCCTGCATAATCTCGAGCATGTCGGGTGCATTGGCCACGGTGGACTTGCCGCCGAGCCTGAACCATGCAGACCTATCGACAGCGCCTGTTTCCGGTGACAAGGCCGAGATAAAAGATGAGGCGCCAATGCCGCCGGTCTTGCGGCCAATGCGCTGGCTCAGCTTGACGTAATCTTCGCGCGCCGTGCCCATCTGCGTCAGCGTCTGGCCGAAGAGGTCGACATAGGGCAGCAAGTGCTGTGGCACGCTGCGCATGTCCCAAGCGAGCGTGAGGTAGAGAATGCCGTTAGTGAAGAGGTCATGCACCAGCGCCTGCCCCTTGTACAGCGGCTCAATCGTCGTAGGAATGGGGCGATTGGATGGCTCGAGGTCGCTCAGCGCGAGCGAAGGCAGCGCGTCGAGCAAATCGGGCGGATCCGTGCGCGTTTGCAGTCGATGCAGCGCCTCGGCGGTGGCGCGCACACTGTCGAGCGCAGCGGCATCCATTGTGGATTCGACTGCGGCCAGGCGCGCTGTCTCGTCGGCTTCCAGTTTCTGGTTGTAGCCGGCGTCGGGGTGCATTGTGACCGTGACGCGATGACTGTTGCCCAGCAAATGCGCGCGCATCAGCCCCTGCAGATAGGCCGGATCGTCGGCGAGTTGCTGCTTGATCCACGCAAGCGGCCCTTCGTAGCGGAGCGGGGCCAGCGGGTCGCCGTCGTAAAGCCACGTGGCCAGTGCGCGCAGGTAGAGCACCAGCCCGCGCGGTGCGCCGCCCGTGTTGTTCTCGCGCAGGCTGAACTCAATCGAGTTGAGCGCCGCCTCGATCAACTCGGGGTCGAATCCTTCTGCAGCGACGCGCTCGATCGTCGTCATGATCAGCGTAGTGATTGTCTCTTCATCGGCGGCGGCGAAGTTCTTCATGCCTGCCGAGAAGTTCATTTGGCGGTAGGAGTTGCTGAGCCCACCGTGCACATCCTCACCCAGCCCCGAATCGACCACCGCCTTGCGCAGCGGCGAGGCCTGCGAGCCGATGAGCGCATAGGAGAGCACACTCAGGGCCATGGAGAGGTTCATGTCGTCCTGTTCGGGCAGCAGCCAGTTGATTTCGAGCATACTCTTGCGGGTGCTGTCGGACTCAGCATCGACGCCATAGGTGAATGCGAATCGGCGCGGCTCGGCCAGTGGCGGCTGCAGCGGAATTTCGCTCTCCACTGGGCGCGCATCGAAACGGTCGAGGTACTCGGCCAATAGGCGCAGCCGTTCTGCCGGCTCGTCATCGCCATAGAAGAAGAGGAGCGCATTCGATGGATGGTAGTAGGTCTCATGAAAGCGCTTGAATTGCGCATAGGTGAGCGATGTTATCTCGGCCGGATCGCCGCCCGAATCGTGCGCGTAGGGGGTATCGGGATAGAGCGTCTGCTGGCCGTAACGCCCCAGCAGCCCCTCGGGCGATGAATACGCGCCCTTCATTTCGTTGAAGACAACACCCTTGTAGCGCAGGTGCGTGACGTCGCCGCCGTTGACGGTGTTACCGTTGCTTTCCTCGACCTCATAGTGCCACCCCTCCTGCGCCAGGTGCTCGGGTGTGAGCAAGGGGAAGAAGACGGCATCCAGATAGACATCGACCAGATTGTAGAAGTCCTTGAGGTTGGTGCTGGCAACGGGGTAGACCGTCTTGTCCGGGTAGGTCATCGCGTTGAGGAAGGTTTTCAGTGAGCCCTTGACGAGTTCGAGGAAGGGTTCCTTAAGTGGATACTTTTGCGAGCCGCCCAGGACGCTGTGCTCGAGAATGTGGGGAGAGCCGGTGGAGTCGGTTGGCGGGGTGCGGAAGGTGACGCCGAAGACTTTGTTCTCGTCTTTGTTGGTGACGGAGAGCAGGCGTGCACCCGTGCGCGCATGGCGGTAGAGACGGGCACGCGCGTCGAGCTCCTGAATGATTTCATCACGTTCAAGCACAAAGCCGAATAGCTCACTCATTTTGAACAGGCTCCGTTGAATAGGTCGTGTACGCAAATGGAATGCGGGGAGGTGGGCACGCCACGCAAGGGGTGAAAGAGTTCCCGTGAGTGTGACATGACCAGGCTGTAATTTCGGTGGGTGGGATCGCCTTCTGCTCGACTGAAACTGTTTTCAGCGCGCGGGCGTATTGCTGCCAGCAAACATCATGTTGCGCAATTGCAGATGCGCGGCGCGCGCAGGCGCTGCGCAACGTCGGGCAGGCGCGCCATGACAATTTCGAGGCCGCTACGCACTTCACCCTCGAGCGCGGGGCGCACCTGGTCGCGGCTATAGTCATTCACGGTTACGAGGGCGGCAAAGCAGAGGCCCAGTTCGCGCGCCAGAAAGACCTCGGGCGCAATGTTGGGAGAAATGACATCGGCCCCGAGCACACGGTAGGCGCGCGCCTCGGCGGGTGTCTCACGGCGCGGGCCGTCTACGCCCACAATCACTGCGGGCGGCGCTTCGGGGAACACGCTGTGCAGGGCATTTGTGGCGTCGGGACAGAAGGTGGCGCTCTCGTTGCTCTCGCCCAGCCCCACGAGTCCCTCAAAGCCGGCGGATTTGAAGAAGGTGCCCGGCTGCTGACGCGTCGCATCGATCACATCCACCGCGACGACGGTTTGGCCACGCGCCAGTGCGTGGTTGACGCCAACGCCGGCGTCCCAGGTGAGCAGTCGCTCGATGCCAAGCGCGCGCGCCGCATAGATGGTCGCGCGCGGGTCGGTGCGCGTGGGCAAGCCGCTGTAGGGCTGCACCCACAGGGACTGGCCACTGCCGTTGCGGCGCAGCGCCAGCGGGCCGACATCGCCAAACGGGGTGCGCACGACGCGCTCTTCCACAAGCAGCCCCAGCGCATCAAGCGCACGCGGCGGCAGCAACACAGCAATCAGCAGGAGCAGCGGGGCAGTCTCAGGCATCGGCGGAGGGAAAAGGCAGATTGCAATTGGCGGTTGGCAGTCGGCAGTCAGTCAATTGGCAGCGGGTTGATTGGCGCCTTGTTAAGGTTGTTGACCCAAAAGGTAACACGGGTTACGCGCCACTGCAACTGTGCTCACCGTCCCCCGGTCAGATTGTATGCTGGAAGGTGGAAGAGAACGGAGACCGAGAGTAGAGAATAGATGATTCAGGCCGCGTACAGCGGGCTGTGCGTAGCGGAGGGCCTCCCGGCCCTCGTTTGTGCGTTCGTGGTGGGCCGCCGCTCAACAAAACCGAGGGCAGGGAGGCCCTCCGCTACGCGCAGTGGGTCTACGCTTAGTATCAAGCGCCAATGATCAGTCAGCCACCGTCACTTACGCGTTCTCCGTCTCTGGCGTGGCTGCAAAGGTAGGCAGGGCGCGACGCCCCGCCAGCCATATCGCAACGGCGGCCAGCAGGCGCAAACCAAAACCTATCAACAAGGCGGAGCGTATGCCCACCCAGTACATCAGCACCGGCCCTGCCAGCGACCCGCCCAGAATGCCCGCGTTGAGCGCCAGGTTGTACCATGCCAGATAGGCAGGGCGGTCGTGCGGCGGCGCCATCTCGAGCAGGTAGTTGGCCAGCGCGCCACCCACCAGCGACCACGCCGCACCCCCCACCAGCGAAGCCACCAGGTAGTACGCCATTCCCTGCGCGCCCGCCATGATGAGCGGGTAAAGGCTGAGCCCGATGACGCCTGTGTAGAGCAGCCACAGATTGCCCTTGCGCCGCGTGAGCCAGCCCAACTGTAGCGAGCCGACGAGCATCAGTCCATGAAACAGCGCCGTCCCCACGCTGATCTGCTGGTCATTAAGATGCAGCTCGTTGACCATCATCAACGGGAAGAGCGCAATGGGGATGTACTGCGCAAAATGGAAGAGCAGCAGCGACGCAATGACCCACCCAAAGGGCGTGCGCAGAATCTCGGGGCGGAGTACAAGCCTGGTGCGCGAGAAGACGCGCAGCGCCACGCTCGAGCGCGCACTTACGCCCATGAAGCGCATTGAACCGGGGCGGGCATGGTCGCCCAGCGTCGAGCGCACCGTGTCGACCTCTATCCCCTCGTCGCCACGCAGATTGCGCAGGAACCAGACGTGAAATGTGCTCATGGCCGCGCCGAGAAAGCCCAGCCCGAAGACAATTGGATAGCCCACAGCGAGCGGCGTGCGTGTGAGAATGAAACCCGAGCCGAGTGATGCTGCTACATAGACGACGGCAAGCAGTGCATTGCGAATACCGGCGACTTCACCACGGTAAACCGGCGGAACGGCAGCGGCATAGAGCGCGTTGAAGCCCACGGCGAGCACCGTGCCTGGAATCGCCATGATGAGCGTGAGGACAATGAAGGACCAAATCTGCGCGTTGGCGGGAAGCAGCAGCGGCAGCAGCGCCATGGGTAAAAAGAAGGCACGGGAGACAATCGAGCTATGCAGCACGGCGCGGCCGATGGGCCGGCCATTCAGCCAGCGCCCCGCCGGCATTGTAAAGAGCAGCCCCACCAGCGCCGGGCCTGCGTTAAGCAGGCCAATCTGCCACGGTGCTGCACCCAGTCGGGTGATGTAGACTGTGACAAAGGCCAGCGTGCTCCCCGCAAGCAGGCCAAACCAGGCTACGTCCCAGTAGAGGTGATGAAAGTTGCGCCGCAATTCGGATGGTACCGACAGCGGGCGCGAAACGGAATTCGTGCTCAAACGAGGTGCCTCAATCGGCCATTGCGTCGCTACGGCCGGCGCACCGCGGCCAGTCGAGGCGACATTTGAAGATCAGTAACCTACAGGAGTGTAACACATGGCAAACAAGCCCAGACAACTCAACATTGCACTGGTCGGTTCGGGCATCTTTGCGCGCGACGCGCACGTGCCGGCGCTGCGCAAGCTGGCCGATCGTGCCCACATCGCCGCCGTGTGGAGCCGCACGCGCGCCAACGCCGCCGCGCTTGCGGCGACGTTGCCCGGCCCCGTGCAGGTAGCCGATGACCTTGCGGCGTTGCTCAATGACCCCGCAATTGATGCAGTGGATATCGTTCTGCCCATCGATGCCCAGCCGGCCGTCATCGAGGCGGCGTTGGCGGCAGGCAAACATGTGATCAGCGAGAAGCCCATTGCCGCCAATCTGGCGCAGGCGCACGAACTGATCAGCCACTGGCAAGGCACGGGGCGCATCTGGATGGTGGCCGAGAATTGGCGCTACGAGAGTGCGTTCCAGCAGGCGGCCGCGCTGGTGCGCGAGGGCGCTATCGGCGCACCAGTCACCGTCGCATGGGTGCTGCACTTGCCCGTGGACCCGGAGAACAAGTATTATCACACCCCCTGGCGGCGCAGCGGACAAATTCCGGGCGGCTTTCTCCTCGATGGTGGTGTACACCATATTGCGGCGTTGCGCACAATTCTGGGCGAGGTCGCCAGCGTGCGCGCCGAGGTGCGCCAGGTCAGCCCAGATCTACCCCCTGCCGATACGTTGAGCGCCACGCTGCACTTTGCGGGCGGGGCAATTGGCTGCTATCTGGTCAGTTACGCAGCAGGCGCATTTTGGGATGCGCCGCTGCAGATTGTGGGCACCGAGGGCTCCATGCGCGTGGACCGCGGCTGGATTGAGATTGCGACTGCAGGCGGTGAGCCTGAGCGGCAGGCTGTGCAGGTTCGCGACGGCGTTGATGCCGAATTGGCGGCCTTTGTGGAGACAGTGCTCGATGGCGCTCCTCATGCCAACACGCCCGACGAGGCGCTGCGCGACCTGGCCGTGATCGAGGCCATGCTGCAAAGCGCACAGACCGGCTGCGTGGAGAATGTGGCGTAGGGGCAGGGAGTGGACCGGTGTGTAGGTCACGTCTCTGACGTGACGCCTTTGTACGCCGTCCGCATGGGGGCCGGAGGGTCGCCGTCGCGGTGCGCGCCCCCGCCCCCAATCCTGTACAATTGCGGGCAAGAGAGCCCCCAACTGACAACGTTCAAAGCAAGGAGATTGGCCATGCCGCCTTTGCGCGTACTTGCGCTACAGGGTGCGCCCTATACGCTTGGGTATGAGCACGGAGCCGCCTTCGCCGCCGAAATCGGCGCGCTCACTGAGGAGCGCTTGCGGCTGAGCACCGATCCATTCTGGACCGGCGGTCGCGCCGCATCCCTTGACGAGGTGCTGGCGCTGGGCGCGGCCTGTTTGCTCGCCCACGAGGCGTATGCGCCCGACCTTATGGACGAGATGCGCGGTATGGCCGACGCCACCGGCATCGGCCTCAGCGAACTGGTGATCATGAACGGCTTCACGGACTTCGTGGATGTTGTGGCCAACGACAGCCTTGCCACCGTCACCGGGGCATCGGTCGACCGACTTGTGGATGACGAGGGTGGCTGCACAGCCTTTGTAGTCGATGGCACGACGACGCGTGACGGCCATGCCCTGATCGGCCAAACATGGGACATGCACAGCAGCGCCACCCCCTACGTCATCATGCTTGATCTGCGCCCTGATGACGGCCCCGCACTTCTCACCTTCACAGTGACCGGCTGCGTCGGCATGATTGGTCTGAACGAGGTGGGGGTTGCCGTCGGCATCAACAATCTGCTCGGGGCTGACGGCCGCCCGGGTGTCCACTGGCCTTATGTGGTGCGGCGCATGTTAAAGGAGACTACCGTTGAGGCGTCGCTCGATGCGCTCATGGCTGCACCGTTGTCGGGTGCGCACAACTACGTGCTCATGGGGCCCGGCGCCGACGGCGTACAGCGAGGCTTCAACATCGAGGCCACAGCCACCAAGCGCACGGTGACGCCCGTGCAGGGCGATCATGGCTTCGTCACCCACACAAATCACTGCCTCTCGCCCCAGTTGCAGGCTGTCGAGCGGCAACGCAAGGCGCTTTCACTCGAAAGCACCTGTGCGCGCTTCGACCAGGCCGCCGCATTCCTCACGGAGCATCGGGGACGCGTGGATGTGGAGAGGCTGATGGCGATGACGCGCCACCATGAAGAGGGGATGATGTCGATTTGCGCCCACGCACAGCCTGCCTACGATGTGGAAAGCGCGGGCGCGTGCATTATGAGGCCCGGTACGCGCGAGTTGTGGGCGCTGTGGGGCTTGCCTTGCCGCAACGAGTACGAGCACTTCGTGGTTGCCGCGCAACGAGCGGTGGAGGCCTAGATGGAGAACATTCGCTTGCGCGATAGCCGCGAACCCTACGTGCCGCCCGGCGGGCCGCCGCGTGTCGAGGCGCCCAATCCTGCCATCTACGCCGCGATGGGCCAGGAGGGCATTGTTGCCATGATGGAGGCGTTCTACGCCGAGCTGGCGCAATCGCCCACGCTGCGGCGCATGTTTCCGCAAACGCCTGAGGCGCTGCAACTGGCCGCACGCAGATCGGCGGCATTCTTCATCGGTCTGGTCGGCGGGCCGCCGCTCTACCACCAGCAATATGGTAACCCGGCCATGCGCGCCCGCCACATGCCCTTTCCGATTGACGAGTCGGCGCGGCGCGAGTGGCTGCGCTGCTTCGATGTGGTGCTGGATGACGCCCCCGCGCGCTTTGGCTTTCCACTCGAGCACCTGCCCGGCTTCCGCGCCTTCCTGCATGGCTTCTCGGCGTGGATGGTGAACACCGCCTCAGCGGAGAGTGACGAGAAATGAGAGCCACGCGCTACAAAACGCGCCCATGGGCAACGCAAAGCGACAACGACGCAATCCGCGTGATGCTGCGCGACCGCTATCGTATCCAGGGGCCTCCCTCCTACCCGTCAGCAAGCGACTTCGACTTCTGGCTGGCCACCACGAGAAACGCGGCCGTGCCGCACGAGATTCAGCTCTGGTTTGACGGCGCCGATTTGGCAGGATACGTTTGGCCGGCCGCCGGCGAGGTGGACTTTATCACACACCCAAGTGCAGCTGACATCGTTCCGGAAATGTTTGCATGGGCCGAGTCGCGCGTATCGGCCACCGCGCCAGAAGCTGGAATCCATAAGGCGTGGTGCTTTGCGAGCGATGCGCAAACGGCCGCCCTGCTGACCGCAGCGGGATACCACCGCAGTGAGGATTTTGTGGCCGGGCACGTGCGCGCAATGCCTGCCCCGCTTCCCGACGCGCTGCCGCTGCCGGAGGGCTACGCCGTGCGTTCATTGCGCGGCCCGGAAGAGGTGGAAGCGCGTGTTGCCGCGCACATGGCTGCGTTTCCCGACTGGACCATGGTTCCCGCCAACTACCTGCGCGCAATGGCCAATGCTACCTATCGCCTCGATCTGGATATCGTGGCCACCGCGCCAAATGGAGACATCGTCGCCACGACCATTGTCTGGTACGATCCTGCCTTGCGCATGGCGCTCTTCGAGCCGATTGGCTGTCACACCGGCCACCAGAAGCAGGGGCTGGCGACTGGTTGCATCGTCGAAGGGCTGCGCAGGCTCGCATCCCTGGACGTGACCGCGGCGGTAGTCTGCGGCTGGCGCGATGACTCGGACGGCAGCCGCCTTTACCGCAAGCTTGGCTTTCGCGAGGCCGAACGCCACTATGTTTGGGAGCGACCGCTGGCGCATCTCGTGGCGCAAGCGCAACCATAAGTCAGCCATCTATCAATAACGGAGGGAAGCATGAGTGCAACATGGCAGGTGGCAAACGACAAGCAGGAGCTGCTGGAAGCCATCGAACGCGAGTACACGCGCCTTGTGGCGCTGGTCAATGGTTTTGTACCTGAAGAGCGGCTCACGCC
>CAYJNV010000088.1:2436-14761 GCA_964370975.1 uncultured Caldilineaceae bacterium | reverse complement strand
GCGCCGCCCGCACCAATTGCTGATCCTCCAAAGTCCTGGTTTCGTCGTTGGCTATGGTGATTGTGTCGGCTGCGGCCAGGTCGGGCTTGTTGTGATATGAAGAGGGCAAAAACACGTCTTGGGTATCGTCAAAAAGCAGCCGGTAGTAGCCATTAGGCAGCGCGTTGAAGTAAAAGGAGCCGTCCGACGGAAGAGAAAACGAACTCTGGATATACTCCCAACCGCCGCTGCCATTGTCGCGATGAAGAAGCGCTTCAATTCCGCCAAGAGGCTGGATGTTCACATCTACGACACGGCCGCTGATCTGCCCGCCACCGCTCCCCAGTACTGGGCGCGGCGCGGCTTGCGTAGTCCAGGCAAGCAGTAGCAGGCAACCGGCAATGAGGACCTGGCACGCGGCGCGCACGCAGAATAGCAGTTGATTGAGTGGGGGTTGTACGGGCCGCATAGTCGTCAGGCGGCGTGGCTCACTGTGGAGCGGGGTGGCGCGCAGATCGGGAGACACTCCAGGCGCACATTGAGTGTACGCCCGGCATGTGGCAGCGTCAAGAGTGAATTTGAATGGGACTGACATTTTTCTTTGGCAATGAAGCGCTCCATGTCGGAAACGTGTCTGCTGCGTGTCGGGTACCGATTGCCCACTCCCCACTCCCCACTCCCCAGATTGCGCCCCCATGCAACTTGGGGTACAGTGCAGGCGGGGTCTCGTAGCGGCCCTGCCCGTCAGCCCGCCCCCCACCCCTATTGCATCATCGATAGATTGTCCATTGTGACAACTGCCGCGTGGCGGCGCGCGCCCAACAAGGCCTGCCGTGCCGCACAGCGCGATTCCTTTTCACCCATCAGCAACCGCAACAGTCCCAGCCGCACCCAAACAGGAAACCAGCACGCCATGTCAAATGCACTGCACACGCTTGTTCAGTCGGCCACACGCACCGTCATCATTGGACCCGACCAGCCCTTCGCCATCATTGGCGAGCGCATCAACCCCACTGGGCGCAAAAAGCTTGCCGCCGAAATGCAGGCGGGTGATTTCAGCCGCGTGATCAGCGACGCGCTCGCGCAGGTCAGGGCCGGGGCGCATATCCTCGACGTCAACGCGGGCGTGCCCAGCGCCGAGCCGCAGCGCGTGGAGCCCGAACTGATGGTGCGCGCCATCGAAACCGTGCAATCCGTCACCGACCTGCCGCTGAGCATCGACAGCAGCGTCGTGGCTGCGCTCATTGCCGGCATCCGCGCCGCCAAGGGGAGGCCGATCGTCAACAGCGTCACCGGCGAAGACGAGCGCCTCGAGGCCGTTTTGCCCATTGTGGCCGAGTACAACCTGCCCGTCATTGGCATCTGCAATGACGAATCGGGCATCTCCTATGACCCGGTGGTGCGCCTCAAGGTGGCACGCAAGATCGTCGAGCGCGCCGAGCGCTACGGCATCAAGCGCGAGGACGTGCTGCTCGACCCGTTGGCCATGCCCGTAGGCGCCGTCAACAGTGCAGGGGCCGACCTCTTCGCACTCGTGCGCATGATTCGCGAGGAATTGGGCTGCAACACCGTCTGTGGGGCCAGCAACATCTCATTCGGCCTGCCCAGTCGCCACCTCATCGACGCCGTCTTCGTACCCATGGCCATGGCCGCAGGCATGACCTGCGCCATTACCAACCCAATCAATACACAGGTGCGCCACGCCATCTACGCCGCCGACGTACTCATGGGCCATGACGAAAGCTGCATGCGCTACCTGACGGCCATGCGCGAGGCCGCGCAGCAGGAGGGGGCGGACCCCGGCTCTGCAGGCGCCACCGCGGCCGGTGACGAACGGCGCAGCGCGCGCGAAGCACGCCGCGCCGCACGCGCCACACGCGACGAAGCGAGCGCATAAGGATTCGCACCGTCCAGCTGCACCGGCTTTCAGCCGTTTGCACGACGAATTAGTGTTCCATTTTCATGTGAAGATTTGCGCGAACGGCTTGCCGCTGGCTATACTGTCTGCGCTTTCACCAAACGTAGATTCAGTCGTGTTGCCAAGAGTCATCAAATCTTTGTGCAAGTATTGCACGAGGTGAAGCGCACAAGGCAGGCTGTTGTGTTTGTTCAGCTCCGAACAACGCAGACCGGGGAATCGTGAGGTCGCGCTTCTGCTAGCGACGCACAACCGTGACGCGTGGGAATAGAGCCAAATGGGGGACGATGTGGTTGCGCCCCAGGGTGGCGTCACGGTTGGTGGTGGCAAAGGTAGCAGTGACAGGCCGCCACGCCTCCAGCTTTGGCCGCTGACAGTGCGTCTGCTGCTGTCGCTGGTGCTCCCGGTGAGCGTGGCGCTCCTGCTCGATCGGTCATTGGGCACGATGCCCTGGTTGACGTTGATCACTTCGTTGCTTTGCATTCCGCTGGCAACGGTGATTGTTGGAAGCGCCGTCCTGCGCGACTTTGAGCGCGTGCTTGCACAGGTGGGGCCCGCAGATGCTGCAGAGCCAAGTACACCAGAGGCCGCAGCACGTGATCCTGATATGGCGCCAGACGGCTGACGTAGCGCGGTTGATGAAGATTCAAACTCCCTGACAAGTCGCAGGCAAGCGCTTGCGCGACCGAAGAGAGGCAGAACGCATGGCATCTGACGAGAAATCCCCGGTCGACCCTTCTGCAGCGAGCAATCCTGAGCCCCTTGGCGCGCATGCGGCCGACGCACAGCCTGCTGGTGCGCCGCAACCTGGCGAGTTGGTCGGCGAGCACGAGGTTGTCGATCATGCGAGTGGGGCAACCCCGGTGATGACCGAAGCACTCCCAATCGGCGCCGGGCGAGGGGATGCCGGCGTGGTCGCTGCGCCGCCTGCCAAAGCGGGCATGTTCGGCCGCATGGGTGCTGCGTTCAAACGTAACCCTTCGCGCACGGCGCTGTGGGGGGGGCTTGGTTTGCTGTTGATAGTCGGCTTCATATGGCCGCCCGTCGGCCCGCCGCACGCATCGCTCGGTGGCGAACAGGCCTTTGCAAATGGCCCCGCATGGCTCACCAACTCGCTGGTCCTCACATTCATCATCGATGCGGTGCTGATCATCATGGCGTTGATCACCAGCGCGACCATGAAACTGGTGCCGTCGGGACTGCAGAATGTCATGGAGATGGTGCTTGAGTACTTCATGGGGCTGGCAGAACAAGTTGCCGGCAACGCTGCACGCAGCTACTTCCCCTGGATCATGACAATCTTCTTCTTTGTCATCGTCTCAAACTGGTCGGGGCTGATCCCAGGCGTGGGCACCATTGGCTGGGTGAGCAGCACGCCGGCGGCAGCGGAGGAAGCGAGGATTCAGAACGTTGCGAACTCCGAAGGCCAGCTTGCCATGGCCAACGGCAGCCTGATCCTGCTTTCCGCCGAAGAAGTTGCCGCTGAGGAAGAGACGCCACACGGGGAGGGCACTTTCATCCCCAGTCTGCGCGCTCCCTCGGCTGACCTCAACATGACCTTCGCGCTGGCGATTCTGACCATGCTCATGGTGCAGATCCTGGGTGTGAGATCGCTGGGCGGCTCCTACTTCCACAAGTTCTTCAACTTCAGCGGCAAGAGCTACATGCGGCCGATGAATGCGTTCGTGGGCATCCTTGAACTCATCTCCGAGTTCTCCCGCATTCTCACGTTTGGCTTCCGACTCTTCGGCAATATCTTCGCCGGCGAGATTGTGCTGGCAACAATGGCCTTCCTGGGCGCCTTCATCTTGCCGTTGCCCTTCTACATACTCGAACTCTTCATCGGCTTTGTGCAGGCGCTGGTCTTCACGATGCTCGCCCTCGTCTTCTTCACGATGGCAACACAAGGGCATCATGACGAGAGCCATGCCGAGGCGCATTAGGAGCCCAAAGTGGCGTTGTGTGTAGAGGATTTCCAGGCGTTGAGCCAGCGATTTTCACGCTGAATCTTGGCAGCAAACCGACAGCAATATCAACAGATGGACTCTTGGGCCGTCACACGTTAAGGAGATTCGAAAAATGGATGCAGAGGCAGCGAAGCAGCTAGGCGCCGCTCTAGCAATTGGTCTGGGCGCAATCGGCCCCGGCATCGGCATCGGCCTGATTGGTTCAAAAGCACTCGAGGCCATGGGGCGCAACCCTGAAGCCGCAGGGCTTGTCCAGACGAACATGTTTTTGGCGATCGCGTTCGCCGAGTCCATCGCCATCTTCGCGCTGGTGATCTCCCTGCTGCTCAAGTTCGGCTAGGACGACCCGGCAATCGCCCGCACGGCGTCGCAAAGCCTGGTTACCGCCAGGGGACGTCGGTGACTGACGACTCAACCACAGAAGGAGATTCCCTTGAGCGGGATTACCGAAGCGTTCAAGATTGAATGGCCACTGCTGCTCGCGCAGATGGTGAATTTCCTGCTGCTGATGGCGATCCTGTATGCATTTCTCTTCCGTCCTGTGCTCAACATGATGGAGAAACGCAAGGAACGCATCGCGCAGAGTATGAAAGACGTCGAGCGCCTGAGCGTCGCGGCGCAGGAAGCCGAGCAGGAGAAGGCTCGCGTCCTCGACGGCGCACGTCGCGAGGCACAGGAGGTGCGTGCACAGGCCACCCGCGACGCTGAACGGATTGCGCAGGATGTGCGCACGCGCGCCGAGCAGGAAGCCACCGACATCCGCATGAAGGCGCAGGCTGATGCCAAGCAACAGCTTGATTCGGTGATGGCTGACGCCAACAAGCAGGTCGCCGACCTGGCGATCCTGGCCACGGAACAACTGCTGGGCCGTGAACTGGCGCAGAAGGACGAGCAGCGGCGCTTTGTGGCCGAGTTCCTGGCGCAACAAAACGGCGCGACCAGCGCACCCGCGCGCTAAGGAGCCCTGCACCATGAGCGACACACAGGCCCGTACCAGCCGCTATACCCAGGCGATCTACCAGATTTTCATCGATCGCTGGCAGGGTGACCTCAACAAGGTTGCCGCTGCCGTGGCGGGCGACGGCGCGCTCGCTGCGCTCCTCAATAATCCCAATCGCGAAGCCGCCGAAAAACTCGCCGCGCTGGACGCGGTGTTGCCCGCCGACTTGCCCGCCGAAGCGGCCAATTTCGTGCGCCTGCTTGTGCAAGAAGGCGACTTTGCGCTTCTGCCTCAGGTGACTGCGGCCATTGCCCAAACCGGCAAGGGGCGCGGCGGCCCCACCAAGGCGGACATCCTCAGTGCTGTGGAGCTGACGCCCGCGGAACAGCAGGAACTGCGCGCAAAGCTCACACAGGAGAACGGCGAAGGGCTGGTCTTCACCTTTGCGGTGGACCCGGCGCTCATGGGCGGGCTGCGCGTGCGCGTGGGCGACAAGCTCATCGACACCTCGGTCGCCAGCCGCCTGGCGCGCCTGCGCGAATCGCTCGCCTCGGTCGTCCGCTAGCAGGTCGCGCACGCGTGTGACTTTGCCAAGCGCAACACCCGGCAATACCCGGCGCGGCAGCGCGCGCGGCATACAGTGTGGGAGGAACGTCAATGGCTGTACAGACTGAACAGATTACGAATTTGCTCAGAGAGCAGATTCTCAACTTCAAGCCGCAGCCGAGCCAGGTGGACGTAGGCGAGGTAATGGAAGTCGGCGACGGCATCGCCCTCATCTCGGGCCTGCGCGGCGCGATGTCCTCCGAGCTGGTCGAATTCACCAAGACCGGCATCCTGGGGATCGTGCTCAACCTCACTGCCAGCCAGGTGGGTGTTATCGTCATGGGCGATTACACCACCATTGAAGAAGGCGACCTTGTGCGCAGCACCGGGCGCATTGCCCAGGTGCCCGTGGGTGACGCCGTGATTGGGCGCGTCATCAACGCCATCGGCCTGCCAATTGACGGCAAGGGGCCGATTGCCACCGACAAGTACCGCCTCATGGAGCGCATCGCCCCTGGCGTCATCAAGCGCCAGCCGGTGAATACCCCTGTGCAGACTGGTATCAGCGCCGTGGACGCACTCGTGCCGATTGGCCGCGGCCAGCGCGAACTGATCATTGGTGACAGGCAAACGGGCAAGACGGCGATTGCGCTCGATACCATCATCAATCAAAAGGGCAAAGACCTCATCTGCATCTATGTTGGCATTGGCCAGAAGCAGTCGAGCATTGCCCAGGTGGTGGGTACGCTGGAGAAGCACGGCGCAATGGAATACACCATTGTCGTCAGTGCACCCGCAGCCGACCCGGCCGCATTGCAGTACCTGGCCCCCTTTGCGGGCACGGCCATCGGCGAGGAATTTATGGAGCAGGGGCGCGACGCGCTCATCGTCTTCGATGACCTCTCCAAGCACGCCCAGGCCTACCGCCAGGTGTCGCTGCTGCTGCGCCGCCCGCCCGGCCGCGAGGCCTATCCCGGCGACGTCTTCTACCTGCACAGCCGTTTGCTCGAGCGTGCAGCGCGCCTTGGGTCCGAATACGGTGGCGGCAGCCTCACAGCGTTGCCCATCATCGAGACACAGGCAGGCGACGTCTCCGCCTATATTCCCACCAACGTGATTTCGATTACCGACGGGCAGATCTTCCTTGAGTCCGACCTCTTCTACGCAGGCATTCGCCCTGCGCTCAACGTCGGCATCTCGGTGAGCCGCGTCGGTGGCTCGGCACAGACCAAGGCCATGAAGAAGGTGGCCGGTCGCCTCAAGCTTGAGCTCAGCCAGTTCCGCGAGCTGGCCGCCTTTGCCCAGTTCGGCAGCGACCTTGACGCCGGTACGCAGCGCCAGCTTGACCGTGGCCGCCGCATTACCGAGCTGCTCAAGCAGCCCCAGTACCAGCCCATGTCACTCGACAAGCAGGTGATGAGCCTGTGGGCTGTGGGCAACGACAAGCTCGATCGCGTGCCCGTGGACCAGGTCAAGGCGTGGGAGGCGGACATGCACGCCTTCATGGAAGCCAACCACCCCGAGGTGGGGCAGTCCATTCTGCGCGCAAATGACCTCCTGCCGGAGGTGGTCGACTCGTTGACCATCGCGCTCAACGCCTTCAACGAGCAGTGGATTGCACCGGAATAGTCAACAGTTGCCAGTTACCAGTTACCAGTTACCAATTATCAGTTATCAATAATTGGTAACTGATAATTGGTAACTGGCCGAGTACTTGAGACGGAGAAGACACCTTGGCCAACCTTACCCGCGAAATCCGGCGGCGCATACGCTCGGTAAAGAACATCGCGCAGGTCACCAAGGCCATGGAGGCGGTTTCGGCGGCCAAGATGCGCAAGGCGCAGCAGCAGGTGCTCGCCACCCGCCCCTATGCAGAGCAGGCGCACGAGGTTCTGAGTTATATTGCCCGCCTGCCTTCGGTGGATTCGGACTTAAGCCCGCTGCTCAATGAGCGCAAACCGATCCGGCGCGTCGGGTTGTTGCTGATTACGGCCGACCGCGGCCTGGCCGGCGGCCTCAACGCCAGTGTCATCCGCGAAGCGGCGCGCAGCATGCGCACATGGCGCAAAGATGGCGCCGACGTGCAGGTCGTTACAATTGGCAAGAAGGGGCGCGACTGGCTTCTGCGCTACGACCCGGTGGTGCATGCCGAATTCACCGCCTTCCCGGACAACCCGACGTCGCTGCACATTGGCCCGGTGACACGCTTGCTGGTGAATGAGTTTACGGGCGGCTTCTTCGATGAGGTCTACATTGCCTATACGCAGTTCACCAACACCATGCGCCAGGAGCCGAAGGTTGAGCGCCTGCTGCCGGTATCGCCGCCGCCCAAGAGTGAAACTTCCATGATGGCGCCCGAGTACATTTTTGAGCCCAGCCCCGAGGCCGTGCTCAACCGCGTGCTCTATGGCTTTGTCGAAGTGCAGGTGCTGCAGGCTGTCTTTGAGGCCATTGCCTCCGAGCATTCGGCGCGCATGGTGGCCATGCGCAGCGCCACCGACGCCGCCGGCGAATTGATTGACACGCTGACGCTCATCTACAACAAGGCGCGCCAGGAAGGCATTACCAACGAACTGATGGACATTATCGGCGGCAGTGCGGCTCTCGAGAGCGCCGGCGACTAACCTGCTCTGTGCTGGCTGGCGGCGCCACCAGGCGCCCGCTTCACAGACCCGTTTTTGACAGGAGACCCTAACGTGCCGGAAGAACTGGTTGGCTCTGTCCAGAGCGTTATCGGCCCCGTTGTGGACTTTATCTTTCCCGACGGCAAGCTTCCCGAAATCTACGACGCCGTCCGCATTGTCATGGACGACGGAACGCCATTGGTCTTTGAGGTGGAGCAGCAACTGGGCGACAACGTCGTGCGCGCTGTCTCCATGGGCAGCACCGACGGCGTGCGCCGCGGCATGCGCGCCGTCTCCGATGGGCAACCGATTACCGTGCCCGTTGGCCCCGCCACCCTCGGTCGCCTCTTTAATGTGACGGGCGACGTGATTGACACCAAGGGCCCTGTGGATACGGATATCTACTATCCCATCCACCGCGCCCCGCCCAGCTTCGAGGAACAGGCCACCAGCGCCGAGCTCTTCGTGACCGGCGTCAAGGTGATTGACCTGATTGCCCCCTTCACACGCGGCGGCAAGACGGGCATCTTCGGCGGCGCAGGCGTGGGCAAGACCGTGGTCATCCAGGAGCTCATCCACAACGTGGCCGAGTTCCATAGCGGCTACTCGGTCTTTGCCGGCGTGGGTGAGCGCAGCCGTGAGGGCAACGACCTCATGCGCGAGATGATCGAGTCGGGCGTCATGAGCTCCACCGTCATGGTCTTCGGCCAAATGAACGAGCCCCCCGGCGCGCGCCTGCGTGTGGGCCTGACGGGCGTCACCATGGCCGAGTACTTCCGCGACGAGGGCCGCGACGTTCTCCTCTTCATCGACAACATCTTCCGCTTTGTGCAGGCGGGCTCCGAGGTCTCCTCGCTGCTGGGCCGCCTGCCCAGCGCCGTGGGCTACGCGCCCACGCTGGGCACCGACATGGGCATGCTGCAGGAGCGCATCACCTCCACCAAGCGGGGCAGCATCACCTCCATGCAGGCTGTCTACGTGCCCGCCGACGACTACACCGACCCGGCGCCGGCCACCACCTTCGCCCACCTGGATGCTACCATTTCGCTCCAGCGCTCGCTGGCCGACCAGGGGCTCTTCCCCGCCGTCGACCCGCTTGGCTCCACCAGCCGCATTCTGGACCCGCTGATTGTCGGCCAACAGCACTACAACGTGGCCCGCCAGGTGCAGCAGACGCTTCAGCGCTACCGCGACCTGCAGGACATCATCGCCATTCTGGGTGTGGAAGAATTGAGCGAAGACGACAAGATGGTTGTGTCGCGCGCCCGCAAGATACAGCGCTTCTTTACGCAGCCCATGTACGTGGCCGAGCAGTTCACTGGTCGCTCGGGCAAGTTTGTCAAGGTCGAAGACACCGTGCGCGGCTTCCAGGAAATTCTGGACGGCAAGTACGACGACCTGCCCGAAGCAGCCTTCTACATGGTGGGCGGCATCGAAGAGGCAGTTGAAGCCGCCGAAGTGTTGCGCGCCAAAGCCTAAGGGCATGCCGGCGGCAACCACAGTCCGCCGCACGAAAGGAAGCCGCAATGCCCATCAAAATTGACATTGTTGCGCTGGACCGCAAGCTGGTTGAAGATGTGGTGGATATGGTGACGCTGCCCGGCATCGAGGGGCAGATGGGCATCCTGCATGGGCACGCGCCCCTGCTGTCGCTGCTGGACTTTGGCGAGATCATCCTGCACAAGGGCAGCGAGACGCAGTACGTGGCCGTGCACGGTGGCGTCGTGGAAGTGCGCCCCGACAAGGTGACCATCCTGGCCGACTCGGCTGAGCGCTATGACGAGATTGACGCCGAACGCGCGACCGCTGCCCTGGAACGGGCGCAGCAGTTGCTTGCAGAGAACCCGCAGCCCACGCAACGGCCGATGATTGAAGCGGCTGTACGCCGCAGCAGCCTGCGCCTGAAGGTGGCGCAGCGCCGCCGCCACAGTGCGCCGCCTCACTTTGCCGGGGAGTAACTGCAACTTCGACGCGAAGGCGCAAAGTCGCAAAGGTACGCAAAGAAAAGCAACAACAAGAAACTGTTCTTGTTGTTGCTTTTCTTTGCGTACCTTGCGTCTTTGCGTCTTTGCGTCGGGGTTGCAGTGTGTCAGGCGGTGACTTGCGCCGCCGGCAGCCGCACCGTAAAGGTGCTGCCTTGTCCGGGCCTGGAAGCAACGGCGATTGCGCCGCCATGCGCCTCCACAATCGCCTTGGCAATGGCCAGCCCCAGCCCCGAAGAGCCTTCAGGCGCACGCTGGCGTGCCTTGTCGCCCCGGTACAGACGGTCGAATACAAAGGGCAGGTCCTCGGGCGCAATGCCGTCACCGGCATCCTGCACAGCCAGTTCCACGCTGTCGCCCTCCTGGCGCGCCGTGAGACGAATCGCCCCCGCCGCCGTGTGCGTCAGCGCGTTGCCCACCAGATTGTTGAGCACCTGGGCCATGCGGTCTGTGTCCACAAAGACGTTGGGCAGGTCAGCGGCGGCCTCCACACTGACTACAACGCCGCGCTCCTGCGCAGCAATGTAGTGGGCCAGCGCCGTGCGCTCGACGAGCGCTGCGGGATCCACCACGCGCCGGTTCAGGGGCAACTCGCCGGCGTCGGCCAGCGAGAGCGTGCGCAGGTCATCCACCAACCGCTGCAAGTGCTGCACCTCGTCGTGCATCACGGCGAAGATGGCGGGCGAGCCACTCAAACGCTGCTCTTGCAACCCCTCGGTGTAGCCGCTGAGGATGCTCAGGGGTGTACGCAGGTCATGCGCGAGGTCGGCGGTCATCTGCTTGCGCAGCGTGCTGGCGCGTGCCAGGTCGGCGCTCATGTGGTTGAAGGATTGCGCCAGTTCGCCGATTTCATCGCGTGAGTGGACGTCAACCACCTGATGCAAGTCGCCCGCTGCCATGGCGCGCGTGGCCTGCGTCAGCGCGGCCACGGGGCGCGTCAAGGTGCGCGCAAGCAGAAACCCCACCAACAGGGCGATCACCATGGTAGCCAGCGCGCTGAGTACGGTGACCCAGAGCAGCCGCCCCCACAGGTCCGACTCGAGCGGGCCGCCGGGCGGCACGCGGCGCGAGGACGCATCAAACTGCAGAAAGACGACCGAACCGACCGTTTGGCCGTTGACTGCAAGGGGCTGGCTGCGGGCGCTGTCGGCCTCGCTCATCCTCTCGCCCACAGGCGCGTCGGGGTTGCCCAGCACCACATGCCCGCCGGCGTCAGCCACGAGAATGGCGCGTCGAAACATCTGCAGCGGGGGCGTCCGCTCGAGCGTGTCGCCTACTCCCATCCAACTGCCGTTGCCGGCGTAATACTGCTCAAGCGTGCTGATCAGCGCCGCCTGGTCACGGCTGGAGATAAAGCGGCTAAACTCGGTGCGCGCCTGTGCGCCCAACAGCAGCGCAAATATGAGAATGCCCAGCACGCCAACCAGCAGGAATGCGGCGGTGAGTTTGGTGGCAAGTGAGCGCATGGAGAGTTCCCTTAAGTCGCGCCGCGCCGCGGTGCGGCAAAGCGGTAGCCCAATCCGTAAACGGTTTCAATGTAAATGGGGTGGCGCGCGTCCGGTTCGATTTTGGCGCGCAGATTGCGCACGTGCACGTCAATTGTGCGCTCATAGCCCTCGTAGGCGTCGCCGGCCATGCGGTCGAGTAGGTCGAGCCGGCTAAAGATTTGGCCGGGGGCCGCCATGAGCGCCGCGAGCAACTCCAGTTCCGAGCGCGTGAGGTCTACGTCGCGCGCGCACTGGCCCTCGTCCGCGGGCAAAGTGAGGATGGCGCTGCGCTTGTCGAGCATCACATCACCCACGTGCAGGAGATCGGGCTCGACGCTGCTCTTCTGGCTGCGGCGGAGCACGGCGCGCACGCGCGCAATCAGTTCGCGCACATTGAAGGGCTTGGTCACATAGTCGTCGGCGCCCAGTTCCAGACCCAGAATTTTGTCGCCGTCCTCCACCTTGGCTGTGAGCACGATGATGGGCGTCTCGGCCTCTTTGCTCCAGGCACGAATGAACTCGTAGCCGCCCATTTCGGGCATCATCAGGTCAAGGATAATCAGGTCGGGCTTCGCCTCGCGGGCCACAAAGAGCGCCTCGCGCCCATTGCCCGCCTCAACCGCGCGGTAGCCTTCCTGCTCCAGGTAGATGCGTATCATTTCGCGCAGCTTGCGCTCGTCGTCCACCACCAGAATTGTTTGGGTCATCTGTTCCTCCTGCAAGCTGATGCTGTGCACCTCCCCTCGCCAGTGCGTTCCCGGCGAGCGATTGTCGTCACAGCGTCAGTGTAAGCGCTCACAATGTAGGATCGGAATTTGAAGAGATTGTGTGGGTGGCATGCGTAAAGTGTAGGATGTGGGGAGTGGGGAGTGGGCAGTGGGG
>CAYJNV010000088.1:0-2336 GCA_964370975.1 uncultured Caldilineaceae bacterium | reverse complement strand
CTGGGCCGCGCCACAGTCTACCGCACGCTGGAGTTGCTGACGACGCTGGGGATTGTGCGCCCCATCTATATTGGCGAAACCGGCCCCACCTACATTCGCGCCCAGGGGGGCCACCATCACCTGGTCTGCTCGCGCTGCGGTGTGATGGTGGACTTTGACCGCTGCGTTGCCGACGAGATGGTGGCCGACCTGCACGCGCGTTATGGCTTCACCATTACCAGCCACCTGCTCGAGTTCTACGGCCTGTGCTCCAGCTGCCAGGCGCAGAGCGCCGGCGATGCAACGACCTAGTGAACTGTTGGACGCCGAATCTTGAGCGATCTCATCTGCCGAGCTGCTCACGCATGAGATGTACAACGAGCCCGGGCTCTACGATTTACAGGCCTGACAAGGAGGCGACAACAGGGGGCGCAATCAGATGAGTGCGGTCAAGGGTGACAAGGAAGTCGACCTTTGCTGCCTGCGCAGCAGCAACGATTGGAGCATCTTTCGTCTCAGTGTACTGGGCAGCCAATGCAACGTCCAACCCCGTGGCATGAATCCGCTCAAACCGTATGAGATCGATTAGCTCTTTGAACAGGGACAATGCGCGCGGCGCTTTACGGGCTAGATTCGTCTCAGTTTCAGCAAGCACGACGTCACTTATGACAAGCGCTATTTCATCGTCAAGCGCGTACTCCAGCAGTCGGCGCGATGCCCCTGTGGATGAGTAGCAGGCGGCAAAGAGGACGCTGGAATCCACAAAGCAGCGCATCACGCAGTGTCCGAAGTGTAGGTGGCGTTGCTTTGATCTGCCTGGTCTTTGCGGGCTTCGCGCGCCGCTTCAATCAACTCCTCCAATGTCACATTGTCTTCCTGCAGGATCTGGCCGATTTTGTCCATGAGTTCCACTGCGCGTGTGCGGCGTGACTGGAGCACAACGCCTTCATCCGTCTCGGTGAAGACAACCAGGTCGCCTTCCTTCAGGCCGAGTCGATTGCGGAATTCAAGAGGCACTGTCACCTGCCCTTTTTTCTGCATGCGTGAAACGCGTTCAATCGTCATGTCATACTCTCCGGAAAGTCATGTCTGTTCGCGCGTGCAGTATACAGCGAAGGCATGCATGAACTCAAGTGAGGTATTCACTCGCGAGCATCATCCTATGGCTATACCATGCTCCGCATTCCAGTGTATGCGCATCAATTTCGTCGCAACGGCACTGTACGCTACAATTGAGATTCAGTCTCAATTGTGGATATAGTATTCAGTGGGAGCACAGTGCAATGTTCAACCAACGCAACCGGGTGGCGCGCTTGCCTGTCGCGCTGCTTGCGATCTTCCTCCTTGCCGCGTGCGGTGGCGGCACGACGCCCGCCGCCGCGCCGACCACCACGGGCGAAAGCCTTGCCAACGCGCTTCCGACCGCAGAGATTGCACCGGGCGCACGGCTGCGCGTGCTCGCCACGACCACGCTCGTGGGCGACGCCGTGGCGCGTGTTGGCGGCGACCTGGTCGACCTCACCGTGCTTCTCCCCGCGGGCAGTGATCCGCACGCCTTCGTCGCCTCGCCACAGGACCTGGTTGCGCTTGCCGATGCGCAGATCGTCTTCATCAACGGGTTGGGGCTCGAGGAATCGCTCCTCCCGGCGTTGGGCAAGGTGGAACAAGGGCCAGTCGTCTCGGTGAATGAGGCGGTGTTGCCGCTGGAGGCGGACGACGCGCACGGCGACAGCGCGCATGGCGCCGCCGATCCCCATACCTGGCAGGATGTGCGCAATGTGGCGCAGTGGGCTACCACGATTGGCGACGCCCTCAGCCGCCTTGACCCCGCCCATGCCGACGCCTACCAGGAAGCAGCACGCACCTATCGCACCGAACTTGAGGCGCTTCACGCCGAGGTGGCCTCAACTATCGAGAGCATTCCCCCGGCCCGCCGTCTGCTGGTGACCGACCACGACGATCTCGCCTACTTTGCGGCCGCCTACGGCATGCAGGTGATGGGTGCGGTGACACCCTCCTTCAGCAGCATGGCCTCCATTTCGGCGCAGGAGATGGCCGCCCTGCAGGATCAGATCAAGGCGCTGGACGTGCCCGCCATCTTTGTAGGCACCACCGTCAACCCGCGCCTTGCGCAACAGGTGGCGCGGGATGCGGGCGCGCGCGTTGTGCCCCTCTACACCGACTCGCTCAGCGCGCCCGATGGCCCGGCGCCCACCTACGATGCAATGATGCGCAGCAACGCGCAGGCAATTGCGGCGGCGTTGAGGTAACGGCAGGAGTGGGGAGTAGGCAATGGGCAATGGGCAGTTGGTGCAGTCGCGCACTGCCCACTGCCCACTGCCCACTGCCCACTGCCC
>CAYJNV010000087.1:0-14781 GCA_964370975.1 uncultured Caldilineaceae bacterium | reverse complement strand
CTCTTGTTCGCCGAAGCCTGCGAAATATCGAATTGCAGCTTGATCTTGGTGTAGGCCGCCGTGACGAGGGGCACGAGGACACTGGTTTCCTTGGAGGTCTTTGGCAGCACCTCATTCTGGACGCTTGCCTCAATGCCCAGCCAGGTTTCCTGCGCGGTGAGCAGCGCCTGATTCTCCTCGGCGTCGGAGTGCGGCTTATCCTTGCCCTTGTGGGCAGTGTGCACGTTATTGAGAATGGGGTGGCGCTGGACGATGGCGTTGATTGCAGCGCGGCCGTTGCCTGGCGGCTGCGCCGCGCTGCCGCCCAGCAGCACGCCTACGGCGCGGTTGCCGATCGTGCGCTGCAGGAGTTCCATTGCGGCAGGTTCGACGGGCGCGGGTTGCTGGTCGGCGTTGCGCGCGGCGCGCGTCTGCGGCACGGCGGTCTTTTTGGGCTGTTGCGGTTCGTGTTGCACAGCGCTCCTGCGTGCCAACTGTCGAGTAGGCCGATGCGGTAAGTTCGAGAAAGGAAGTGCGATATGCAGGGTAGCGGCCGCTAGCGTTCGTGTCAAACGCTGGGAATGGCATTGACCGGCGTGTGCCGGGCCACTTCGTCTGAATCGGCGTACAAATGGTATAATCGGCGCGATTGTTGCCCACGCATTCCGCTTTGGGCACGCAACACAAGCGCACGACAGGCAACGCTGAGCAGGCAAGGTGACCAGGCATGGACATTGCACAACTCGCGCAAATGGTGAACTGGCTGGACGAGGAGCATCGCCGCGATCGCGCCGAAATTGCGCGTTTGCAGCAGCGACTTGAAAGCCAGTCGGCTGACAACATCGAAATGGCGCGCCGCATTCAGGAGCTCGAAGGGCGGCTGGCGCAGACGCAGGCCGGCCTCTCGCGCTTCACACAGGTTGAGACGGCCATCAACAATACGAAGACTGAATTGACGGCGCTGGTGGACCGCGACACCGAGGCGCGCAACAATTTGCAGCGCGAATTTGAGCGCACCCGCATGGCGGACCGCGAAATCATCAGCCGCGAGGTGAGCGAAGTGCGGCGCGAGCTGCCGCGCATTGCCCGCCTTGAGGAATCGATTGAAGTGCGTGCCGTTGAAGATGTTCGCCTATCCGAGCTGATTATGGGTGTGCGCAATCAGGTAGGCGGCCTGGCCAAGGAGATTGAAGAGCGCACCCGGCAAATCCCGTTCCTTTCGGAGCAGCGCACAAGCGACACCAAGCGCATTGCACAGTTGCAGCAGGAGACGGTAGAACTCTTCAAGCGCACCGAGGCGCTGGGCGGCCGCTTGCCCGTGCTGGAGGAAACGTTGCGCAAGGGGCTGGCCGACGTGGAGAAATGGCCGGCACTGATTGAGCAGCAGCGTGGGGCGATGACCACCTTCATGGAGAAGGTGCGCGTGACGCTGGTCGATCGCGAACAGCTGATCAACCGCTGGCAGGAGCAGATGAACGAGCAGAAGACGCTGGTGCTGCAGGGCAATGAGCGCATGCAGACCTATGCGCAGCAGATTGAAGTCAGCCGGCGGGCTGTGAACGAAATGCAGGACTTCAAGGACATGGTGATGCGCGAGCAAAGCCAGGTGCAGGAGTTGCAGCGGCTGGCCGAAGAGCGCATCCGCCGCGAGATGGACGAGTTCCGCGAGGATTACGAAAAGAAGCGTCGCAAGACCGAATTGCGCCAGGAGCACCTCTGGTCGGAGCAGGACAAATCGAACCGCGAACTGGGTGAGCGCTTCCCGGCGATGACGCATGACCTCAAGGTGCACGAGGCGATGCTGCAGCACATCTGGAAGTTGCAGGAGAGCTACAGCAGCTATTTCCTGACGAATGCACAGGCGTGGCTGGAGTGTATGCAGAAATCGGTGCGCGAGCGCGACGACAAGCTCAAGACCATGGAAGAAGAGTGGCAGCGGCAGCGGCGCAATGCCGAGCTTTTTGCCACGCAAACGGCCGCGCGGCGCACGCCGGGCATTATGACGGGCGAGCCGCCAGCGCCCAACGGCCCCAACGGCAAGTCGTGATTTAGTGCCTCTCAACGCAAAGGAAGAGCCTTGACGCAAAGGCGCAGAGACGCAAAGGAACGCAAAGAAAAGCAACAACAAGAATGGAAGTCCTTGTTGTTGGTTTTCTTTGCGTTCCTTTGCGTCTTCGAACCTCTGCGTCAAGGCACTTTCTAATGCCTTTCAAGGCCGTTTCAACATGCGCGTCATCGGCACGGCAGGCCACGTTGACCATGGCAAATCCACCCTGGTGCGTGCGCTGAGCGGGATAGACCCCGACAGGCTCAAGGAAGAAAAGCAGCGCGGCATGACAATCGATCTGGGCTTTGCCTGGATGGAATTGCCTGCCGTGCGCGAAGGCGCGCCTGCCGGCGGCACGCCTGGGTCTGCAAGTGATGCGCACGAGAGCGTGGGCATCGTCGATGTGCCGGGTCATCTCGACTTCATCAAGAATATGCTCGCTGGCGTGGGTGGCATTGACCTGGTGCTACTTGTCATTGCCGCTGACGAGGGCGTGATGCCGCAGACGCGCGAGCATTTGGCCATCATTGACCTGCTGGCGGTGCCCACGGGCATTGTCGTGCTGACCAAGTGCGACCTTGTGGATGATCCCGCGTGGCTTGACCTGGTCGAGATTGACGTGACCGAATTGCTGGAAGGAACGCGACTCGACGGCGCGCCGATTGTGCGCGTGAGCGCCGCCACCGGCGACGGGCTCGAGGTGCTGCGGGGCGAAGTGGCTGCGGCGCTGGAACACCTGCCCGCGCGCCGCGACCGCGCCCGCCCGCGTCTGGGCGTTGACCGTGCGTTTACGCTGAGCGGATTCGGCACCATCGTGACCGGCACGCTGCTGGACGGCGCGCTGGCCGTGGGCGACAGCGTGGAGTTGCTCCCGCAGGGCGTGGCGGGACGCGTGCGCGGGCTGCAAACGCACAAGCAGGCGGTGCGCGCAGGGCGCCCGGGCAGCCGCCTTGCGATTAACCTCGGTGGGATTGACGCCAGCGATGTGCGCCGCGGCGACGTGGTGGCGCATCCCGGCACGCTGCGCCCCACGCTGCTGCTTGACGCGCAGGTGCGCCTGCTGCCCGAAGCGCACGCACCCCTCAAGCATAATGCGCCCGTCGACTTCTTCAGCGGAGCCAGCGAGATTCCCGCGCGCGCACGTGTGTTGGGGACCGAAGGGATTGAGCCAGGGCGCACGGGCTGGGTGCAGTTGCGCCTAGCGCGCCCTGCAGTTGTGGTCGCGGGCGATCACTTTATCCTGCGCACGCCGTCGCCCAGCGCCACAATTGGGGGCGGTGTGGTGGTAAATGCGCAGCCGGGGCGGCGCTGGCGCAGGTACGACGGGGCGGTGCTCAAGCGTCTTGAGGCGTTGGTGCGCGGTGCACCAGACGAGCTTCTGCTGGATGCGTTGGCGCGCAGTCCGTTTCTTGCGCCCAAGGAGTTGAGTGTACGATCCGGGCTCGACGCGGCTCTGGCGGCCGATGCGTTGGCGCAACTCGAAGCGCAGGGCGCCGTCCTGCGGTTGCAGGCGGGCGGCGAGCAGGTGCTGCTTACGCTGGACACGTGGCACAGGTTGAGTGACGCGCTGACGGCTATGCTTGACAGCTTTCACGCACAGAATCCGCTGCGCGCAGGTATGCCACGTGGCGAGGTGCGCAGCCGCCTGCAGACGGCGGCGGGCAGCGAAACGCTGACACCGCGCCTGCTCAATGCGGTGCTCGGACAGGCCTCCGCGGCGGGCATTGTGGAGGGAAGCGACGCGCTGGTTTGGCGTGCGGGCTTTGCGCCAACGCTCACACCTGCACAGGCCGCAGCCGTGGCGCGCCTGCACGCCGCCTTTGCCGCGGCGCCCGCCGCGCCCCCCAATCCGGGCGATTCGCTCGCGCTGCTGGAGGGCGACGCACCCCTTCTTGAAATGCTGCTCGAACAAGGCCAACTTGTGCGGCTGGGAGACGACGTGCTTTTTCGCCCGCAGGATCTTGAGATACTCATGGGTCAGGTCCAGGCCTTCCTGCGGGCAAATGGGAGCATTACAATGGCGCAGGCACGCGACCTGCTGGGCACGAGTCGCAAGTACGTGCAGCCGCTGCTGGAGGAAATGGACGCACGGCGCATGACCCGGCGCGAAGGCGATCTGCGGGTGCTGCGGTGATGCAACACGGCGCCATCCGGCGCACGCCGCCGTGGGCGTGGGCCATCGTTGCTCTGCTGCTGTCTATCTTCGCGCTGCTGGCGCTGGTGGCATCGCCCCACAAGTCCGCCTCGTTTGACGAACAATATCACCTCGCCGCAGGCTACAGCTACGCCAAAACGGGTGATTTTCGCCTCGCGACCACCCACCCGCCGCTTGTCGGGCTGCTGGCGGCGCTGCCGCTGCTGCGCGATACAACCATCAATTTGCCGCTCGACAATCCGGCCTGGGAAGCCGGGGATCGCTTCGCGTTTTCGGACATTTTCCTGTGGTATGCGGGCAACGATGCGCCGGACATGGTTGTGCGCGGGCGCTGGGCGGTGATTGCGCTGGGGCTTGCGCTGGTGGCGGTGGTCTATTCGTGGGGGCGCAAGCTCTATGGCATGTGGGGCGCGCTGTTGGCGCTCTGGCTGGCCGCGCTGGACCCGAATCTTATCGCCAATGCACGGCTAATCACCACCGACGCGGGGGTCACGCTCTTTCTGCTCGTGGCCATATGGCGGCTGTGGGCGTGGCTGGAGGGGCGCGGGCACGTCAATGTGCTCTGGGCTGGGCTGGCCGCGGGCGCGGCCATGGGCGCGAAGTACAACGGGCTGCTGCTCTGGCCGATTGTGCTGGTGGTGCTGCTGGTCCATCCCCGGGCGCAGAATGGGGCGCGTCGCAGCGGGGGGGCACGTGCTGGCGCTCTGGCGGCAATGGGCACTGCGGCGCTTGCCTTTCTATGGGCGCTCTACGGCTTTGACTTCGGTCCAGCCACGCTGGGCGCCGCCACCCTGCCCCTGCCCGCACCCTTCTATTGGAGCAATTTGTGGGGCACCCTCAGCGGGCTGCTCGAGCAGAGCGCTGTCAAGCCCAATTTCCTGCTGGGGCAGGTGGGCACGGGCTGGTGGTACTACTTCCCCGTGGCGATTGCCGTCAAGACGCCGCTGCCGCTACTGGGTCTCGCCGCAGGCGGGATATGGGCGATGCTGAAGGGCGGGCAGGCGCGGCGGCAGGTGACGCTGTGGGCGCCTCCGCTGGCCTTCCTCGCCATGGGGCTCACGGGGATCCTGACGATCGGCTACCGCCATATGCTGCCCGCTCTGCCCTTTCTGTGTCTGCTGGCCGGGAACAACGAGCGCTGGTTTGTGGGGCGTAGGCGTCAGGTTGTGCAAGCGGTGGTGGGTGCGCTGGCGCTTTGGCTGTTGGTCGCGACGCTCTGGTTCTTTCCCAATCACGACAGCTACTTCAACGAATTGGCCGGGCGTTGGACGAACTGGAGCAATCTGCTGGTCGATTCCAACCTGGACTGGGGGCAGGATCTGCCGGCTCTGCGCGATGAAATGGCAGCGCGCGGCATTGAGCGAGTGAACCTGGCCTACTTCGGCAAGGCCGCGCCTGAGGCGTACGGTGTGCAGTACAGCCCACTGCCCGGCTATCTGCGCTTCATGAACGGACGCGAGCCGGCCGCATTCAACCCGGTCGCGCCGGAGCCGGGATGGTACGCAATCAGCGCGACCAGCCTGCGCCTGGGCCTGCTCGACGGCGCGAGCAACGACCTCTACGCGTGGTTTCACAGTCGACCGCCCGATGGCCGCGCCGGATACTCGATCTACCTCTACAATGTGCGCGACGCGCCGGGCGATGTGGTGCGCGATGCGGTTTTCACAGACGAGGCGGTGTACGCCAGTTCGCCGGATGAACTGGGCGCTCCTGGCGTACGCACGCAAGCGCGCTGGCGGCAAGGCGAGCAGACTGAAGTCCTGCCTGGCGGCAGCGGTATGACTGCGTCTGCAGAGTGGAGTTACACACCCAGCGGCTATGACAGCGGCGTCTTCAAGCTGCTGGGGTATACGATGATGCCGACAGCGCCCAAACCGGGCGAAACACTGGTCGTCAAGCTGGTGTGGCAGCGTGGTGACGCAAATATGCCCATGCCGTCGCCCGTGCGCGGCGAGGCAATTTCGGCCTTTGTACAGTTGGTCACGCGCACAAGCGGCACGGTGAAGGCGGGCTACGACGGCTGGGATGTGGCGTTGCGCGGCCTGTTGCCCGGCGATGTGCTTGTGCAGAACGCCGAAATTGATCTTCCGAGGGATTTGCCCATGGGGACATATGCGCTCTATGCGGGCCTCTACTCGCCGCAGGATGGGCAGCGACTGCAGTTTTCACTGGACGCGCAGGCTCCCCTGGAGCCGACCGACATGATTCCGCTGGGCATTGTGGACGTGCAAGGATGAAGACTGCGTTTCGCACCGACACCCCGACGCAAAGGCGCGAAGGCGCAAAGGAGCGCAGAGAAAAGCAACAACAAGGAAGAACAAGAAGGAGTTTGCGCTCTTCATTGTTGTTTCTTTTCTCTGAGCTCCTTTGAGCCTTCTCGCCTTTGCGTCAGGGTGTGCATTTGCGTCGGGGTGTGCCTTTGCGTCGGCGTGTCGGTGAGGTGTGTGCGCGATGAAGAGCGAGATGCGCGCGGCGCTGGCAGCGGCGGTAGGCGTGGCGCTGGCGGCAGCGCTGCTCTACGCGCCCGCGTCGCCATTGTGGTTGCGCGCACCGGCGGCGCTGCTGCTCTGTCTGCTGCCTGGGTGGCTGCTGGCCACGGCGCTGCTGGGACGGCCCGCCTCGGTTTATGCGCGGCTGGAGCGGCTGCTTTATGGGTTGGGGGCGGCCTACGGCGTAACCTTTCTGGTGATGCTTGGGCTGGCGTCACTGCCGGGAGGCGTGGCGCCATGGGCGATCACGGCATCGCTGGCTGCAACGAGCCTCTTGCTGGCTATTTGGGCAGGGCGATTGGCCGCAGCGGGCCACGCGCTCGAGCGGCCGCCACGGCGCGCCTTCTGGGTCGCGCTCGCGTGCGTGCTGCTGCTGGGTGGTGTGCTGCGCTTGACGAACCTGGGCTACAGCGAGTTTCAGGGCGACGAGGCGCGCGTGCTGCTGCGCGCGGGCGAGGTGCTGGCGGGCTACCCCAATGCGCTCTATGTGCACCAGAAACCACCGGGTGAAATCCTGATGGTGGCCGCGCTCTTTGCGCAGGCGGGCGAAATCAACGAATTGTGGGCGCGGCTGCCCTTTGCGCTGGCGGGCCTGGGTGCGCTGGCCGCGGCGCTGTTGCTGGGCAGGCGTTGGGCGGGGCTGGTTGGGAGCGCAGTCGCCGCTGCGCTGCTGGCAGTGGATGGCTACATGATCGCGTTTGCGCGCATTGTGCAGTACCAGAGCATTGTGATCTTGGCGAGCCTGCTGCTGCTGCTGCTGCTGGACGGGGCGCGCGATGACCAGCGCAGGCTCACAGGACGACTGACACTCGCGGGTTTCATCGCCGCGACGGGGCTGCTCGCACACTACGACCTGCTGGCGATTGCCCTGCCCGCGCTCTATCTGCTGGTGGAGCTTGCACGAAGTTTGCGCGGCGGGCTGCGGCGGCTGCTGCCTGCGCTGGGGCCGGGCGCGCTGCTGGCTACGGGGTTGCCCGCACTCTTCTTTGTGGCGTGGCTGCGCTACCCCGGCTTTGGCGAGGCGTACCGCTATGTGGTCGATGAGCGACTGGGTCTGCAATTCCCCTACAACAACCTCTTTGATTTTCTGCAGCGCACGTTAATCTACTCGAGCGTATACGCCATCCTGATCATAGCGCTGGTCACGCTCATCTACACGGGTGCGCTCTATCGCAGGCGTTTCGGAATGTGGGCGGCCGTGGCCGCGGCGGCATTCGTGGCCGGGGGGCTGGCAATTGGCCTGACACAACCCGCCTGGCTGAAGGTCGGCGGCCGCGACCTCACGCTGATTGCCGCACTGCCGCTTGCGGGTGTGGCGCTGCTACGCGGGCTGCGTGTGGGCGAACGCGCGGCGTGGCTCTGGTTCGGCAGCCTCTTCGTGGCGGCGCTCTTCTTCATTGGCAAACCCGACTCGCACGTGTATGTCTTTTTCGTGCCTTGGGCACTGCTGGTTGGCTTGGCTGTGCAGGCGGCAGTCGACGCGTGGCAGCCAGAGCCGGTTGCTGCCTGGACCATGGGCGCGGCTGGTGGCGCGTTGCTCCTCTTCCTGGCGGGCTACCCGTGGTTGCTGTTTGCGGACGCCCCCGCCGAACGGTTGCGCCTGTGGGAGCAGAAACAGCCGCGCGCGTACTGGTATCCCTTCGCGCAGCCGCCCGAGCGAGCGATTATGGGCTTTCCGCTGCGCAACGGGTGGAAAGCTGCCGGCGTGCTTTATGCCGAGGGGGCGCTTGCGGGTGGCTTCGAGAGCAATGCCCGTCCCGAGGTGGCCGACTGGTACACGCGCGCGGCAGCCAGTTGCCCCGCCGACGAGCAGCACTTCTTGCTGACGACGACCGTCGAACCGACTGACGACGCGCGTCTGGAGCAGGTGCGACAGGAGGTGGAGCAGACGCAGCGACTCGCGGGCGTTGTGACTGTGGCCGGTAACGAGCGGCTGCGCATCTACACGCAGGGGGGCGCGGGCGAAGTGACAGACCATCCTGTTGAGGCGTATGAGGCGGCGTTTGACGCGTTGACGCGTTTGCCCCTGCCGCCGCGGCGCGGGCGCGTGTTGACCTTCCCACTTGCGCCGGAAGCGGGTGAGCGCTTTGGCGAGGCGATTCTGCTGCGCGGTGCGCAGGTTGAGCCAAAGTCCGTGGCGCCGGGCGAGCAGGTGGCCGTGCAGTTGCTGTGGGAGTCGATCAAGCCTACAATTTTCTCCTACACCGTCTTCCTGCATGTGGTAGACCCGCTCACCAATGCCAAGGTGGGGCAGAGCGACGCCTTGCCCGTCTGCGGCCAGGCGCTTACGTGGCAGTGGAACCCAGGTGACAGGATCGTTGATACACAGCGCGTCGAGATTTGGGGCGACGCGGCGCCGGGCATTTACCATCTTTATGCCGGGCTCTATCGCGTCGAGACGGGCGAGCGTATGTCCGTGGTTGACGGCGCGGGCGCGCCGATCGGCGACTTTGTAGATCTTGGTGAGATCACTGTTTCCGAGTAGGCGCCTTGTCTCGCACGTGCGACGGACTTGCCATCGGCGGACGTAGCCGAATGCAATTGTCAGCCAGCGGTGGTGCAAGATATGCTGTTGTCGTTGCGCATGTTATAAGCGCTATTTCTACACCGAAGGTCTCGCTGCCGTCAGGCACGCGGGTTGCGCTGAAGCGCACTTTCATCCTGCGTTGTGCCGATTCGGCATGAACGTCTGCGCAAAGATCGTCATTCGCATAGCAAAACATCACTCATGGGAGAAATGTATATGAAGTATCGTCATTTGGGACGCACCGGCCTCAAGGTGTCGGAGCTTTGCCTGGGCACGATGCAGTGGGGATGGACGACTGATGAGGCCAGCGGCTTTGCCGTGATGGACGCCTTTATGGAGGCGGGCGGCAACTTCATCGACACCGCCGACATCTACAGCATCTGGGCCAAGGACAATCCGGGCGGCGTCTCGGAGGAGGTCATCGGCCGCTGGATGAAAGCACGCGGCAACCGCGACGACGTGGTGCTGGCCACCAAGGTGCGCGGACCAATGTGGGATGGTCCAAATGGGGAAGGGCTGAGCCGTGCGCACATCATGCGCGCGTGCGAGGACTCGCTGCGCCGCCTGCAGGTGGAGACGATCGACCTCTACCAGACGCACTGGCGCGACAAGGAGACGCCCATCGAGGAGACGCTCGACACGCTGGATACGCTTGTCAAGCAGGGCAAGGTGCGCTATATCGGCTGCAGCAACTATCCCGCGGCGTGGTTGATGGAGTCGCTGTGGGTGAGCGACAAGCGCGGGCTGGCGCGCTTTGACAGCGTGCAACCGCACTACAACCTGCTGCACCGCGACGAGTTCGAGCGTGAGTCGCAGGCGGTGTGCGTGGATTACGGCGTGGGCGTGATTCCCTACAGCCCGCTGGCTGGCGGCTTTCTCACAGGCAAGTACTCGCGCGAGGATGTGCCGGAGAGTGAGCGCCTTGCGGGCATTCGCAACCGCTACTTCAACGAGAGCGGCTGGGCTGCGCTGGATATTGTGCGCGCGGTGGCGGCCGAGGCGGGCAGTGTGCCGACGGCTGTGTCGCTGGCATGGCTGCTGGCGCAGCCGGGGATGACTGCACCGATTATCGGCGCGAATTCGGTGGCGCAACTGCAGGATAGCCTGGCCGCCGTGGAACTCACGCTGACGACCGAGCAACTTGCGCGTCTGACCGACGCGGCGCGTTGGGTACGCGACGAGCATACGCCCTGAAAACTGCAACAGCCTGACACAGAGATCACAGAGAAAAGCGGAGAAGCACAGAGAACAGCAACAACAGAACAGCAGCGACCTGTGATCAAACGCTTTGGTCGCTGTGGTTCTGTTGTTGCTGTTCTCTGTGCTTCTCTGCTCCGTCTGTGTCCTCTGTTTCGAGGTTGTTTTAGTTCACGTGGCGCGCGAGCCGCTGGTTGAGCGCGCTATAGGGCTGCGCACCCACGATCTGGTCGACCATCTGGCCGTTCTTGAAGATGAGCAGCGTGGGGATACCCTGGACGCCATAGCGCTGCGACGTGGCCTGGTTCTCATCTACGTTGAGCTTGGCGACCACGGCGCGGCCGGCATATTCGCGCGCCAACCGCTCCACAGAAGGCGCCACCATGCGGCAGGGGCCGCACCAGGGCGCCCAGAAGTCCACGAGCACGGGGCCAGGTCCGCTGATGGTGCGCCCGAAGGTGGCGTCGGTGAGAACAAGCGGTTCACCGCCGCCCTGGGTGGCTTGCGGCTCTGGCTTGGGCCTTTTGGCCGGCGCGGGGCGCGGACCGCCTTCGGCGAGGTGGGCAATCCATGCTTGCGCCACGCCGGCGCTGATCGGTGCGACCGTTTCCAGCGCAGCGCCTTCCTGGATGGGCACAAGCGCGGGTAGCCCGCCCACGCTGAAGCGGCGCGCCAGGTCGGCTTCCTCCGTCGTATCAACGCGTGCAATCAACAGCTTGCCGGCATCGCGCGACGCGGCTGCCTCGAGAATTGCGTCGACATCGGCTGTGGGGCGGTTGTCGCTGTTCCAGAAGAGGAGCAGCACGGGCATTCCGGCATTGAGGACTCGGTCGATGCTGTGACGATTGGTGTGGATGACGGTTGAAATGGCCATCTGAATATCCTCCGAAACCGGGCACTACTGAAGCCAACAATTGATCTCCATGGCAAGCAGCGACGTGAGTCTTTATCTTAGCACATCGTGACGAAACGCTGTGGAGGGAGCAAGCTACTCCTGAACATCGGACCGCGGCGGCTCAAGGCCATGGTCGTTGTCCACTCTGGAGGTCACGGGCATGTCGAGGCGCTGCAGCGCATTCGCGATCCCGGAGGGGATCTTGTGACGGGCAAGCCCGTTGAACATTAGTGAGATTTCGCTGGTGCGGAGGAGTACGATCCCACTCAACTGGCGATAATGCCTGAGAAAAGCGGCGGCGCTCTCAAAGCCGCGGCGTACAAAGTACTCTTCCTCTTTGCGCTCGGCCAAGTGGCGTAGGGTCTGCGTCGCGCGCGCCAGGTCTTCAGCGGAGGGCTCTCGTTCGGCTGCCAACCACAACAAGTTCACCATGCTCGGCGGCATTTGGCTGATTTTGTCGCACACCACGGCCATCAGCCTGCTTGTGCTCGCGTATTCGTCTGCGTCGCCCATATCCGCACTGCGCAGGCGCCGCACCTCCACGTTGAAGGCCGTGTGGGTCTTGTAGGTGACGGTGAAATCCGGCCCACGTTGTTTGGAAGCCGCGTACTTTTCGTACTCGAGTGTGAAGCGTTCATCGCGCAGGAGCAGCGCTGCCGCCTCGAGTTCCGCACGCAGGTCGCGCCTGCCGGAATCGTCGCGCACGGTCCGCAGCTTGGCGCGGATCTTGTCGCGGTTGGCCGCGGCAAAACCTCTGAAACGCCGCGAATGCTGCATCCACTCGGCAAAATCGGAATAGAGCGGTGCATCTCTGCCTTCGAAGATGGAGTCGAGCAGGTCATCTTGAACGGACATAATCGCAAATAGATACAAAAGCGCGTGACGCTCAACACTTAGCGTCGCTATCGGGATGCATGACCTGCGAAGCAGAGGATCATGCGTCACGACAGCGACGCATGATCGCCGAAACGGGGACTACCGCCGCTGGGCTGCTGCTGCAGGCTTTGGCCCGTAATAATCCAAATGAACTCAGCGTGCAAGCGCGGTGTTCCCGACGGACAACAACACGTCGGGAACACTACACCGCACCCGGTCTACGAGACCTTACTGGAAACCACCGCTGGCGTCGGCAATGCCACGCTCGTCGCGAATCTTCTGTTCATAGCCGCTGGCCCAATAGGCGGCAATCGGATCGGGGGCGATGCCCATCTCGTGGCGGACCTGTGCCAGCAGCGGGCGCACATCCACGCGGAATGCGTTCGTGAGCAGCGCGTGTGCAGCCAGCACGTCGCCATCCTGCTGCAAAGCCGCCAACCTTGCGCGCGGCACGCACAGCGCCTTGGCGTAGGCCTCCTGGCAATTGGCTACGGAGTAGAGGATGGCCGCAATCTTGCCCTCGATGTTGTGGCACTGGTCGAGGCCGTAGGCGATGTTGTGGGCGCAATTGCGGACGACGGGGCTGTCACTCTCCTCGGCTTCGGCCAGTTCGCTGTAAATGAGGAAGAGTTCGTAGGGATTGACCGCACCCACGATCAGGTCGTCGTCGGCGTATTTGCGATTGTTGAAGTGAAAGCCGCCCAGCCGCCCCTCGTCGACGAGGAAAGCGACAATCTGCTCGATGTTGGCGCCCTGGGCATGGTGGCCGAGGTCGACAAGAACCTGCGCCTTGTCGCCGAGTTTGAGGCACATGGCGTAGGCGGTGCCCCAGTCGGGGACATCGGTGCTGTAAAAGGTGGGCTCGAAGAACTTGTATTCGAGGAGCATACGGCCATTCTCGGGCAGGTGGGGGTATAGCGCCTCGAGGCTGCGCTGCAGCCGGTGTTTGCGGCCACGCAGCGAATCCTGCCCGGCGTAGTTGGTGCCGTCGGCCAGCCATACACTGAGGCCGGTGCTGCCTGTCTTGGTCATGATCTCGCAGCACTCGATGCAGTGGTCAAGCGCCTGCTCGCGGATGCCGGCGTCGGGGTTCTCGAGCGAACCGAGCTTGTAGGCGTCATCCTGAAAGACGTTGGGGTTGACCGCGCCGATCTGCAGACCGCGCTCGGCGGCATATTGGCGCATCGCGGCAAAGTCGTTGTCGGCGGGGCGATCCCAGGGAATGTGAATGGCGACCGTGGGGCAGACCCCCGTGAGCTGGTTGACGAGTGCGGCATCTTCGATTTTCTCGGCGGTGGTGACGGCTGCACCCGGCCAGGCAAAGGCCTTGAAGCGCGTGCCGGAGTTGGCGTAGGCCCAACTTGCGGTTTCAATCTTTTGATTGCGCAGCCGCTGCTTAATCTTCTCAACATCCAGCCCGTCGGCGTCCAATTGCTCGGCGAGCAGGCCGTAGGCTTCATGCTGCTTAATCATGCGAATGCTCCTTTTGTATGGGTGGGAGAGTGAATTGGATTTGAATGCAGGTGTTTGTTTGCGCACAGGTGTTGGCGAGGCGAAACGTTGTTTGACACGCTGCGCGCACCGTGCTATTGTGCCCACGTAGCTGCTTGACAGCCAGGCAGAACACCCAGCAGGAAAGTGGCTCATGCATCGTTTGGCAGGACCGCACAGCGTTCCCACACAACACCAGACTCGCACTTCGGGCAGCCGGAATCAGGCTGCTGTACTTCTGTTTGCCTCCACCCCGCGCACCTTTGGGCGCGGGTTTTCTTTTGCGTTTAGCGGCTATTGGTATTACAGCTATTTTACCACTTTGTCGCCATCCTGCGCAGCGAGGTAAGTGCCGACCGGTCAATGACCGCAACAGGGACTCCACGAGGGCGAGGGGATGGCGACAAACCCCGCCCTCTTTTTTGTGCCTTGAATTAGGACCAACAGCCAGGTTGTAGCGTCGGCGCAAGTCAACGCGCAGGCGGCTGGAGAATATGACATCACCTGGATGTGTGTACGGCCGCAACGAAGAGGAGCAGGGGCATGAAGGTCTGTCGAGGGGTGCGCGGGGCGACGACCGTTGCGCAGGTGGACAGGGAAAGCGTGCTGGCGGCGACGCGTGAATTGCTGGCGGCAGTGGTGCGTGCCAACGGCATTGAGCCGGAGGATGTGGCCAGCGTGATCTTCACCACGACGCCGGATATCACGTCGGTCTTTCCGGCGACGGCGGCGCGACAGCTTGGCTGGCTTGATGTGCCGCTGATGTGCGGACACGAGATGGACGTGGCCGGCGCACTGCCGCTCTGCATTCGCGTGATGCTGCATTGGAACACCGAGCGCCCGCAGGCGGAGATCCGGCACGTCTACCTGCACGCCGCGAGCAGCCTGCGCCCCGATAAGAGCATTGTGCTGAGCGAGGCTGACATTGCCGAACTGAACCGCTGGATTGATGAACATTTGGTGACGTTGTAGGTGGGTATAGTCGGCAATTGGTGGACTGGTGGACTGGTTGATCAGTAGTGCGCAGTCAATCCAGGAGTGCGCCCGATATAAGCAAGGCCACCAGTCCACCAGTCCACCGGTCAACCCCTCCACCGGTCAACCAGTCAACCAGTCCACCGGTCA
>CAYJNV010000086.1:0-14803 GCA_964370975.1 uncultured Caldilineaceae bacterium | reverse complement strand
CATCCCAGCGAATGTTGGTGCACTGGCCGGGATTGACCCACTGACTGTCGGCACACAGATTCGGGTTGCCCGTCCAGCCCACAGGGCCGGGCGTGGCTGTGGGGGCGGGCACGGGCGTGGGAGGAATGGGTGTGGGCGTAGGCGGATTGGGGTTGGGTACGTCAATGCCAACCCACACGGTTTCGCCAAAGAAATTGCCCAGGTTGTTGCGCATCTGCCAGAGGCCCTGAAAGACACCATAGGAACTGGGCGCAATCAGGTGCGCCGTCAGGTCAACCGTTTGGCCGGGGAGGACGACACGGCCCACGGGTACGGGGCGGCCATTCATGAACGCTTCGGGGCGATTGCCGCTTACGTAGAAGAGCGCGAAATCGGGCGCCCACGGGCAATTGCCCGAGTTCAGGATGCGCCACGTCTTGTCGAACGAAAGCCCGGGAATCATCTGCGGCGGCGCGGTCATGTTCCTGTCGTCGAAGGTCAGGTCCAGCACAAAGGCCGAGCCAAAAACGCAGAGTAAAGCTGTGGGCGATGCCGTCGCAGTGGGCGGCAGCGCCGTGGCAGTGGGCGGGATCGGTGTGGCCGTGGCTGCAGGCGCAGGGACCGCTGTGGCGCTGGGGGGGATGGTGGCCGTAGGAGGCATGGGAGCAGCCGCGGCCGGTGGAGTTGGCGTCGCCGTCGGTAGAGCCGTGGCCACTGGCGGCAAGGGAATGAGCCCGGTGTCTCCGCCCGGCGTGGGCGGGGTCTCACCGCGCAAGTATTGCGCCACCAGCGCGGCGTAGCGCCCATTGGCCTGGAGAGCAATCAGCGCACGGTTCGTCGGTTCGCTCAGGTTGGAGCCATTGCGCACGGCAATTCCGAAATGTTCACTGCTGATACCGGCGCCGCCGAGCTTGATGTCGGTGTAGCGGCGGTCCAGCGAGGAAGCCGGCAGGCTGCCCAGCACGACAACATCTACGTCACCACTGCGCAGCGCCGTGATGGTGTCGTTGACACTGTTCATTGGGAGCAGGTCCTGCTGGCGGATGATGCCGGTGTCCACAAGCCGCTGCTGCGCCCAGGTTTGGTAGGTGGTGCCGGCCTCGACGCCCAACTTGACGCCGGCGAAGTCGCTGACCTGCTTGATGACTAGAGCGGAATTGACTCGCACCAGCGCGGCTGAATCGTCTATATAGTAGACATTGCTGAAGTCTACAATGGCCTGACGCGCGGGCGTGACGGAAATCGCGCCAATCGCGGCATCCACCTGGCCCAGACGCAGCGCGTCGAGCAGGCCGGCGAAGGCAAAGGTCTTGAACTCGACAGCCACGCCCAGTTGCTGGCCAATCTCCTGCATCAGGCGAATGTCGAAGCCATCCAGCGCAAAGCCGCTGTTGTAGAAGGCGAAGGGTTCGTAGTCGGCCGAGGTGCCGACGACGATCTTGCCTGCCTGGCGAATGCGGTTAAGGTCTTCGGCGGGGACGGTGGGCAGCGGCGCCGCGCCCTGGTCCGGGGCAGCAGCGTAGAGGGCTGGTGGCGCAAGATAGCCGGCGAGCAGACCAATGCCAAGGACAAGTGCGCAGGTGAGCGCAAACGCGCGGCCGCGCGTGCCGTTGCCTCTGGTGTGAATCGGGTACGGGTTCACGCGACGCCTCCATGCGACTGGGTCTCGTTTGTCTGTGCGGGCCAAGTTTAAATGGTGCAGGGCTTGATTGCTGACGCGCCGCTATCCTACATTGCAGTCGCAAGGTGCGCAACCTGCCCGTACTTGGGGGTGCAGTGCGCGCAGCATTGCGTTTGGACAAGGGCAGGGTCGCCGCACCAGGCAACATGGCCGGTTGGGACTATACCGGCATCCGGGTCCCTGCCATTGCGCTCAGCATGCGGGCACTTGAGAGTGACGCGCAGTCGAGGTGGATTGGCAAAGGGCACGAGTTACCGGGGCAGGGGGCAGGACCCCTCAATTGGGTGCCGCCTGGTATTTTGCCTACCAGCACGAACCGCGCAGCGGCACCGGGACCATACTAATTGGCGACGCGCCATTGGGGTCGAGACCAATGCGGTAACGCTGCCACGGAATGTAGAAGTAGGTGTAAGCGCGCAGGCATACCTGATTGCCCGACGCGCTGCGCTCGGCAGCGAGCGCCTCCTGTCCGCTGGGCGCGTTGCGGCGCACATCCTCAACCGAGAGGCGCTGCACCCACACGCCGGTGATCCCGTAGGTGAATTCGGCAGCGCGCAGGGCGTTATTGGCCAGGCGCATATCTTCCCCCAGCACCTGCGGCTGCGGCGGGTTGAGAATGCGCGGCAGCAGCGCCCAGGGGAGAAGCACGAAAAAGAGAATGAAAAGCGTGCGCCAGCGGCGGCCTCGTGTCTCCATTTGCAGAGTCTCGGCCAGGATCCGCCAGGCCACGCTGGCTGTCAGCATGAGCAGCCAGAGCATGAGGAGGTTGAGCGCGAAGTCCAGGGCGGCTACTTCGCTTTGGCCGTCGAGCCGGACAAGCGCCATGCGCAGTGGATAGCCGCGCCAACCTGTGCAGCCGGTAGGGCAGCCGGCAAAGTGGGGAGGCACTACAAAGATGAAGAACGAGGCAATCGCAAGCAGCAAAGCGGCCAGCAGCGCGCCCACTGTCACGCTGAACCAGCGGCTGGATTGCTGTCGCCACCATAGAATCAGTAAAGCGCACAACAGCAGCCCCAGCAGCGCAAAGGGAACGTCACCCCATGTGGCAAAGTGCCCCCACGTATTGCTCCAAAGGGGCGGTTGCAAGGGATTCACGGCGCGGGATTGCGCCAGCAAACGAAGGCGCGCGTCAAGTTGTTGGGCACCGTAAAGGTGCGCGCCGGGGCCTCGATGGTAGACCAGCGGTCGTAGCCCAGCGAGCCATCATTATCGAGCAGAACAAGCAGCGCGCTCTGGTCATCGCGGCAGCCGGTGAGGTCCAGCAGGCGCTGATTGGCAGGCACGCGCACGCTGATGGCGGAGGGCGAAAGCGCCGCATCACTTGCCGGCACCTGAATCCATACGGCTCCAAAGAGGTCCAGCCCAATCGTGCCCGTGGCGCCAAAGCGGCTGCGTGCCGTGAGCAACGTCTCGTTGTCTTGCCAGATCAGCAGAGGCGCGATAAATTCGAGGCGCGTCTCGGTTTGATAGATGGTGCGGATAGTGCTGCTGCCGCGCCCCTCCAGCGTGAGTAGTTTGACGCGATTGGGCGGCCGAATTTGCCCTGCCGTAAGGCTGGGCTGGTCGGCATCATACACGGTGTACGCGAGGCGTGTATTGTCCGGGCTCACGGCCAGCGGGCTCTGGTAGGCCCCCGGCGCGAGCACGAGACGGGGTGCGCCGTCGAGCGTGCTGGGGCCATCCGTCGGGATTTGCAGGGCCAGGCGGAAGAGGCCGCGGTTGAACTGCTGCGTAATCGTGTCGCTTGTGTCCATGAAGAGCGAAACGGCAGCCGCGTTGCCTGGTTCGGCGGGGCGCACGGTAAGCAGAACCGGCGCCAGCGTGTCGCTCACCAGCGGCGATGCGCTACTGAAGATGTCGGCGCTGCCTGCCAAAACACGCATAATCTGTTGTGTGGCGGGGTTCCAGTTCCACACCTCCCACGTGCCCGTTCCCACCTCTGGGCGCTCTATCCACCAAAGGCCGGTATATGCGTCGCCTGCAATGCCGCTGATGGCAAACCAGGGCTGGGCAAGAATACGCAGGCCGCTGCCGTCGTCGCGCAGCCAGATAAAGCCCCCCTGGCCGTAGGCGAGTGCGCGTAGCGAAATTGCCCAACCGGGCGCGGGGTTGCCGTTGAGCCACGCTGCCGTCGCGCCGTCGGGCCACAATCCGTCAATGGAGCCGTTTGTGCGCAGCAGGTTGACGCCTGCGCCCGCGCCGTCACCCACAAGTGCGACGGCATCCCCGGCAGCTACGGCCTCGGCCAGCGCCGCGCCGTCCTCAATCTGGACACGGGTTACCGGGGGCGCGGCCACTATGCGCACACGTGTCGCCGAAATCGGTGGCGCGTCCTCGTTGCCTGCGCCCAGCGCAGTTGCCAGTTGCAGGTGGACGATCGTCCCCGGCCACAGCATTTCGCCGGCGGCGGGCAGCCAGCGCCCGGATTCCTCGCCAACCGCGCCGCTCCAAATCTGCAGTGATGCGCTCTCTGCGCCAAAGCGGAACGCGGTGCCGTCGGTCGCTACTGCGGAGACAGGTTCCAGTGGATTGGCCGGCAACTGCTCGCCGGTGATGGTCGCCACTGTCTCGTCGCTTTCCGGTTCAGGCGCTGCGGCCGCGGCGGGCGCTACCAAACTGGGCAGTGAGACTTCAGGCGTGACCAGCGGTGTGGGGCTGGCCGGCACTGTGGCCGCGGGCGTGCTTTCGGCTGCGCCGGGAAGCGGCGTACTTGGTGCGAGCGTAGCCGCTTCAGGCGTGAGCGGTGTGCCATCCACCTGGTAGAGCGGCAACAGGGCCAGGTCGCCTTCGGTGGAAACAAGGTCGCGGAACATCCAGCCCAGCTGGCCGCGGTTGGGGTGGCCGGGCTCGTCAACGCGGATCAGGTACCACGTCGCATCTTCTGTCATGCCGAAGAGCCCGACGCCGAGATCGTTGCCCACGGGAATGATGACCGGGAAGGTAGTCCCCGGCCCCGCACGCAGGCGCGCCGGTTCGGTGACGAAGGTGGTTCCTGTAACCAGCGCCGCCTCGTCCTCGGCGATGGTGGGCAGGTAGTAGGGGGTCGCCGTAGGCGTAGGCGTTTCAGTGGGTGTCGTGGTCGCCGTCGGTTCGAGCGAGGCCGTGGGCGCGGGCGTGCTGGTGGGCGTGCCTGTTGGCTGCGGCTGGGGTGTGGATGTTCGAGTGGGCGTCTGCGTGGGTGCGCCCGCAGGCAGCGGGGTGGGCGATGGGGTGGGCAGCGCAACGGTGGCGCCGGCAGGGGTGGCGACTCCGGCGCTGGCTGTCGCCGCAATCGTAGCTTCAGCCGTCGCGGTGAGTGTAGGCAACGGTGCAGCGGGCGTGACGAGGTCGCCATCGAACGCGCCGGTTTGCTGAATCGCGGCGAGGCGGTAGAAGCCGCTGCCGTCCAGATCAAACGCAGCATCGAAGGTGCGGCCGCGGTCGCCATTGTCGAAGAAGCGCAGGCGCGAGGTCACTGCTGCCGTGCCCGTTGGGCGTCCCGAGTCATCGAGGTATTGGCCCATCCACCAGCCTGGCTGGGCAAGGCCGAGGTCAAATGCCTCTTGCACGATGTCCAGGCGTGTGGCATAGGTGAGGGCCGTATCCACCGAGCCGGCCTGCAGGAGGGCGATGATCTGCGCCATGGAGGTAAGGGGCGACGAGCGCAGCCCGGCCCCCTGCAGCCTGTAGCCGGCCACCGAACCGCCCGCGCGCAGGTCGCCCAAGGTGGCAGGCGTCCAGCGGCTGTTGGCCCACTGGCGCGCAAAGGGGGCTTGCTCGACGAAGGTGCCGGGCGCACGCACAACGCCGCGCAGGTCGCCGCCGGCGGGCAGTGTGCCATCCACCACCATATCGGGTAGAAAATTGCTATCGTTCTCCAGCAGCGACAGGCTGCTCTCCTGCGCATCTACGGACCAAAGCGGCTCGTTCATGCTGTTCCAAACGAGCGCAAAATCAGCCGCCGGGGCAGATTGAGCAAGCAGGTAAACGGGCAGGCGTCCCGCTGCTTCCGGCCTTTCGACCAGCAGCGCGTGCAATCTGCCCTGCGGGTCCGTGCGCAAAATGCCCTGCTGAATCCCGGGACGCAGCGCGGCGTAGGGTTCAGCGTCCGTGCCGGCAAAGAGTTCGAGCAGGACCTGGCCGCGCACCTTGTTCTGGTCGTTGGCGTCCTGCCAGAAGAGCATGGGCAGGGCCTGGCCTTCGGGCGTGCGCGGCACAACCAACGCGGCCCACGGCGCATCCGAGAGTTTACTGTACGAGACAGGGGCAAAGATGAGAAACTGCTCCTGCGCGACGCTGCGCAGCAGCGCTGCGGCGCGTTCGGAGGTGAACTCCAGCCCGGTGATGGCATTGAGGCCATCAACCGCCCGCTCGCGAAAGCGCTGCGCCCACTCTTCGGGCGAAGCGGGCGTCGGCGAAGGCGTTGGCGAGGCGGTCGGCGTGGGCGTCTCGCTGGGCGTGGGCGTAATGGTGGGTGTTTCAGTTTGGGTGGGGGTGGCGCTGGGCGTATCGGTTGCGCCTAGTTGCGCCAACTGCATTTGCGCCTGCGCCGTGGCTACTGCTACTTCAATTTCGCCGCGGCCGCGAGCCAGCCCAATCAGGTAGACAATCATGCTCACAATGAGCAGGCCAAGCAGAGAAGACACAAGAATATATAGCCTGGATCGGTTCAGCATGATAAGGGCCCCGGGACGCGCTCGCTTGCGATGAGAGATGCGACGGTGTCAGCGAAAGTCAACGGGCGACAGGTTATAGACAGTCGAAGGCTAAAGCGGCACGCAGCAAGGCGTTGTTAGCCCCCCACGGTAATGGTGACGGCGCACGGGTCCGGGAAATTGCCGGTCTGGTCAACGACGACGAGGCGCAGCGTCCACTGGCCAGGGCCGAGCGCGGCAGTATCCACATTTGCCAGGACGCCGCCTTGCACAGGGCTGTTTCCGCCTCCCAGGTAGACGAATCCGCCCGAGGCATTGGCGCCGGGTGCGAACTCCACCTTATAGTACTGGAAGCTTTCGTGCATGGCCGTGCCCTGGATGCTGATGACGCCACTGACAGTCTGCCCGTTGCCGGGACTGGAGATGGCAGCGCGCGGGTCGCCACAAGCGGGCGACGAAGCGGCGGGCGCGGCGGGCACAGGTGTAGGCGTTTCGGGCGTAGGGCTCGCTTCGGCAGTCAATTGCACAGTGGTGTCGGCGCTAACCGTGCCCGTTGCGGGCGCCGTCGGCGTTGGCAACGAGACAACCGCATTGACGACCGGCGTAAGCGTAATCGGCAAGGGCGTTGTGGTGGGCGTAGGCATAAAGGGCAGGTTGGGCTGCGGGCTGCGCGATTCAGCAACGATGGGCTCGACCGCTTGCGCCAGCGTCGTGCTGACAAAGTAGGTAACGCCCATGAGGCCGACGAGCAGCATGGCGACATAGAAAATGCCGAAAAGCTCGCGCATGGCCTTCTCGCGTTCGAGCGAAAAGACCGCCTGCCGTCGCTCGGAGCGCACCAGCCACACCTTGTAGATGTGGTACAGCGCAACCAGGCCGCAGAGTGCGTAGATGTAGGCTGCGTAGGTAGCCACTGCCTCAATAATGAATCCCATACAGAGTGAAAGTATACGGTATGGCGTGGGCGATGACAATTTGCCGGCAGTGGGCGGCGGACAGCGGGCAGTGGGCAGTGCGGAATCGTGGACTGGTGGACTGGTGGACTGGGCACGAGCTCAGCGAGGCTAGACCACCAGTCAGCCAGCCAACGACTCCCGAAGTGCCGATTTGCCCCACGCGCCCGGCTGCTATAGGATCGTTTCTGAAGCAACGACTCCGCCGCCATGGCCGACAACCGGCGCCCGCACCTCGGCCACACCTCAACCCGGATACACTGCATGAACATTGACGCTGTCCATCGCTCACGCCGCAGCAATGTACTTGCGCGCCACGGCATGGTGGCCACGAGCCAGCCGCTTGCCGCGCAGGCCGGGCTCGACATCCTCAAGGCGGGGGGTAATGCGGCCGACGCGGCGGTAGCCACCGCCGCAATGCTCAACGTAGTCGAGCCGATATCGACAGGAATCGGTGGTGACTGCTTTGCGCTCTATTACGATGCGGCCACGCGCCAGGTGACTGCGCTCAACGGCTCGGGGCGCGCGCCCGCGGCGGCATTGATTGAGGGCGTACGTGCGCTGGGCTATACGGCCATGCCCACCTTCACGGGTCATGCCGTGAGCATACCCGGCACAGTAGCCGGCTGGGCCGATATGGTCGCGCAGCACGGTCGCATGGCGTTGGGCGACGTGCTTGCGCCTGCCATCCGGACTGCCGAGGAGGGCTATCCGGTCAGCGAACTCATTGCCCTTGGCTGGCGCACCCAGGTGGGCAAACTCCTGCGCGCCCCATCATGGCGTACGCCCGACTTTGACCGCGGCCCCGAGCAGCCAAGCGGCCACGAATTGCTCATCGATGGCCGCGCACCCTATCCCGGCGAAATCATGCGCATTCCCACGCTGGCGGAAACGCTGCGCGGCGTCGCCGCTGAGGGGCCATCCTACATTTACGAGGGCGACTTTGCGCACAAATTGAGTGCGCACGTGCAGCGCTACGGCGGTTGGATCACACCCGCCGACATGGCCGCCCACCACTCCACCTGGGACGAGACGATCTCGGCCGCATACCGCGGGCTGCGCCTTTACGAGTGCCCACCCAACGGGCAGGGGTTGGCCGCCATCATCGCCCTGCAGATTGCCGCAGGCTTTGATCTGGCTGCAATGTCGGAAGCCGACCGGCTGCACACGCTCATCGAGTGCATGCGTCTGGGCTTTGCCGACGCGCAGCAGTGGGTATGCGACCCGCGCGTTGTCCCCATCCCTCTGGCGGAGTTGACCTCGCAGGCGTACGCCGACCGCCGCCGCGCCCGTATCCACCCCGAGCATGCCGCGCAAAACGTTCCCTGGGGCGACCCCATGGCAGGCTCCGATACGGTCTACCTGACGGCCGTGGACGGCGAGGGCAATGCGTGCAGCTTCATCAACAGCCTCTACATGGGCACCGGTTCGGGACTGGTGGTGCCGGGCACGGGCGTGAGTCTGCAGAACCGCGCCTCGCTCTTCGTGCTCGATCCCAACCACCCCAACGCACTGGCTCCCAACAAGCGCCCGTATCAAACCATAATTCCCGCGATGACGACCTTTGCCGACGGCGAATTTGAGGGCGCGCTGCACGCCAGCTTTGGCGTGATGGGCGGCTACATGCAGCCGCAAGGCCACCTGCAAATGCTGGTCAACATGGTGGACCTGGGGATGACTCCCCAGCAAGCGCTGGATATGCCCCGCTGGCAGTTGGCCGGTCCCACTGATGGGCTGGGCGCAACCCAGGCAGGCGGCCTCGTGCTTGTTGAGGAGGGCTGGAATTTCGCCACACTCGCTGAGATGGCGCGCCGCGGCCATCGTCTTTCGCCTGTGGATGGCTTCGCCCGGGGAAGCTTTGGCGGCGGTCAGATTATTGTGCGCGATCCCGCCACAGGCGTCCTCTGCGCCGGCAGCGACGCGCGCAAGGATGGCTGTGCCGTCGGGTGGTGAAGCAGCAGGACACTGACTTCAAGATTCAAGACCGAATAGTCGCTGTGCGGCGTTCCGGGTTAGCCAGTCAACCAGCCAACCAGTCATCTTCACTGCCATGCCGATAGAAGCGCCCTCTCTCCAGACCGCCGAGCTTGATGTCGCCTTCGCTCCCTTTGCGTTGAAGATGGCGCAGGCAGGTCTGCCGCAACTTGTCATCGACAATTTCCGCCATGCCTATGCGCACCTCTTTGCGGGTGGCACGGGCTACATCAGCGGCAGTGAAGCCCAGCCCGTGTCGGGCCTGCACCGCTACGCCGAACTTCCGGCAGCGATGGAGCAGGTCGGCAGCATGGCCCTGGACAAGATCGTTATTTGCAAACTCAACGGTGGGCTGGGGACGGGCATGGGTCTCGACGGCCCCAAGTCGCTGCTGCCCGTTAAGGAGGGCCTCACCTTCCTTGACATCACGGCACAGCAAGTGCTGCATGTGCGGCGCGAACAGGGAGCGCGCCTGCCGCTGCTGCTCATGAACAGTTTCGCCACCCGTGCCGCCAGCCTGGCAGCCTTGGCTGTCTACCCTGATTTCAAGCAGAACCTGCCGCTCGACTTCGTGCAGAACAAGGCGCCCAAGGTGGCGAAGGATGGACTCGCGCCCGTTATCTGGCCCGCAGATCCCGAAAAGGAGTGGTGCCCGCCTGGCCATGGCGACATCTACCCCGCGCTTGTGATTACGGGCTTGCTCGACCAGATGATGAACGCAGGGTACGAGTACCTCTTTGTGAGCAATGCCGACAACCTGGGTGCGGTGCTCGACACGCGCATTCTCGGCTTCTTCGCGACGTCGGGCGTGCCCTTCCTCATGGAGGTTGCCGAACGCACACTGGCCGACAGCAAGGGCGGCCACCTCGCGCGCCGGCCCGACGGCCAACTCATCCTGCGCGAATCGGCACAGTGCCCGCCAAACGAAGAAGCAGACTTCCAGGACATCGAGCGTTACGGCTACTTCAACACCAACAATCTATGGATTCACCTGCACTCGCTGCACAAGGCGCTGCACCACACCCACGGCGTGCTCGACCTGCCACTGATTCGCAACGAGAAACCGGTTGACCCAACACAGCCCGAATCGCCCCGTGTCTACCAGTTGGAGACGGCCATGGGTTCGGCAATCTCCATCTTTGGCGGCGCACAGGCGCTGGTTGTGCCGCGCGACCGCTTTGCGCCTGTGAAGAAGAACAGCGATCTGCTCGTGCTCTGGTCCGACGCTTTCACGCTGACCGACGACTTCCACATGGTGCTCGCGCCCGAACGGCAGGGCGTTGCGCCTGTCGTACGCCTTGATGACCGCACGTACGGGCTAATTGCAGATATGCGGCTGCGTTTCCCGCACGGCGCGCCATCACTCCTGCGCTGCCGCACGTTGACTGTCGTGGGCGACGTGCGCTTTGGCCGCGGTGTGGTGGTGGTGGGCGATGTGGAACTGAAAGCCGCGCCGGGCGAGATCCTCGAGATTTCGGACGGCGCACACCTGGAGGGCTGACAAATGATCCGCTATGCACACACCAATCTCATCGCGCGTGACTGGCGCATGCTGGCCGACTTCTACATTGACCTGTTCGGCTGCGTGCCGGCGCCGCCTGAACGTGATTTGAGCGGGGAAGTGATGGAACGCGGCACCGGACTGGCCGGAGCACACCTGCGCGGCATGCACCTGCGTCTGCCGGGTTACGACGATGACGGCCCAACGCTCGAAATCTACACCTATACCGAGTTGGCGAATGGCGAAGCGCCCGCCGTCAACCGGCCGGGCTATGGCCACTTAGCCTTTGGCGTAGACGATGTCGCGGCGATGCGTGCGCGCGTGCTGGCAGCAGGCGGCCGCGCCATCGGCGAGATTGTGACGACAGGCGTCTCCACGGGCGCGCAGGTGACGTGGTGTTACGTTACCGATCCTGAGGGGAACATCGTGGAATTGCAGGCGTGGGGGTAACAAAACAACCTCGACACAGAGGACACAGAGGGAACAGAGAAACACAGAGAAAGACAAACAGCAGAACAACAAAGACAGTATGTGTTGTTCTGCTGTTTGTCTTTCTCTGTGTTTCTCTTTTTGTGTTTTTTTGTGTGTGCCCTCTGTGTCCTCTGTGTCGAGGTTGTTAGGCTTTGGGCGCAATCAGCGCCTGGCGCTTGTGCCAGTCCTGCTTGTAGAGGTTGAAGTGAATCTGTTGCATCGGGTGCGCGGCGATTATCTCCTCGTTCACCGTCACACCCAGGCCGGGGCCGGTGGGCAGCGAAAAGTAGCCATCGACCACAGCGGGTAGGCCGGGGGCTGAACCGAGCACCCAGCTCTCGTCAAAGTCGTTGAAGTGCTCCTGTATCTTGAAGTTGAGTGTACATGCGGCAAAGTGCAGTGCCGCTGCCGTGGAAACCGGCCCGCCTACATTGTGCGGTGCGATCAGCATGTAGTAGGTATCGGCCCATGCTGCCAGTTTGCGCGTGTTGAGGATGCCGCCGAAGTGGCTGATGTCCGCCTGAATAATGTCAGCGGCGTGCAGTTCCATCACTGGACGGTACTCGTCCAGCGTGTGGATGCGTTCGCCGGTGGCAACGGGTACGCCCAACGGCGCGACGGCATCGGCGACCTTCTTCAGAGCAGCGATGTTGCCCGGCGGTACAGGCTCCTCCACCCAGCCTGGCTCGTAGGGTGCCAGCAGGCGCGTCATCTCCACTGCGGTCACCGGGTTGAAACGACCGTGCATCTCGATGAGTATTTCCACGTCCGGCCCCACTGCGTCGCGCACTGCTTCCACCAGGCCTACGCTTTTCAACTTCTCAGCCCGTTCCATCTCATAATAGCCCGCGCCGAAGGGGTCAAACTTGAGCGCAAGGTAGCCTTTTGCCAGCGCGCGCTGCGCCGCGGCGTGGAACTCGGCGGGTGTGCGCTCCACCGTATACCAGCCATTGGCATAGGCTTTGATACGCTCGCGCACCGCCCCGCCTAGCAGCCGGTAGACCGGCTGCCCCAGCGCCTTGCCCATGATGTCCCAGCAGGCCATCTCGATGACCGCAAGCCCCGTCATCGCCACTTCGCCGGGGCGACCGTAGTCCTCAATTGTGAGCCGGCGCACGAGCATCTCGACCTCAAAAGGGTCGCGGCCGACCACAAAGCGCTCCGCCACGTCGTGCAGGTAGCCGACCAGCGTCTCCACCTTGTTGATGGGCCGGCTCTCGCCCCAGCCGGTGATGCCCTCGTCGGTCTCCACCTTGACGTAGACCAGATTGCGCCACTGGGTGCCCAGCACGAGGGGGGTAATTGACGTGATTCGCATAGTGATTCCAAGTGCGTGTGGATGATGGATTGAGCGGTGAAAGATCATTGGTAATTGATCATTGGTAATTGACGCGACACCCTTGCACGCGCGTCAATTATCAATGATCAATTACCAATGATCCTTCACCGCTCAACCAATTGCTTAACTTATCTTCTTGCTCACCACCGTTTGCACGACCACAGAAATGACGATGATGAGGCCGTAGATCAACTGGGTCCAGAAGCCCGAGAGGCCCACGGCGACAATGCCCGCGTTGATTGCGCCAATAATGAAGGAGGCCACGAAGGTGCCGTAGATGGTGCCGGCGCCGCCGAAGACTGATGTGCCGCCCAGGAAGACCGACGACAGCGTGTTGAGCAGGTAGCCTTCGCCCAGAGTGGGCCAGTAGTAGGAAAGCTCGAGGCTGGCAATCATGCCGGCCAGCGCTGCGGCCATTCCGGTGATTGCGAAGACCATGATTTTGGTACGCGAAACGCTGACGCCCATGAGGCGCGCGCTCTCCTTGTTGTCGCCAATGAGATAAACGTGCGCGCCAAAGCGATGACGGTTGAGGAAGACCCATGTGAGCACCGCTACGAAGATCATCCAGATCATCTGCATGGGGAACCAGCCGTCGATGCGCCCTACGAACATATTGTAGAAGAGGGTGCCGCGCGTCATAACCAGCGATTTGCCGGTGCCGTTTGTGAGCACCTGCACAACGCCGCGCCAGAAGAATTGCGTGCCGATTGTAATCACCAGCGAAGGAACGAGGAATTTGGTAATCAGCCAGCCGTTGAGGAAGCCGGCGCCCAGCCCCGCTGCAAGGCAGGCCACCATCGCTAGCCAGGGGTTGGCTGTGGCGAAGAGCACCGTGGAAAAGACCAGCATCCCGAAGGACATGATGGAGGGGAAGGAGAGGTCCATCTCGCCGGTGATGACGACCATGGTCAGCGGCAGAGCGACGATGCCGAAAAACGGAGTCGTCGACATAAATGCCGCGTAGATGTTGCGGCTGAAGAAGGTCTGCGGCGAGCCGATTACGAAGAAGATCCAGATGGCGAAGGCCACGAGGGTGATGCCGATCTGCAGCGCGTAGCGGCGCAGCCAGCGCGTTGCGCCGGAGGACCGCTTGCGCGAGGGTGGACCCAGGGTTGCATCAACACTCATGCGGGCACCTCCAGATTCTTGAGCGTGGCCCCGTCTCCCTTGTCGTAGGAGCCGGTGCGCGCCACCGTGTAGAGGCGCTCGATCAACTCTTCGAGCGTGACTTCATTCTTCATGAACTCACCGGCTATCATGCCGCGGTCGAGCACCACGATTCTGTCCACAACAGGGTAAACGTGGAAGATGTTGTGGTCAATGAAGATGGCCGATTTGCCCGCTCGGGCAATGCCACCGATGAAGTCAAGCACCTTCCTGGTTTCTGTGAGCGAGAGTGCCATGGTGGGCTCATCCAGGATGATAATGTTGGCCTGGAAGTAGAGCGCACGCGTAATCGCGATGCCCTGTCGCTCACCACCTGACATAGTTCTGACAGCGGTCTCCGCCGAGACGGCTTTGGAAGTGAAGCCCATGTGCTGCTGCATGAGCCGCTCGGTCTCGGCCTGCATCTTCTTGACATCCATGAAGCCCATGCTCGTCGTGAGTTCGCGCCCCATAAAAATGTTGCGCCACAGGCTCTGCAGGTCCGCCAGCGCCTTCTCCTGATAAACACATTCAACGCCCAGGTCGCGCGCCTTCTGTACGGATAAATGTTCAACCTTTTTGCCGTCGAAATAGATCTCGCCGCCCGGATCCGGGTCGTGGTAGCCGGTAATCACCTTGACCAGCGTGGATTTGCCTGCGCCGTTGTCGCCCAGCAGACCAACGACTTCGCCGGGGTTGACTTTGAAGTTGATGTCGTGCAGCGATTTGACTTCGCCAAAGCTCTTGGAGACGTGTCTCAGCTCCAATGCCGGTTCTGACATGGGGATACTCCTGGGATCAAACGAGGCCCATGGGCGGCGGGTCGCGACCCGCCGCCCAAGGCGTGGCAACACAGCCGGGGACAAGCCCCCCAGCGGTTAGCGGGTTTCCTTTTCGGCCAGCGGCTTGATGATCGCGATGTTGTCGGCATTCACGAAGCCGGCGCCCGTGTCAATGTCCAGGCCGGAGAAGCCGTAGACCTTGCTGAGGCAGATCTGCAGGATGGGCAGGTAGCCCTGAAGCCACGGCTGCTGGTCAATCACGAGGTCGGTCCAACCGCCCTCGATAGCCGCTGCGGTCGCGGGTGAAAGGTCAAAGTCGGCGCCGATAATGTCTTCCGGG
>CAYJNV010000085.1:6894-14917 GCA_964370975.1 uncultured Caldilineaceae bacterium | reverse complement strand
GGGCACAGTGGCTTGCGCCACGTCGGTGGGCACAGTGGCTTGCGCCGCCTCGGACGCAGATCTCTTCGCCTCAACGGCTTGGCCGTTGCGCGTGACGATCCACAGTTTGGCCGGGCGTTCGCCCAGTGCCTGCGCCAGAGAAACCGCGCCCGCACAGAGAGACTCCGCCATCGCCAGCACGGCCTCAGCGTGCATTTCGTTGCTCGCCGCAGCATCAAGCGGCCACAGATAGAGAATCGGGCGCGTCGCGGCCGTGCTGGGCAACGCAGCCAGTAGATGCTCGAATGTCGAAGGAACCGCGGGATCGACTGTCCACTTGTGGTCGCCAATCTGCGCGAAGCCATTGGCTGCCAAGACGGTATCGACAGCCACTCCCTGTTCAGCCAGAACGGCCGCAATCTGCTCGCTGATGGCCCCCTCGTTGGCAAAGACCAGCCAGCGATCGTCCACGAGGCTATCCTGCGCGGCCCGTGCCAGCAGGATGACCTGGTCCGCTGCCGCTGCCGGAGGCGGTACGGTGGCGACTGCCTCATAGCCGGTCGTCTCCAGCAGGTCGCGCCACGCCGCGACAGGGAGAAGCGGGTGATTCGGGCGCAGCGTACGATCATCGAAGCGCCACCAGCCGTCCGTCATGCCAAATGTGACGTCAACCCAGCGGCGTGGCTGAATGCCCTCGAGGAGGATGAGCAGCCCACCCGGTGCGAGCGTGCGGCGCACGTTCTCCAGCGTCTGGCGCAGGTCTGCCGTTGCGTGCAGCACATTGGCAGCGATCACGATGTCGAAACCCCCTGCGAAGCAATCCGCAGGCAGCGCTTGCGCCAGCGGGTCGCGCTGTACATCAAACAGCCCGTAGCGCATGCAGCCATAGGCGCCGAAGATCTCCTGGGCGCGCGCGGTGAAGAGGGGCGAGACATCGGTAAACCAGTACTCCACGCCGTCTGCCGGCAGATTGGGCAGTACGTTGGCGGTTGTCGCGCCGCTGCCCGCGCCGATCTCCAGAATGCGGAGGCTGCGCCCTGAGGGAGCGCCGGCTGATTGCGCGACGTTCTGCACGGCTTCGGTGATGAGCGTGTTGAAGAGTCGCGCGGCGGGCGTGTCGCGGTAGAGCGGCTCCGTCAGTGCGAGCGAACCATTGGGGAAGAGCAAGTGCAGCGCGTCGACGTCACCATGCAACGCCTCCGCCAGTGACGCACCGCAGCGCTCGACAAGTGCCAACTCGGGCTGGATAGCCGCGCTTTGGGGCCGCAGTTGCGCAATCAGCACGGCGGGATCACCCGGACCGACATGCTGTTCGGCCACGGCCCATGTTTCGCTGTCGGTTGCATCCCCGTCTACGCGGGACAAGAGGCCATCTTCGGCGGCCATATCCAGTAGCCGTTCAAAGAGGCGCATGTGGTGGGGAACGACCCCCAACTCCTGTGCAAGTGTTGCGGTCGTGAAGTACGTGCCTGGCTGAGGCGTCCAGCCCAGCCGCTTGAGCGCCTGAAGCGCATAGGCCGTGCTTAACGCTTCGAGGCCCACCAGTTGTGCGCGAGCCTGGTCGAGCGCATGCGTCGACTGAAGGTGGCCATATTTGTCATTCAGGGTGGCGGCCAGCGCGTGCGGCGAAGGTAGCGCGCGCAACTCGCCCGCCGTAGACGTCAACTTCTCCCAGTCCAGCGCGTACAACCAATCGCTCGTGTGGCGCTGCACAGCGTGGAGTAGTGCAGCGCGACTTGCTCGTTTAAGATGCAGTCCGGTTGCCTCCACTACGAGCGAACCGTCTTCGGTGTAGGCGTGGAGGTCGCCCACAAAGGTCTCTCCATCGGCAAAGCCTGGGCGAAGTTGCACGTGGCACCAGAGGCGCGCCGCTGCGGGCTGATGGATGTGCAGGTAGTCGATGCCCACGAGCAGCGCACTGCCCGCATCGGCGGGCAATGGCGCGCCCAGCAGGTGGAAACACGCGTCGAGCAGTGCTGGGGGGAAGTGGTAGCCGGCGGCGTCGCCGGCCAGCGCCTCAGGAAGCTCCACCAGGCCGAGCGCCTCGCCGTCGCACCGCCATATCTGTGTCAACCCCTGGAAGCCGGCGCCAAATTCGAGGCCCAACTGCGCGAGGCGAGCGTAGTAGCGCACGGCCTCGATACGCTCGCTGCAGCGCGCCACCACTTCATTGCGCGCCAGGCGTGCGGTCTGTACTGACGCGGCAACCGGCGCCAGCCGCCCGCTTGCGTGGAGCACCCATGCATCCCCAGGGACAGGTTGGCTGAAGATCTGGAAGGGCGCAGTATCTCGCTCGGCGGTGAGGACGGTTTGCACGGTGATCGTGCCTGTATCGGGCAGAAGCAGCGCCTCGCGAATCGTCAACTCTTCCACGGCGTGTGCTGTTGCGCCATGGGCCGTCGAGCCGTAGAGCGCCTCACTAGCCGTGAGTGCCATTTCGAGGTAGGCCGGGGAGGGCATCACAGCCGCGCCGTGGATGCGATGTTCGTCGAGAAAGCGGGGCTGTTGCGCGCCAAGTGTGGCTTCAAAGACCGTTGCCTGCAAGGCAGGCGAGCGCAGTTGCGCACCCAGCAGCGGATGTACGTGTGCGTCTGCACCCGTGCGGTGGGGTGCGTCGTCAACCCAGTAGCGCTGGCGCTCAAAGGGGTAGGTGGGCAGCACGGCGCGCGGACGCGCCGCCGCGCCGTACAAGCCTTGCCAGTTGGGCGTCAACCCGCCGGCGTAGAGCGCAGCGAGGCTCGCGCGCATCTGATATCCTTCGGGGTGCGCGTGGCGCAGCGACGGCGCCCAGAGTGCATCGCCGCCAGACCAGGCGCGCTGTGCATTGCTGATCAGCGTGGGATGCGGGCCAATCTCCACGAATGCGTCAATGTCCAAGGCGTGCAGAGTCTCCACCACCCGGTCAAAGCGCACCGGTTCACGCATCTGTCGCCGCCAGTAGCGCGGATCCATCAGTTCGGCGGCCGTGGCGCTCGCGCCGGTTAGCCCGGAGATGTAGGGCACTTGCGGGGGATTGAGTTGTACGGCGCGCACAGCCTGCTCCAACTCGTCCAGCACGGCGTCCATTTGCGATGAGTGGGCCGCCACGGCCACCGAGAGCGCGCGGCTTTGAATGCCCTCCGCCTCGAGTACGGCCAGAACGGTGCGCACGTCGTCGCGCGCCCCCGCAATGACCAGACTCTCCGGCCCATTGATGGCTGCAATGCTGACCTCGCCACCTTGCTGTGCGATCGCCGCCGCCACCTGTGCCTCGCCGGCGAAGACGGCCGCCATCTCCCCCTGCTTCTGCGCATCGGCGGCAGCGCGCGCCATCAGCCGCCCGCGCAACGCACTGAGCATGAGGCCGTCTTCGAGGCGCATCACACCCGCCACGATGGCCGCGCCATACTCGCCGGCGCTGTGGCCGGCGACCGCGTCGGGCTCTATTCCCCACGCCCGCCACAGCGCGCTGAGCGCAACCTGGAGCGCGCAGAGCGCCGGGAGCGCAAGTTCGATGCGCGTCAGCAACTGCTCGCTCTCTGAGCCAAAGAGAATCTCCTGCAGCGAACAGTCGAGGTGCGGCGCCAGCAGGCGCGCGCACTCGTCCAGCGCCGTACGAAAGTGCGGTTCGCTCTCATAGAGGGCACGCCCCATGCCGGCATAGTGCGCACCTTGTCCCGTGAAGAGGAAGACCACGGCGCGGCGCGCACCTCCGGCAACGACCCCGGTGAAGACACCGTCTGCCTGCCCGGTGGCTGCAAACGTGGCAAGCTGCGTGCGCAACTCTTCCAGCGAGCTCCCCAGCAGCGCCAAGCGATAGGCCAGGTGCGCACGCGCCGTGTTTGTTGTGAAGGCAACCGTGGCGGGCGACAACTCGGCGTGATCGCCCAGATGTGCCACATAGCGTTGCGCCAGCGTGCGCAGCGCAGTCGCCGTGCGCGCCGAGAGTGTCAGCAGGTGGGCGCCTGCCTCGTGTTCCTCCCGGTCCCCCGCAGGTGGGCTTGACACAGCGGGCGGGGATTCCAGCAACAGGTGGGCGTTGGTGCCGCTGAAACCAAACGAGCTGATACCAGCGACGAGCCGACCGTTGCGGGTTGGCCACGGCGTACGCTCCGTAGGTATCTCAATGGCCAACTGATCCCACTCAATATGGGGACTGCGCTCGTTCAGGTGTAGATGGGGCGGGATTTCGCCGTACTGCATCATTAGCACAAGCTTGATCAGCCCGGCCACGCCTGCAGCCGACTCCAGATGGCCGATGTTGGTCTTGACGGAGCCGATCAGGAGCGGGCCCGGCGCTTCACCGCCTGTGCCCTTACGTCCCATCCCCAGCGCCGCACCCAGCGCCTGGATTTCGATTGGGTCGCCCAGTGCGGTTCCCGTGCCGTGGGTCTCCACGTATTGCACATCGCCGGGCGCGAGGCCGGCATTGGCCAGCGCCGCACGCATGACGGCGACCTGCGCAGGGCCGTTGGGGGCGGTGATGCCGTTGCTGCGCCCGTCCTGGTTGAGTGCCGAGCCGCGCAAAACGGCCAGAATTGTATCTTCGTCGGCTACGGCATCGCGAAGTCGTTTCAGCACGACCATGCCGCAGCCTTCGCTGCGCACGAACCCGTCGGCGCGCGCGTCAAACGCCTTGCAGCGCCCATCACTCGCCATCATCCGCGCCCGGGAGAGGGTGATGGTCGTCACTGGCGCGAGGATCGCGTTGACGCCGCCCGCCAGCGCCGTCCGGCACTCACCGGTGCGCAGACTCTGCATGGCCAGGTGGATGGCCACCAGGGATGACGAACAGGCTGTGTCCACCGAGAGACTTGGCCCCTGCAGTCCCAGTGTGTACGAGAGGCGCCCCGAGGCAATGCTGTGCGCATTGCCCGTCGCGAGGTAGGCATCGACCTTCGTTTCATCTTCCGCCATGCACAACTGGCTGTAGTCGCTGTTGCAGATGCCCACAAAGACCCCGGTCGGCGCTTCAGCCAGGCGTTGCGGGGCGTAGCCGGCGCGCTCAATCGCCTCCCAGGTAACCTCAAGCAGCAGGCGCTGCTGGGGGTCCATGCTCACGGCCTCGCGCGCCGAGATACCGAAGAATTGTGGCTCAAACGCGTCAATCGGCTCAACGAAGCCGCCCCAGCGCGTGGCGATCTTGCCCGGGGCATCGGGGTCGGGGTCGTAATACGCGCTGTTGTCCCATCGTGTAGGCGGGATTTCGGTGATGGCATCCACACCGTCGCGCAGCAGTGCCCAATACGCCTCGGGCGAGTCAGCGCCGGGAAAGCGGCAGGCCAAACCCACAATGGCAATTGGCTCGCTGCGCGCGCTTTCGGCTGCTTCCAGTTTTGCCTGCAGTTCAACTGCCAGCAGGGCCAGGCGCCTGGGCGAGAGCGCACTGATCCGCTCGAGAAACTCCTGCATGGTCAGGCTCCTGTCATCTTCTCGGCAAGCAAACGCTCGACCTCGTCATCGGAGAGATCCTCGAGCGAGTCAAGCATGGTGCTCAGCGCGCTGTTGTCGCCTGTGCCAACCTGGCCAGGGGCCGCGGTCTGCTCACTGGCGCTCGCCGCCGGCTCGAAGTCAAGCTCCGTCGCCAGATAACCGGTTATGGCAGCGACGCTGGGATAGTCGAAGGCGATCGTTGCAGGCAGCCGTCGCGCCAAGGCCAGTTCACTCCCCAGCAGGTTGCGCAGCTCGACTGCCATGAGTGAATCGAGCCCCAGTGAATGGAGTGGCGCGTCGTCATCGATGCGCGCTGTGGGGAGAGCCAGCACGCGCCCCGCGGTCGCGCGTACCATCTCACGCAGCAGCGCTGCGCGCCGCTGCGGTGGCGCCTGCGCAATCCGTTCGAGGAAAGCGGGCGCGCTAATGTGGGGCGCCGGCGCCACTGCGACTGCGCGCAGCGCTTGTCCAGCCAGGGCGGGCGTAACATCTTGCTGCGCAGCCACAACGTCGGCGAAGAAGGTGGACGCGTCTGCGCCGGCCAGGTGGGGCAGGAAGCGCGACCACTCGACGGGCAGTACACCTGCCTGAACAGCGCCTGACCGCAGCAAGTGGGCCACCAGGTTCATGCCCACAGCGGGCGCGATTGTACCCATGCCCTCTGCGCTGGCGCGTGCGGCCACCCCCAGGCTGACGGCTGCGCCGACTTCCGACCACGCGCCCCAGTTGATGCTCAGACCGGGCAGGCCGGACGCGCGCCGCATGTGCGCCAGCGCATCCAGAAAACTGTTGGCCGCTGCATGGTTGCTTTGGCCGGCCGAACCAAGCAGCGAGGCAATGGAAGAGTAGAGGATGAAAAAGTCCAGTGGTGCATGAGCGGTCAATCGGTGCAGATTCCATGCGCCCTGCACCTTGGCCGCCAGCACGGGAACGAAGCGCGCCCACTCTTGCTGCACAAGTGCGCCGTCATCTAGCGCACCGGCCGCATGGATGACGCCGCGCAGGGGCTGCCCTGCATGGGCGGCAAGCGCCCGCTGAAGGTCCTCGGCGCGTGCCACATCACCCAGCACAACGGCGACGCGCGCACCTTGCGCTTCGAGCGATGCGATGGTCGCCTGCGCCGCAGCCCCCGGCGCACTGCGCCCCATGAGCGTGATGGCGCGCGCACCCTGGTCCACAAGCCACTGTGCGGCAACCAGCCCCAGACCACCCATGCCGCCCGTAATCAGGTAGGCGGCGTCGCTGTGCACGAGTTGTGCAGAGGGGTCTGCGGTCTGGGTCGCGTCACCTGCATCAGGCACAAGCACAATTTTGCCAATGTGGCGCGCCTGCGCCATGGTGCGAAAGGCTTCCGTGGCCGATGTCAGCGGAAAGAGCTGCATTGGCAGCGGCGCAAGCCGTCCCTCGCCTGCGGCCTGCATTACATCTACCAGCATCGTGTGGATGAGTTGCGGGTCGGCCAGCGCGGTTTCGCCCCAGTCGATGACATGGTAGGCAATCTGCTTGCCGAGCGCGGTCACCTGCGCGTCTGTCAGCAAGTCGCGCTTGCCGAGCTCGAGGAAGCGCCCGCCCTTGGCCAGCGTGGCCAGGCTGCGCGCGGCAAAATCGCCCGCCAGCGAGTTGAGCACGAGGTCCACGCCTGCGCCCTCTGTCGCTTCGAGCACACCGTCGGCGAAGTCAAGTGAACGCGAATCAAAGACATTCTCCACGCCCAGTGAGCGCACATAGGCGCGCTTGGCTGGACTGCCCGCAGTGGCAAAGACGGTAAGCCCTGCTTGCAGGGCAAGGTGCACGGCAGCGAGGCCCACACCGCCCGCCGCGGCGTGAATGAGGACGCGCTCGCCGGCGCGCATCTTCCCGATGTGATCCAGCGAGAATGCAGCCGTGATATAGGCAATCGGCAACGTAATCAGCTCGGCGGCCTTCAGGTGCTGCGGGCGCAGCGCCACCAGGTCGGCGTCCACAGCGAGGTAGCTGCGCATGCAGCCAGCTGCAAGCGTCACCACCTTGTCGCCGGGCCGCAAGTGCGCAACCTCGGCGCCCACGTTCACGACTTCGCCGGCGCACTCGCTGCCCGGCTGGCCGGGATCGCCGGGGTACATGCCCAGGGTGTTGAGAACATCCTTGAAATTGAGCGCAACGGCCTCGACGCGGATTTCCACCTCACGCGGTCCCGGCGCACGCCGCGCTGCGGGCCGCAGTTGCAGATTGTCCAGCGAGCCGCGTGCGCTGATGACGAGTTCGATGGGCGCATCAGGCGCGGGCGAGGCGATTTCCGGGAGAATGTGATCCAGTCGAGCCAACCGCGCGACGAAACGCTCGCCTGCGCGCAGCGCCACCTCCTGCTCGCGCCCTGCGGCGTCGAGTTCGTCCAGCAAGTCCGCAGCGTCGCCTGCGTTGGGTGTTGCATCGAGGTCCACCAGCGTGCAGTGCAGTTCGGGATGTTCACGCGCGACCGACTTGCCGAAGCCCCACAGAGTCGCCTGCGCGGGCGAGACACCGATCGAGGCGGCTATGCCTGCTGCCTGCGCCGCGCGCGTCACAAGCCACAGGCGGGTATTGGCGCCGCTGCGCGCCAGCGCACGCGTCAGGTTGAGCGCACCGCCCAGAATCCGTTCCTCCACCTGCATGA
>CAYJNV010000085.1:0-6794 GCA_964370975.1 uncultured Caldilineaceae bacterium | reverse complement strand
CGGGCGACGAGCACCGTCTGGTAGGGCAATTCGCCGGGCTCATCACCGGCGGTTGCGGGTGGCACTGCCGCGGCTTCCCCAAATCCGCTATCGGCCAGCAGAGCGAGCCATTGCACACGATCGAGCAAAGGGTAATTGGGACGCAGGGAATGGTCGCTGAAGCGCCACCAGCCTTCCGTCATGCCAAATGTTATGTCAATCCAGCGCAGAGGGCGGGTCATTTCCTGCAGGACAAGGAGGCCGCCAGGGGCCAGCAGCGTATGCATGTGCGCCAGCGCTGTCCGCAAGTCGGCCGTGGCATGAATCACATTGGCGGCGATGATGCAGTCGAAAGTGTGTGGCGCAAAACCCTGGCCCTGCGGGTCGCGCTCGATATCCAGCGGTTGATAACGCAGGATGTCGTACTCGCTGAAGCGCTCCTGGGCGCGACTCAGGAAGAAAGGCGAAATGTCGGTAAAACAGTAGTCCACCGTGCGCCCAGCCAGGCGCGGCAACACGGCCGACGTGGTTCCGCCTGTGCCGCCGCCAATCTCGAGGATGCGCAGGGGATGCGCTGCGTCTCTGGTTGCGATTGCTCCCGCGACCGCCTCGGCCACAAGACTCGTGTAAATGCGCGCCCACGGTGATTGGCTGTAGAGCTGCTCGGTCTCGGCAAGTGCGCCCTCGGGAAAGAGGAGCTGCAATGGGTCGGCTGCACCGCGCAGGACGGCGGCCAGCCCTCCGCCACAGCGGCTGGCAAGGACGATATCGGCGCTGGCGGCCGGATAGCGCGCACGCAGTGCCGCAATGCGCTCTGGCGTGAGCAGCGGCGGCTGGGGAACAGAGACAATTTCCCACTCGCTGCCGCGTATGTGCAGGAGCCCATCTTCGGCCAGCAGGCCAAGTAGCCTGACGAAAAGGGCGCGCTGCGTGGGCGCAATCGCCAATGTGGCGAACAGTGCGTCAGTGTGAACGCGCCGCCCTGGCTGCCACTGCCAGCCAAGCTGTTGCAGCGCCGCGACGACGTAGTCGGTGCTGAGCGCGTCAAGATCGACCATCTGCTCGTGGTAGCGCGCCATCTCCAGCGTCGTCTGCAGCGTTGGGATGGTGGCGCGAGCGGCTTCCAGCGCGGCCTGCGGATCGGCGAGCAGGGGCATCCCATCGGCGCCGTCGGCGAGCGGCTGCTTGTGCCAGTCCACTGCATAGAGCCATGCAGAGGTGTCCGTGCGCCCGCCCAGCGTGTCGTCCGCCATGCGCTTGAGCAGCAGTCCAGAGAGTTCAACAAGCAGGCGGCCGTCATCGTCGTAGACTGTCACATCGCCGAGCAAGGTTTCGCCTGTGCGCGCGCCTGCCGCACTGGGGCGCAGGGTCGCGTGCGCCCACACGCGGCTGCCCGGCGCCCTTGTCAGGTGCACCCTCTCAATGTGCAGAGGCAGGTAGGTTGCCTCGCTGCCGAGCGCCAGCCCGGAGAGGCACTGGATGCAGCCATCGAGCAGCGCCGGGTGAATGCGGTAGCGCGCCGTGTCGGCTGCTTGCGCATCGGGCAATTCGATGAGCCCGAGGATATCGCCGGCGCCGCGCCACAACTGTTGAACGCCCCGCAGGCTGGGGCCGAAGTCAAGACCACGGGAGGCTAGCCGCGCATAGTGGTCTGCAGAAGCAATTGGCTCTGTGCAACGAGCACGCAATTGATCGAGGGCCGTGACGTCCGTTGCGGTCGCCACATCGGCGCCCAATGTGCCGGTGACATGCAGCGTCCAGTTCTCTGCGTCCGGCGCCTGACTCAAGATCTTGAACGACCTGCTCGTCGCGCCCGTGGCGGGCGGAGAGACAATCGTCTGCAGCGTGTACACTTCCCCGGCCGGCACGGCGAGCGGGACGTGGATGGCGATTTCCAGCAGGGGCGCTTCCGGCATGCCCAGCGCGTCTGCGGCAGCGAGGCCCATCTCCAGAAAGGCCGTCGCGGGCAGAATGGCCTGTGCAAATACGCGGTGGTCGCGCAGATAGTCGGTCGTCTCCTGGCTCAACGCACCCTCGAACTGCGCCTCCTCGAGCGCCGAACGCAGCCTGCGGCCAAGCAGCGGGTGGCTGTGCGCGGCCGAAGAAGGCGCCGCGCTGCCAGCCCCTGGCAGGGACGTTACCCAGCAGCGCTCGCGTTGAAAGGGATAGGTTGGCAGGCTCACCTTACGGCGCGCTATGTGGCTGCCAAAGGCAGCCCAGTCGATGACCGCTCCATGGGTGTAGAGGGTAGCGACGCTTTCGCCCATCTGCGACAGCTCGTCGCGCCCCTTGCGCAGGGTGGGAAGCCAAAGGCTCTCGACCGGGCCGCCGGGCGACTGTGCCGCCATGGCCATGCCGCTCAGGACGGGGTGAGGGCCAACTTCGATGCAGATGAGGTTTGGCGTGCGTGCGAGTGTCTCAAGGCTCTGTACAAAGCGCACGGGCTGGCGCGCGTGGCGTCGCCAATAGGCGGGCTGCGTAATCTCGTTGCCCGCTGGCTCACCGGTGAGATTGGAGATAAGGCGCACGCGCGGCGCGTGATGGGTGAAGCGCGCGGCGGTCGCCTCCAGCTCTTCCAGCATGGGGTCAAGCAGCGGCGAGTGAAATGCGTGTGAGACGGCCAGTCGTTGGGCGCGCACGCCGGCTGCGGTGCAGCTTTCCACCAGTGCCTGTACACCCGTTTCAGGTCCGGAAACGACAGTATGTGCGGGACCGTTGAACGCGCCGATTACTACCTGCCCTCGAGCCTGTGGTGTCTCGTTGATCAGCGTCTCGACGCGCGCAGGAGCAACAAAGAGCGCGGCCATGGCTCCGCCGCTGGGCAGCTGACCCATCAGACGGCCGCGCGCAGCCACAAGCGCGAGCGTGTCCTCAAGCGATAGCACGCCCGCCAGCCACGCGGCGGCAAACTCGCCCACGCTGTGGCCCAGCACGATGGTCGGCGCAATTCCCCACGAGCGCCAGAGCGTCGCCAGCGCAATTTCCAGCGCGACGAGTGCGGGCTGGGTGCAGGCTGTCTGATCGAGCAGGCGCGCATCGTCACTGCCCGGCTCGGCAAAGAGCAGGTCCAGCAGTGGGTGCTCCATGTGGGGGGCAAGAATGGCCGCGCACTGGTCGAGCATGGCGCGGAAGACGGGCTCTGACGTATACAGTGTGCGTCCCATGCCTGGGTACTGCGCACCCTGGCCGGTGAAGAGAAAAGCGATCGTGGGCGGGTCCACCTGTTTGACGTGGTGTGTGCGTATGCCGGGCGCGTCCTGACCGGCGGCGAAGGCAACCAGTTGGTCCGACGCCTCCGTACTGTTGGTCGCGGAGACGACAAGCCGATGGGCAAAATGGTTGCGCCCGCTGCCCGCCGTGAAGGCCACGTCGACCAGGCTGGGTGCGCTATCGGTGCGCAGTGTGTGGGCGTAGCGATCAGCCAACTCGCGCAGCGCTGCCTCGCTGCGGGCCGAGAGGGGCAACAAAAGCGGCGCCGCCGTAGCACCGGCATCAGCCTGCGCCGGTAGCGCGGGAGGTTCCTCAAGTACCATATGAACATTTGTGCCGCTGAAGCCAAAGGAACTGACGCCACCAAGGCGTGACCCGTCCGTGGTGGGCCAGGCGGAATGCACCGTTGGAATCGTGAGGGGCAAATCCTCCCAGTCGATCAGAGGATTCGGTGTGGCGAAGTGAAGGCTGGGCGGGATCTCGCCATGCCGCAGCACGAGCGCGAGCTTGAGCAGCCCTGCGACGCCCGCAACCGCTTCGTTGTGGCCGATGTTCGTTTTGATGGAGCCGACGGCCAGCGGTGCAGCGGCGTTGCGGCCCGGCCCGAAAACGGCGCCAAGCGCCTGCAACTCAATTGGATCGCCCAGGGCGGTACCCGTGCCATGCGCCTCAATGTAGCCAATCTCGGCGGGCTTTACGCCCGCGTCGGCGAGCGCGGCGCGCAGTACAGCCTCCTGTGACGGGCCATTCGGAGCCGTCAAGCCGGAACTGGCGCCATCCTGGTTGGCGGCCGAGCCGCGTATGACGGCCAGCACGGGGTCACCGTCGGCCAGGGCGTCGCGTAGCCGCTTGAGGACGACCATGGCGCAACCCTCGGCGCGCACGAAGCCGTCGGCGCGCGCGTCACCGAACTTGCAGCGACCGTCGCCTGCCATCATCTGGTACTTGGAGAGTGTAATCGAGAGTTCCGGCGTCAGGATCAGGTTGACGCCACCCGCCAGCGCCATGCGGCACTCGCCGCTGCGCAGGCTCTGCACGGCCAGGTGAATGGCGACCAGCGAGGAGGAGCAGGCGGTGTCAATCGAAAGACTTGGCCCCTCCAAACCGAGCACATAAGAGAGCCGGCCGGAGGCTATGCTGTGCGCGATGCCCGAGGCGTAATAGGCGTCAAGACCCTCGACGCCGCGCGCCGATCGGTGAACTTGCGCATAGTCGTTGGTGGTGACTGCCACATAGACGCCCGTGCGTGTGCCCGCCAGGCGCGCGGGCGCGATGGCCGCGTTCTCCAGCGCCTCCCATGTCACCTCGAGCAAGAGGCGCTGCTGGGGGTCCATGGCGGCGGCTTCGCGCGGGGAAATGTTGAAGAACTGCGGGTCGAACTGGTCCACGTTGCGTATGAAGCCGCCGTGGCGTGTGCTCATCTTGCCTGGAACACTCACGTCGGCATCGTACCAGGCGTCAATGTCCCAGCGGTCACCGGGTGTCTCGGTGATGGCATCCACGCCATTGCGCAACAGAGTCCAAAGCGCGTCGAGGCTGTCGGCGTCACCGGGTAGTCGGCAGCCTGCCCCCACAATGGCAATCGGCTCGTGGCGAGCGCGGGTCGCCGTATCGAGACGGGCCTGCAACTCTTCAATGGCAAGGTAGGCGCGCCTGAGCGGGGTCAGTTCAGCGGCCTGGATTGGCTCGTTCATGGACATCCTTACAGTTGCGCCAGTTTCTTGAGCAGCATGGCTTCCACTTCGTCGTCGGAGAGCGCGGCCAGGTTGTCGGCGGGTGTAAACGCGGCGCTGGTCGCTTGCGGCGAGCGCTCCTCAACGTCCGGTGGACTTTGGGCGCGCATCCGCTCCAGATAAGCGGCAATGGCCCCAATCGAGGGGTAGTCGAAGATCAAGGTCGCGGGCAGTTTGCCCGGCAGCGCCAGCCCCTGGCGCAGCACGTTGCGCAGTTCAATTGCCATGAGCGAATCAAAGCCCAGGTCAAGCAGGGGTTGATCGCGCTTGAGCGACTGCCAATCGCGCAGACGCAGCACGTGCGCGATGGATTGGCGCACAAAGGCGACGAGCAGTTCGTTGCGCTCGACGGGCAGCGCGACAGCAAGCGCGGCCTGGAGCGCCTGCGCCTCCGGCAGCGGGGCTGGCGCCGGCGTAGCGGCGGTAGCACCGCTTGCCAACTGCGCCGCGCGCCCCGACGTGCCCGCAGCGCTGGTCGCGCCATCACCGGGCGCACGCGCCAGCAGCAGGTGCTGCCCCAACACGGCGGCGGGGTGGTTGACGCCAGGCAGCGCCGCCACGTCGACAAAGCCGTTTGCGCGCAGCGCGGCCTCCCACGTGCGTGCGTCGAGCAAGGGCTGATCGCTGCGCCACGCGTCTGCAAAGCGCTGCCAACCTTCGATCAGGCCGGTGGTCACGCTCAGCCAGCGGGGGTGGCGCGTGGCTTCATAGAGAAGAAGCACGCCGCCCGGTGCAAGCAGGGCTTGGGCATGGCGCAGTGTGGTGTCCAGGTCGCGCGTGGCGTGGAGCACGTTGGCTGCCACCACAAGGTCGAAGCCATGCGGCGCGACGCCTTGCCCTTCAGGTGACTCCTCGATGTTAAGCAGCGCATACTCGACGAAGGGGTAGTCCGCGAAGCGTTCGGCGGCCCTAGTCAGGAAGAAATCGGAAACGTCGGTGAAGAGATAGCGGGTGCGCTCTTTGGGGAGGGCGGGGAGAAGTGCGGCAGCCATGCCGCCCGTGCCTGCGCCGATTTCGAGAATGCGCAAATGAGCGCCGGCGTGCGTTGTCTGCACAATGGCCTCTGTTGCGGCACGGGCCATTGCGTTCATATAGCGCGCGGCCGCCCATTCGCTGTAGAGAAAGTCAACGGTGTCATAGGAGCCGTCGGGAAAGAGCGTGGCGAGCGCGCTCTCGCTGCCGGTGAGCACGTCGCGCAGCCGTGTGCCGCAGCGTTGCAGGTAGGCGATCAGTGGAGCAGGCGCGGCTGCCTGAACCTCTGCCAGCATCGCAGGAATGGCCATAGTGGGCAGCAGCGCATCAGCGCAAAAGCGCCCATCGATGTCGCGGCGCAGCAGCCCTGCGCCAACCAGGTCGTTAAGCCAGCGAACGAGCAGGTGGCGATAGGTGGCTGCAATGCCGGTCTGCGCTAAAAGCGCGTCCACGCTCCAGCACGCACCGGGCAGCGCGAAGGCGGCCAGGCTTCGCAGCGCCTCGACGATGTAGGCGAGTGCCAACCGGTCGAGACGCGCTTCCGTGGCGGCAAAGTCGTCCAGGTGCAAGTCAAGTGGCCCCTGATCGGCTTGGCGGCGGGCGGCTGTCACGGCTGCACTCCAGCTGTCTGCGCGCGTGGGAGCGCTTAGGGCTGATGACGCGGACGGGCGCTGCGCCGCTGCGAGCGACCAGTAACGCTGGTGCTCCCACACGTACGTGGGCAGCGCGATACGGCGCCCTGGGCGATTCGCATGGAAGGCGCGCCAATCAATGTCTGCCCCGGCGCCATACAGTATCGCCAGCCCGGCTAGCATCGTCTCGCTCTCGCCAACGTTGCGGCTGAGCGAGGGCGCCCAGTGCGCGTTGTCATCGGCCAGGCAGCGCTGTGCCATGGCGATG
>CAYJNV010000084.1:14316-15013 GCA_964370975.1 uncultured Caldilineaceae bacterium | reverse complement strand
TTCGTAGTAGATTTCGGGAATCTGCTGCAACCCCGCCAGGAAGATGATGATGGAAAAGCCCAGTCCCTGCCACACGGCGACGGCAGCAATCGAAAGCAGCGCCTGACTTGGGTTCTGCAGGAATGGTTGATTCGGCAGCCCCGCCCAGGTCAGAATCTGGTTGATGAGTCCGCTCTGCGGCGCATAGAGCCAGTTCCAGACGAAGGCAACCGCCACGGCCGAGGTAACGTAGGGGATGAAGTAAGCGGCGCGAAAGAAGCCCGAGAGGCGTCGAATCTGTGTCAGCAGCAGCGCCACGCCCAGACTGACGACCATTTGCGCGGGCACACCGTAAACGACGTACTCGATGGTGTTGATGAATGCGGCGCGCACCGCGCTGCGCGGCTTGAAGAGATCATCCCAAATGTCGAGGTAATTCTCCAGCCCCACCCACGGTCCCGCGCCCTTGAGCACGTTCCAGTCGCGAAAGCTGATGTTGACTGCCAGAAGCGTCGGATACCAGCGAATTGTGATGAAGAAGATAAGGCTCACGGCGAGAGAGCCGTAGGCCCATAGCACGCGGCGCTGGCTGAGCGATAGTCTCATGGGCGTCTCCGGGCAAGGATCGAGTTTGCGGGGATGGGGGGGCAAAAGCGCATGGAGGCGTAGCGCGCCTCCATGCGCTTTCTGTGGCAACAAGGCGCCACCAGCTACGTCA
>CAYJNV010000084.1:0-14306 GCA_964370975.1 uncultured Caldilineaceae bacterium | reverse complement strand
GAACTCGTCGTAGAGCTCCTGCGAGGTCTGCACGGCGAAGTCCAATTCTTCGGCCGGATCGGCGCCATTGAGTTTGACGGCATCATAGGCGTCAAGCAGCGACTGGCGCACAACCGACTCGTCAACCAGGAATGTGGAGGCGGCATAGGGCAGGCCGGCTGCAAAGGGGCCCAGATTGGGATCGGCCAGCAGGGCCGGATCGGAGGCGGCTTCGAGCTGTGCAGGCAACTCACCTGTTTCGGCCACCCACAGCGTGCCGGCGGCAGGGGTGGTGATGAACTTGAGGAACTTCTCGGCGGCGTCGAGGCGGGCCGGGTCGGCGGCTGCCTTGTTGGTGATGCCGTGTGTCCAGTAGGAGCCGAAGGTCATTTTGACGCCGTTGACCGTCGGAATTTCGGTGACGCCGAAGTTGAGGTCAGGCGCGCTGTTGGCAATTGTGCCCAGGCGGAAGGAGCCGTCGAGCTGGAAGCATGACTGGCCGGCGAGGAAGTAGTTGGGGTCGCCATCAAAGAGGGTGGCGTCGCCGGTCTTCAATTCCATCTCGAACTTGAGGATCTGGTTCCAGGCGTCGTAACCCGCCTGGCTGGCGTTCCACAGGATGGTGCGGTTGTCATCGCTCTGCGGCTGCTGGCCGAACTGGCGCAGCAGAATCTCGCGGTACCAGTGATGCGCCTGGCCGGACATGGCCACGGGGAAGCCCATGATCACATAGTTGCCATCGGCGTCAAAGGTCGTGCACTTGACGGCCTGCTCTTCAAGCTCCTCGATGGTTGCGGGCGGCTTCTCCGGATCGAGTCCGGCGGCCGTCATCAGATCCTTGTTGTAGAGGAGCGCCAGTGTACGCACCGCTGTGGGCAGCGTGTAGAGCTGGCCATCCTGGAAGCTGGCCTCGACAAGAGGGCTGAACTGCGCCATGACTTCATCGGGCGGGAAAGCGTCGGCGGACAGCGGCACGATGTAGTCAGCCGCCACCCAGGCGGGCTGCCACGCGTAGTAGAGCGTCACCACGTCCGGACCAACCCCTGCGGGTACGCTGGCCGCAATCTTGTCGCGGAACTGGTCATAGGGAATATCGGAGTTGTGGATGACTTTGATGCCCGGGTTTTCGGCCTCGAACTGCGCAATCAGCATGTTCATGGCCGTGACGCGTACTTCAAAGTTGTACTGCCAATACTCAATCTCGATCACGCCGTCTGCAGGTGCGGCGGCTTCGGCGGGTGCAGCCTCTGCGGCAGGCGCCTCAGTGGCGGCGGCTTCAGCGGCCGGTGCGGCTGCAGGTGCGGCCACCGGTGCGGCGCAGGCCGATGCAATCAGTGCCATCATCACCAGCAGCGCCATCAGTGTGTACAATCGATAGGACTTCATTCTCTCTTCTCCTGAGTGAGGTGGTTGCGAAAACGCCTGGGTTACTCTGGATGCAGGGAACGCTCGGACGGCTAGAGGGAAATCTTGAGCAAACGCGCGGCATTGCCGGCGAAGATCAACTTGAGATGTTCTTCGGGCATGTTCAGGTCCAGGCAATCGCGCACCTGGTCCTGCAGGTAGCGCAGCGCAAAGCCGCGCGGGAACCAGCTTGAATCTGTGCCGAAGATAATGCGCTCGGGGCCAATTGTCTCGTAGTACTTGCGGAAGAGGTACTTGACGGTGACGTCGCCGGGCACCCAGCGGATCCACTGGTTGCTGCCGCAGGTGTCCACGCTCACATTGGGACACGCCCACGCCAACTGTAGCGTCTCCCTCTCCCACGCGCAGCCAAAGTGGGGGATGACAAAATCCACCTCGGGGAAGGACTTGGCCACGTTGTGGAGCTTGAGAGGGTTGATGTTCTGGTGCCAGGCCACCCCGCCAGCGCCCCCCTGAATGCCAAAGTGAATGAGCACGGGGATGCCCAGCTCGGCGCACTTCTCCCACACGGGAAAGGCGCGCGGGTCTTCAATTGGCTCCTCGATATTGGGCGCCAGCAGCTTGTAGGCACGCAAGCCCAGATCATTCACAGCGTGCTCCAGACGCTCCACGGCGTCGGGCAGGAATGGGGAGTGATGCGCAAAGCCGATGAAGCGGTCGGGATACCAACTGCACACTTCTGCCAGGTGCTCGTTGCCGCCGCCGGTGACAAAGCCAATCGCGCGGATGCCGTACTTGTCCAGGTCTTCCACCCAGCGGCGCGCCTGCTCGCGATCGCCGGGATGCGCGTCCTTGCCCTCGGCCTGCGGAAAGCCCCACATGCGTCGCCACTGCTCCTGATAAGGGCGGCTCCTCTCCTGTATGATGCGGCGGCGCTCATCGCTGACCTGCTCCGCATAGAGCTGCATTGTGTCGCCCATGTCGGGAAACCAGGGGCGGTCGGTGGGGAAGTGGGCGTGAAAGTCAATAACTTCAAGGCCTTCGTACATGATGCCTCAATTCAAGGTGTGCGCTGCCGGCGGCTGCGCGTGCGCACCGGTCATCTGCCCACGGCGGGGATGCGTATGGATGCGGAGTTGGTCACGCACCGGTGGGTGGTGCAGATAACTATCAGCGCGCTTGTCTGGGGGACTGCGCTGCGTCGTTGAAAGTGAACGTCTTTCCAGTTGCGGGTCAAGTGTACACGCACGTCTCGAGGATTGTCAACGCGGCGCGCTTGCCCCCCCACGAGTGTGAAAAGCGCGCAAAGGGGGCAGAAATGCAGAGAGGCTTCCATTTATGGAAGCCTCTCTGCATTGCTGCGGGTGTCCAGTGCTACCGCTCGTCATGTGGGGGGGCGAGTGGTTCGCTGGGTTTGGGGCCGGTTGCCGGCTCGAAGTCGGCGAGGGTCGCGTCCGCAGCGTCGGTGGCAGAGGCGGAGGCGCAGGCGTCGCCCGTCATCAGCGTCACCGTATCCACGAAGAAGTCGCTGGGGTAATTTGCGTCTGTGGTCGTGCGGAAGGAGAGCACGACTGTCTTGCCCGCCAAAGCCGATACGTTGATCGTCTCCTTGCGCCAGCCGGCCGTGTTGTTCGTGCTGCACAGGCTCACGCGCTTGGACTGGACAACTGTGCCATTCACTATCAAGTTGGTAAATGCATAGTCATAGCCGCAGAAATCTGAAGAATCCACCCAGTACCAGTAGGTGAGGCTGGCGCTGGCGGCAGCGGGCAGGGTGACGGTTTGGCGCACATCGGAGGATTCGAGGTTGGCGCCGCCGAGCCATGCATTCCATGCGCCTGCCTGCGCCGGCGCATTGCCGCGACCGCAAGTTGCGCCGGTGCAAATCAGACTGAAGCCGCGTGCCGAACTCTCGCTCCATGTCGTGCGTCCGGCCTCGAAGCCGCCGTTGACCACACGCTCTGCACATGCAGGCGGGTCGGGCACTGGTGTGGGTGCGGGCGCAACGGGCGTTGGGCTGACGGGTGCCACGGGTGTGGGCGTGGGCGTGGGCGCCGGTGTAGCACTACCGCCGATGAAGCCCATGTAGAGCAGCAGATTGGGCGAGCCATCGCCCGCGTTCGTCACCAGGTTCGCATTTGCGTTTGTGACAAGTGCTGCGCGCACATTCTCGGGTGAGGCGGCCGGGTGTGCGCTGAGGTAGAGCGCTACGACACCCGCCACGTGGGGCGACGCCATGGAGGTGCCGCTGAGTTGCACGGTCGCGGTGTCACTGCTGTTGTAGGCCGATGTGATGCCTTGACCGGGCGCAAAAATATCCACGCATGCGCCATAATTGGAGAAGGCGGCGCGTGCGTCGCTGTTGGTGGTTGCGGCCACTGTAAGGGCTGCGTCGGCGCGTGCCGGTGAAGAGGTGCAGGCATTGACATTCGCATTGCCCGCGGCTACGGCGAAGGTTATGCCCAGATTCACCGCATTGGTGACTGCCGTATCGAGCGGCGCATATGCGCTGCCGCCCAGGCTCAGGTTGGCCACTGCCGGCCTGATGGCGTTGCGTGAAATCCAGTCGATGCCTGCAATCACACCCGATGCCGACCCGGAGCCGGCGCAATTGAGCACCCGCACGGGGTGCAGCGTAACTCCCTTGGCAACGCCCCACTGCGTGCCGCCAATTGTGCCCGCCACATGTGTGCCGTGCCCGTTGCAGTCATCCGTGCCCAGACCATCGGTGACGACGCTGAAGCCTGCACCGACACGCCCGACGAATTCAGCGTGACTGGCGCGCAGCCCTGTGTCAACAATGTAGGCATGGACGCCCGCGCCGGTCGCATTGTAGGAGTAGCTTGCGGAGAGGGGCAGGCTGTGCTGATCCAGTCTGTCAAGGCCCCAGGTGGCCGGCGACTCGATGGCTGTGATGGCCGAATCGAGCACATCGTCGTCATGCAGGCTTACCACTCGATCCTGCTCAACCCGCGCAACGTTTGGATCGCTCAACAACTCCTTGATTGCATCGGGCGGCAGGGCAGCCGCGAAGCCTTCAATCGCGGTTTTGTATGTATAGAGGAGCGAGCCGCCATACGACAAGGTGATCCGTTGTGCGAACGCATCCACGGTAACGGCCTGACCGTCGGCCGCCACGGCGCGTTGCGCCGAGGGCCGGAGCAGAACAATATACTGTCCCACAATGACATCCTGGCCGTCCGGCACCGCGCCCACAGGGTGCGCGGTCAGAGGGCTCGTGATCATGGGCAAAAAGACGCTTTGGTTAAAGATTGGGCTGGCAGGCTCTACGAGCGGTGCGTCTTGCGCCAGGGCATGCTGCTGATAAACGAAGATACCCGCAGCAGCGAAAGTGGCCAAAATGAGCAGAGCCGCAGCCATAAGCACGCGGCGCACAGGAATGGGGGGGGCGACTCTCATAGTGCCTACTCCTTCAGCAGGCCCTGGGGGGGCGAAAGTGCATTTGGTTGGCTGAGGAGAACGGGCGATTGCCGAATCTAGGATTCGAATGGGGGGGGCAATCGCACGTTCACATCGAACCAGCCGGCGCATGCAAGACCGAACTGCAATTGAATGAATTATACGGCTTTACCGAAACGTAATTATCTGGATTGTAAGGTAGATTCGGGTCAATCCCGCGGCACTCTGCGGCGCAGTGGATGATCTCCCTATATGTCAAACGTTCAAGGAAGCAAAATGGTTCACAGCATGGGCTTGCAAGCTTACGAAAGAACAACCAGTAGCTGACAAATGTGTAAGGTCTGTATGTATCAGTATAAGCGAATTCGGCGATTGCTGTCATATCGGCATGGGCCGCGCGCGCATTCCATGCCGCAGGAAGTGACATGCGACAAAGTCGCCCGCGCGCCAGGCGCTATCTCGTTTGGGGCGCACCCCTGCTATACTGTCGGCAAGCGCTCGGGCGTTCGCAAAAGGCGCGCGCCGCAGCGCCGTACGCATCAGGCGCACCATTCAGCCACCGCTGCAAACGCCCTGCCATCCGCCGCGCACAGTGACCACGCACAAGGCGGGCGCAGCCAACTCTAGAGCCAGGAATTGAGCCATGACTTCCGACATCAAATTCGGCACCGACGGATGGCGCGGCAGGATTGCCGACGACTACACCTTCGCCAATGTGCGCCGCGCGACGCAGGGCTTTGCCGCCTACCTGACTGCCAATGGCAAAACGGGCAGCGTGGTGGTGGGCTACGACCGCCGCTTCCAGGCCGAGTACTTTGCGGCGGCAGCGGCCGAGGTGCTGGCCGGCAACGGCTTCAAGGTATGGCTTACGCCCGCCGCCACACCCACCCCTGCGATCTCCTACACAGTGGTCGAGCGTGGCGCCCTGGCGGCGGTCAATCTCACAGCCAGCCACAACCCGCCGGAGGACTGCGGTTTCAAGGTGCGCGATGAAAACGGCGGCGCGATTGCGCCCGACGGTCTGGCGCAAATCGAAAGCCTGATTCCCGCCGCGGGCGATGACGCCGCGATTCGCCGCGTGGCCCTCAAGGACGCGCTGGCCGACGGGCGCGTTGTCTATCATGACGCCCGCCCCGCATACATGGCGCACATCCAGCAACTCATCGACATCCAGCCCATTCGCGACGCCGGGCTTACGGTTGTCATCGACAATATGTGGGGCAATGGCGCGGGCTGGCTCAGCGGCCTGCTGGCGGGGGGCGCCACGCAGGTGATTGATGTCCACGCCGAGCGCAACCCCATCTTCCCCGAAATGACCCGCCCCGAGCCGATACCGCCAAATGTGGATGCCGGGCTGGCGGCCGGCCGCGCAGCAGGAGCAGACTGCGTCTGCATTCTCGACGGCGACGCCGACCGCTGCGGCTTTGGCGACGAGAATGGCGAATTCGTGGACCAACTGCGCGTCTTCGGCCTGCTGGCCTACTATTTTCTCGAAGTGCGCGGCATGCGCGGCACGATTGTCAAGACGCTGAGCACCACCTCGATGTTGGACAAACTGGGTCGCATCTACGGCGTGCCCGTCGTCAATACGGGCGTGGGTTTCAAGTATGTGGCCCCCGCAATGATGGAGCACGACGCACTCATTGGTGGCGAGGAGAGCGGCGGTTACGCCTTCCACGGCCACGTGCCCGAGCGCGACGGCATCCTCGCCAACCTCTTTCTGCTCGACTTCATGGTACGTACGGGCAAGAAACCGACCGAGCTGCTGACGCTTCTCTTTGATGTTGTGGGCGAGCACTTCTATGACCGCATCGATACCCGTGTCACTGATAACGAGATGAAGGCCAACGCCAAGGCGAGGCTTGACAACCTCGATATTGCCGGTCTGACGTTGGGCGGCCACGCCGTGACCGAACTGGTGACGACAGACGGCTACAAGTTCGTCATGGATGACGGCGGCTGGCTGCTCGTGCGCTTCTCCGGCACTGAACCGCTGATTCGCGTTTATACCGAGACGACCGACCGCGCTGCCGTGGCTGCCATTCTGGCCGATGGAAAACGGCTCGCGGGAATCTGAACTACCGAGTGACGACTTCTGTCTGTGATAAAATGAACAAGTGCGATGCGTGCTATGCGCACTTGGCGCACAAAAATCGTAAGGGAGTTGTCTATCGTGTCGGATTGGCGCAGTGCGCAGCCAAATGCAGCGTCACCGCTGATTGACAGCCATTGTCACCTTGACCTCGACAGTTTTGACGAAGATCGTGACGATGTGCTGCGGCGCGCTGCGGCGGTTGGCGTGCGTGCACTTGTGAACCCTGGCATTGACCTAGTGCACAGCAGGGCCGCATGCACGCTTGCGCAGCGCATCTCCGGCGTTCATGCTGCCGTGGGCATTCATCCCAACAGCAGCGGCAGTTTTGCCGAGAGCGACATCGACGCACTGCGTGTACTTGCAGCCGAGGCTGGCGTGGTAGCAATCGGCGAGATTGGCCTGGATTTCCATTGGAAAGACGTGGCGCCTGAGAAGCAGCAGGCAGCCTTTGAGTCACAACTGGCGTTGGCTGCCGAGGTGGGCTTGCCCGTTATTATCCACAGTCGCGAGGCCAATGACGCCGTGGCCGATACGTTGCGCAGATGGGTGGCAGGCGCGCACTTTCGCAGCTCGCCACTGGCGCACCGTCCCTTTGCAGGCGTCCTGCATGCATACTCGGGCGACGCCGCACTGGCCGAGGATGCGTACAGTTGGGGCTTTGTGCTGGGGCTGGGCGGGCCTGTGACCTTTCGCAGCGCCCATGCGCTGCATGCGCTGGTTCCGCAATTGCGGCTGGATCGCCTCATGCTGGAGACGGACGCGCCCTATCTGACGCCCCACCCCCACCGCGGGAAGCGTAATGAACCTGCGTATGTAGCGCTTGCGTGCGCGGCGCTGGCGCAGTTGAGACACATTTCGATTGACGAAGTGGCCGCGGCAACCACCGATGCCGCCAAAACATTCTATGGCTTGCCGGTGGACGAATTGCAGCTTGACTTGTTGAACCTGGAGAAACGAAGCGCGCGTGACAACGCAGATGACACTTTCGGCGGAACCGCTGCCCTGGTCGAAGTCGGCGCCGGTGCATCCGCTACCTGACGTGCAGCGCGAGCGAGCGGCAATGGTCGACGCCCTGGACCGCAGTGCGGACCAGGGGGCGGCGCGATCACCGGACCGAACGGCAGAAGCCATGCCAGATCGCCTGACAGACCGCATGACGGACCGGCCAGCAGAGAGTGCTGCGCCGCGCGCACGAGGCGCAGCACTCGCGCCTCAGCATGTTCGCCATGCGGCGCGCGGCGGCGAATTGCTCGATCCCGTGCGCCCCGGTCTCGATCGTGTGGAAGCCCGCCTGCGCCTGGTGGACGGCTCTGCCCAGAATGGCGGCGCTTCGCTCTTCTCGCCCCTCTCCAACGCGTTTCTCACACTGATTGGCAGCGGCGGCAAGCGCCTGCGCCCTGCGCTTGCCCTGCTTGCCTCCGAAATGAATCCTGCACTGGGAACGCTGCAGGGTACGCCTACCTACGAGCGCGTGATTGCGCTTGCGGCCTCGGTGGAGATGCTGCACACGTCGACCCTGGTGCACGATGATGTCATTGATGGCGCGCGGCTTCGACGGGGCGCGCCCACGCTCAATGCCACGTGGAGCGGTGGCGCAACGGTGCTGGCGGGCAACTATATGTTCGGCACGGCTGCGCAGCTTTCCGCCGAAACGGGCAGCGTGCGCGTGATCCGCAATTTTGCTGATACGCTGCGCGTAATTGTGGATGGTGAACTGCGCCAGTTGCTCGATCGCTTCCGCTTTGACCAGCCTCGCGAAAGCTACTACCAGCGCATTTACGCCAAGACCGCCAGCCTCTTCTGCGCTGCCACCGAAGGCGCGGCGCTGCTTTCGGCGCAGCCGCCCGAAGGTGTGAACGCGCTGCGCAGCTATGGCTATCACCTGGGCATGGCCTTCCAAATCGTGGACGATATCCTCGACTTCACGAGTGACGAGGACACACTGGGCAAGCCGGCAGGCAGTGACCTGTTGCAGGGCACGCTCACGCTGCCCTTCTTCCACTTTCTGCGCGGGCAGCCCGATGAGGCGGCCTTCATTGCCGACGTCGAACGCGCGCAGGCGCGCGGCGAAATGGGCTACCCCGGCGAGTGGCAGGCGATGGTGCGCGCGATTGTGGATGAACTGCGCGCAGGGCCGGCGATTGCTGCGGCGCGCGACGAGGCCGACGCGTTCATTCAGCACGCGCGCACCGACCTGCTGATCTTCCCCGACAGCGTCTACCGCGAGACAATGCTGCGCTTGTGCGATTTTGTGGTGCAGCGCACCTTCTAGCGTAATTCCGGGACATAACGCACAATCTGCAATCAGGGAACGGGGATCAGGGAACGGGGAACCGCGTCAATGCACGCGTGTTCTCTCATCCCTGATCCTGGTTCCCTACAAGCGGACCGTGGCATTCACGCCGATATCACTTCAGTTCTACTCTGCGGCGAGTGTTTCGGCGAACCATTCGGCGGTGCGCTGGATGACCGAATCGGCCATGGATTGGTCGTTGGTCAACACCTGGTAGATATGGTCGCCGCCGGGAATGATCCATGCTTCGGCGGGTGAGCCAGGGGCAGCATCCACCAGCCCCGGCGCATACGCGGCCGAGAAGTCCTGATCGCCGGCCACAGCGAGATAGGCGCCCGGGTACTGCGTAATCGCGTTGGCGATGTCAAAGTCCTTCATCGTCGCGAAGAAGTCGTTCTTGAGGACAATGGTGCGCCAGCCCAGATCCATGCCCACAACGCCCTTTTCAGCGGCGAGCACGCGCGCTTCATCGTAGGGTGGGCCAGAGAAGTCAGCGTCGAAGTCTCCCACCGATGACCAGGTTGCCATCGACTTGAACCACTCGGGGTGTGCGGCGGCCGTCATGATGGCAATGCCGCCACCCAGGCTGAAGCCCAGCACACCCATGCGCGCAGAATCCACCCATGGCAGTGCGGCCAGCCAGTTATAGGCAGCCTCGGCGTCGGCAATTTGCCCTCCCACGGTGGTCGCACCGGTATCACCGTCGCTCTTGCCAAAACCGCTAAAATCGATGCGCAGCGAGCCAACTCCCTGGGCGGCCAGTGCGTCGGCCGCGCGGGCGTACATGTTGCCCACTTCATCCTTTTGGCTGCCAAAGCCATGCAGCATGAGCACAACGGGCGCGGGCTGCTGTGCGTTCGCGCCCGTCGGTTGATTAAGCGTGCCCACGACGCCGTTCTCGAGTTTGACGGGCACGGCATTTGTGGGCTGAATGGGCATGCAGGCCGCAGCCAGCAGCGCCACAACCAGCAGCAGCGGCCAGATTGCACGACGCGAGCGGATCATCTGTCTCTCCTTTGGGTAAGTGTGTAAACATCGCGTTGAAACGCGTTGAAACGCGTTGAAACGCGTTGGCACGAAAGAAAGAGCGCGATAGTCTGTAGTATGGGGGGTTGGCAAGCAATGACAGGCCAAGATTACAGCACGTGTCATCGCTTGGCAAGGCGTCTACTCGAGGCAGCAGAGCATGTTGCGAGACAATGGTTGCGAAATTTGACCGCAGGGCCCGATGGGTGTATAATGCTCTGTACAGTCAAAGGTGACGCGGGGTGGAGCAGCGGTAGCTCGCAGGGCTCATAACCCTGAGGTCGTAGGTTCGATCCCTACCCCCGCTACCTAAATTGTACCGTAGGACGAAACCGCCGGTGTGTCTTGAGGACACATCGGCGGTTTCGCGTTGTGGGCGCTTCAGCACGCCCAAGCGCGGCGTTTCCGCCATGGCACACTACGCCCACAAGGTATAATGGGGTGGCCGTATCGTCAAGCCAGCTTGCCGCGCCACCCCGGCCCGCGCACCGCTCCACCTTCCACTACTTGAGAACCCCATGCTGAAGCATATCGAGCTCACGCGTCAGCGCGTGCAAAACTTTGCGGCGGCCCTCACTAGCCGCTTCTACACGCAGCGCGCTGCCGCAAATCATGAAGCTCGCGGGGATCCGCTACTTACTCACGCAGAAGTTATCGTGGAATCAGTTCAACAAGCCGATCACCCACATCTTCCTGTGGGCCGACCTCTCGGAACCGGACTTTGGCGTGGCCCTGCTCAACGACTGCAAGTACGGTTACGCCGCCCATGGCAACATCCTGCGCTTGTCGCTCCTGCGCGCGCCCATGGACCCCGACCCCGCCGCCGATCGTGGCCGCCACCACTTTGCTTACGCTCTCTATCCCCATGCGGGTGGGCCACAGGCGGCAGCTGTTGTGGAGGAGGCAATGCGCTTGAATGTGCCGCTCCTGTTGCTCCAAACCAGTGCGCCGTTGGACATTCAAAGCTTCTTCCAGGTGGACAACCCTGCGCTGGTGATTGACACGGTGAAGAAGGCTGAGGATAGCGATGCGCTGATCGTGCGCCTGTATGAGGCGCGCGGCACGCGCGGCAGGGCGCGCTTGACGACCACGCTGCCGCTGAAATCGGCCGCGCTGGCGAACCTGCTTGAGGATGAACTGGAAGAACTGGACGCGGTGGAGGCAGGCGTGACGCTGGACTTCAGACCCTTCGAGATCATCACGGTTGTATTGAGGTGATGCCTGAAGAGGACGCGCAACACTGATATCGCAGGCGCATGCCGCTGTGTCAGTATTGCGGATCCTCTTCCGCTGCCGGTTGCGCAGCGCGTGATGGGGCCAACGCCTCAAGCGCGCGCCGGGTGGAAGCGGCGATCTCGTCCACGGCCTGCTCAAACGCGGCGCTGTTGGCGCGCGATGGCGTGCGGTAGCCGGTCACCTTGCGCACATATTGCAGTGCAGCGGCGTCAATCTCAGCTTGTGTGGGCGGGCCGTCGGGCAGGCGCAGTTGCTTGATGCTGCGGCACATGGCGATCTCCTCAGTCAGTAATAGCCTCGCAGGCACGACTTGCGGCTGCACACGCGCGCATCCTCAAAGTGAATTTCATCGAGCCTCACTCGCGGTGCGCCAGGTCAATTTGCTGGCGCAATTCGGCGTGCGCGGCGGCCAGGTTGTCGCGCGCCTGGAAATAGGCCGCCTCGCTGAAACCCATTTCACCGGCGACCAGCATCTCCTCCAGCGCCTCCACCACCCGCAGCAGCTTGCCCTCCAGCCCCTCAATGGTTGTGCCGAAGACGCGCTCGGGGATCATGTAGAAGGCCAGAATCAGCAGAATCGAGCCGTTGAGGATAAGTATGGCAGTCACCTGAGCTCCACGCGTGGCGGCGTAGAGGTAGAGGAGTAGCCAGAGGACGCCGGTGAGGGTGGCAACTTGCCAGCGGGCAATGGGGCGCGCTGCTTTGATGTCGGCGATGCGGGGCCCCAGCCGCTCGTGGCGCTTGAGCTGACGCAGCCATGCATTCATGCGCCGCGACTCGGCCAGGTGGATGCGGCGAGGGTCGCGTCCGGCCAACTCGGTCGCGTAGTCACGACAAAGAGCGGAAAGCTCGTAGAACTCCTTGCGCGTGAATGGCAGCGGGGTAAGCGGGGCAGCAGGGGCAGCATGTTGCCCTGGCGCCATGATCAGGCTCCGTTCTCTACCAGAGCCTGTCGGTAAGCAAGGCCAGCGCATAAAGCAGCGAAGTCGCCAGCGTAGCGTGGATTGCCGCTGTGTAGAGGCGCGCGCTCTGCGCGGGAGGCAGTGTCTCCCTATCGAGTTGTGCAAAGACGCTGGTGGCAACGGGCAGTCCCAGCAGGGCGAGCATGGTGCGCAACGGCAGTTCCGTCACAATCGCGGCGAAGACGATGAAGACGAAGGCGCCAATCAGCAGCAGACTGCTGAAGTCAATTGAACGGGCGCGGCCCATTTGCACGGCCAGCGTGCGTTTGCGAATGAGCCAGTCGCGCCGGTCGGCCATCAGGCCGTGGGAAATCAGAATCAAGCTGCCAAGCATGGCGAAGGGGACAGCACTCCAGAGGGCGAGGTGGCTGAGCGCGCCGGTTTGCGCATAGTAACCGGCGACGGCCGGCAGCAGCCCCAGTGCGAGGAAGAGGCCGCTCTCGCCCAGACCGATGCCCATGCGCACGTAGCGCACCGGCCCGGCGCTGTACGCCCACGCCAGAAGCAGCGTGACGCCGCCAAAAAGAAGCATAGGCCAGCCCACAAGCATGCCCAGCCACAGGTGGCAGAGCAAGCTGATGAGTAGTGCGATGTAGCCAAGGCTGCGGATCTCGCCGAGGAGGAGATCTGGAGCCTGGGGATTGGCTTCGGCGTGGCCTGCCGCGCGCAGTGCGCTCTTGACGTGGGGCGCGGCCGCGCGCTGGCGGTCATGATATTCAGTAAGCAACTGCACGCCGAGCGCTGTGCCAAAGCCCGCCGCGATGGCGAAGAACATCACCACCAGGTCAAGCTGACCCGTATGCCACCAGGCAATGGTTGAAACGGCGATCAGCGGCGTAACTGAGGCGAGTGCAGCGTCAAAGCGGCAGGTGCGTGCAAACGCGCCCAACAGCGTGTGTGCAGGGCGGATGGGCGGCAGGCGCCCTGCGTAACCCTCGCCTGCAATCTCGCGCGGCAGCGTATCGGGCGTTAACTTCGGTTCAATCTGTGTGCGATTGACGTCCATGGGACGGTTTTCCTCTGCGGCGGTGAAGGCGGCGACGGATCCTGCGCATGTGGCGTGTATGCCGGCATGTACGCTCCACGGTGATTGTAGCACCTGCGCGCGCGTGCGTCAACGAAATCGCATCGGGCGGTCGGTTTCTCGCTGCGATCCTCCGGGCGCCACTTGGACTTTTGAAAAGCCCCGTGAGATGCCAACAACTTCTTCACATGCTCTCCGTCATTCGTCCACAAATTTGGTCTATTCTGACACACGAAGGCCGGAGAAACCGGCAAGTCAATGAATGGGTCCAACGGGACCCGCAAACAAGAAAGGGATTTCACATGTCTCGCAAGCTTACGACTGCATTGGTGTTCGCCCTGGTCCTGACGATGGCGCTTTCGGTGAGTGTCTTTGCGCAAGGTGCAGGGCCGGCTGACGGAGCGACCACTTGCGCCACCTTCGTCGACGCGAACGGCGACGGCATCTGCGACAACTGGGTCGATGTCGACGCCGACGGCGTCAATGACAGCGCACCGCGCGACGGCAGCGGCACGCAGTTTGGGCGACAGGATGGTCAGTATCGCAACCAGCAGGCGGCTGCAGGCCTGGGAAGCGGAGCAGGCGTCAATGGGTTTGGCGATTTCGTCGATGCCGATCTTGACGGTTCGTGCGACAACTATATCGATGAAGATGGCGACGGCAGCAACGATAGCGCACCACAGGATGGTACTGGCAATCAGCATGGTCGCTCGGCGGGCCGTGGCGCAGGCAAGTAGATTTGAGCAAGAGGGGCGGCACGTCGCGCCGCACAGCGTAGAGGCGGGTGGGACATTCCCACCCGCCTCTACGTTTTCTTCCCGCCTCGGCATCTCACAGGTCGCGATACTGCAGAAATGTCGGCCAGCGCAGCGCGCCGGGCACGCGTATCGAGCAGCGCGCCGGTTC
>CAYJNV010000083.1:8521-15252 GCA_964370975.1 uncultured Caldilineaceae bacterium | reverse complement strand
TGAGCGGCGCCCGCTCCTCAACAACTCCGGCCACAGGTCGGTCGTTTTTCGGCTGAGGTAATTTCAATGCAAGTTGTGCAGTCTGCTGCCGACCGCATTCTTCAGAACGTGCGCACGGTCATCGTGGGCAAGGACCAGGAAGTGCGGCTAACGCTTGTCGCGCTGCTTTGCGAGGGCCACTTGCTGATTGAGGACGTGCCCGGCGTAGGCAAGACCATGCTTGCGCGTGCACTGGCCAAGAGCGTCGGATGTGTCTTCCGCCGCATCCAGTTCACGCCCGACATGCTCCCCAGCGACGTCACAGGCGTCAGCGTCTACAACCAGAAGAGCATGGAATTCGAGTTCCGCCCCGGCCCCATCATGGCGCAGATTGTCCTCACCGACGAGATCAACCGCGCCACACCCAAGACTCAGTCGGCCTTGCTTGAGGCGATGGAAGAGCGCCAGGTCACTGTCGATGGCATTACCCACGCCATGGCACGGCCTTTCCTGGTGCTCGCCACACAGAACCCCATTGAGTACGAGGGCACCTTCCCCCTCCCCGAAGCGCAGGTCGACCGCTTCATGATGCGCATCCACCTGGGCTATCCCTCGCGCGCAAGTGAGATCGATGTGATGACGCGCCAGGCCACGCACCACCCCATCCAGGACATTCAGCAGGTGATAGCCGCCGAAGAACTTCTGGTCGCGCAGCGCGCCGCCCGCGACGTCTATGTGGATGATCTCGTCAAGGGCTACATCGTGGACCTCGTGACGACCACGCGTGACCACCCCGATGTCTACCTCGGCGCCAGCCCGCGTGGCAGCCTGGCGCTTTTTCTCGCTTCGCGTGCCTGGGCCGCCATGGAGGGGCGCGACTTTGTCTTGCCCGACGACATCAAGCTGCTCGCACCCAGTGTGTTGGCGCACCGCCTCATCGTCAGCCCCTCGGCGCGCATCAAGAACGTAGGAGCGCAGCAAATCGTCGAAGACGCGCTGCGCCATACGCCTGTCCCCGGCGCACGTGCGCGCGTGCGCTGATTGCGCCTACCCTCTGTGATGCAGCAATGAAAAGCGCGGCCGCCGTTGCGCAGATCGCCGCGCACCAAAAGATGGGCGGCGCATGAATTCCCGCCTCATCACCCTGGCCATCGGCATGGTTGCCGCCTGGGTGCTCGCCTTCAATACGGGCAACAGCCTCGCCTACGGGCTGGCCTACCTGACCACCGGCGTGCTCCTCTTTAGCTACTTGTGGGCCGTGAACGGCGTGCGCAGCATTGCCGTGCGCCGCCTGACCAAGACGCGCCGCAGCCAGGTGGGCCAGTTCGCTGAAGAGCAGATCGAAGTCGTCAACAAGGCCGGCCTGCCCAAGCTCTGGCTCGAAGTCGACGACAACTCCACGCTGCCCTGGCACACCGTCAGCCGCGTCATCAGCCTGGGCCGCAAGTCCACGGACCGCTGGCAGGTGCGCACATTGTGCACGCAGCGCGGCCGCTTCCGCCTGGGCCCGATGATACTGCGCAACAGTGACCCGCTGGGCATCTTCCGCATGGAGCGACCGCTTGCCGGCTCTGGCTACATCGTCGTCTATCCTCTCACCGTCGAATTGCCATCATTCCAACCCTCGATCTCCGACCTGGCCGGCGGTGAGGCGCGCCACCGCCGCACCTATCAGGTAACGACCAACGCCGCCGGTGTGCGCGACTATGTGCCCGGCGACAGCCTCAACCGCATCCACTGGCCTACGACCGCCCGCCTGGGCCGCCTCATGGCCAAGGAGTTCGAACTCGACCCAACGGCCGACATCTGGCTCTATCTCGATCTCAACCGGGCTGTCGAAGGTGCGTTGCCGTGGACGCCCGAGCCCCCGGAACCGGGGATGTTTGCCCTGCACAGCGTGACGCGCCAACGCAGCCAGTTCGAGATCCCGCCCTCCACCACCGAGTACGCAATTACGGCCACGGCCAGCCTGGCGCGTTACTTCGTTCTGCGCAATCGCGCCGTGGGAATCAGTGCGCAGGCAGCCACGCGCGAGTATCTCCAGGCCGACCGCGGCGAACGCCAACTCAACAAGGTGCTGGAAATGCTCGCCGTGGTCGAGGCCACCGGCGACCTCCCCTTTGCGCAGTTGATCGCCACCGACGGCGTGCGCCTCAACCGCAACGATACTGTGCTGGCCGTGAGCGCCGACCCAAGCCCCGAGTGGGCAGCCGCGCTCCAGCACCTGCAGCGGCGCGGCGTCAACAGCATTGCGCTTGTCGTGGATGGCCACAGTTTTGGCCGCCCCGTTGTCTACGACGCGCTGCTTGCCGAAATGGAAAAAACCGCCGTCTCGACCTACGTGCTGCGCCACGGCGGGGCGCTTGATGCAGCTCTCGGCACGCCCTTCCGCGCCGGCGCGGCATCCCGCCGCTGACCTGCACTGCATTTGACGCTAGGACGCCAGGACGCGCAACAAAACGTATTCTGTCGCGGCAATCCATTCTCATGTCTCAATTCTGAAAGGGGTAAGACTGTGGGATCTTCGATTCGCGCCCATGTCACTGACTTGAATTGGGCGGATGTGGACCACTATGTCTTCGAGGACATTAGCCATAATTGGAGCGAGAACCACCAGCTAACAGCAGAGGAGTTCATATCGATAATCGTGTGGAAATCGAACCGGTCAATCGGATATGTCTGCAAGAGAATGCGTTCGAAAGACCATAGCAATATAGAGCAAGCTGTCTACGACCTGACCCGCAATCTCTATGAATCCGTCGATACCCATGCAGGACTAAGGTACCTCATGGGTGACTGGGGATTCCTTCTCCCAATTGCTTCTGCGATTCTCGCTGTTCGGTGGCCCGATGCCGCATCCGTTTATGACAGGCGCGTGTGCGAACAGTTGAAATTGCGCGGGTTCAGTGGAGGATTTGGGAGTCTCGCTGCATGGCCGTATTCGGAGAGTCTTTGGAACAGGTACGAAGACTATGTGCAAGCAGTGCGTATGGCCACCCCGGATATTGAGCGTCTACGCGAAAAGGACCGCTGGCTATGGGGTCAATCACAGTTGACTGACCATTTCAAGTATGTTGGCAATTACGTTGCACAGCATAACGAGCAATGTCCTGGACCAGAGGGCTCAGCTTCCCCTTCTACAAAGTGACAGAGCGGAGACTGGAAGTCACGTTTCAAAGTAGAAGGGAGGGTAGCGGCAAACAGCGCCGCTACCCTCCCTTCTACTTGCGCCCTTCCTTGCATTCCCTCGCCAACTCGCGTCAAATTCAAGTCAAATGAACGTCAAATAGTCGCCCCAGCCAGCGCCTCCGCCTGCGCCTTGAGAATCTGCTTGATGCCGTTCTCGGCCAGGAAGAGCAGCGCATTCAGCGCCGCGCGCGGAAACGGCTCTTTCTCCGCCGTCCCCTGAATCTCCACAAAGCGCCCGTCGCCAGTCATCACCACATTCATATCCACCTCGGCGTTGATGTCGAGCTGATAGTCCAGGTCGAGCATCGCCTTGCCATCTATGATGCCCACACTCACCGCCGCCAGCGGCTGCCTGAGCACGCCCGGTTTGACAATGCCCCGCGTCTCTAGCCGAGCCAGTGCCAATGCCAGCGCCACATAGCCGCCGTTGATGGCTGCCGTGCGCGTGCCGCCGTCGGCCTGCAGCACGTCGCAATCGACAATAATCTGCTTGTCGGCCAGAATGTCAAGGTCCACCACGCTGCGCAGGCTGCGCCCAATCAGTCGCTGAATTTCTTGCGTGCGTCCCTTCGGCTTATTGGTCTCGCGCGGCGTGCGCGCCTCGGTGCTGCGCGGCAGCATGGCATATTCGGCGGTTAACCAGCCATGCTTCTGCTTGCCATACTTGAGCCACGGCGGCAGCGTCGGGTCAAGCGTGACATTGCAGAGGACGCGCGTGTTGCCCATGCTCACGAGCACCGAGCCTTCAGGAAACTGGACGAAATCCAGCTCGAACTCCAATGGGCGCAGCGCGTCGTCGGGCCGTACGAGGCCGCTCTTGCTTGTGGGTTGTACCATGGGGCGCATCTTTCCAGACAAATGCCAAACAAAAACCCTTCCAGGGGGAAGGGTTGAGGTGGACCTTAAGGGACTTGAACCCTTGACCTCTACAATGCCATTGTAGCGCTCTCCCAACTGAGCTAAAGGCCCTTATCGATAAATGGCGCCCGCTTTGGGGAAGCGTCTCACCACGTGCTGACCTGCAAATACTACTCGGATTTGCCTGTTTGCGCAACCTGAACGCGGCGCGGCACACAAGAAATCCAGTGGACCTGTGGGGACTTGAACCCCAGACCTCTACAGTGCGATTGTAGCGCTCTCCCAACTGAGCTACAGGCCCGCGCACGAGAAGTGAGTATAGCGGGGAGCGCCGCCCTCGTCAAATTCGGGCAGCGCAGAGAAGCCGGGCACTGCAGGAAAGAGTCACGCAGCGAGGCATCCACACTGGCATGATGTGATTCCACGATAAATAGCGCAGTTTCGGTGAGGGGAACAGGGAGCGGGGAACAGGGAACCGCATCACCGTTCCCTGTTCCCCGTTTCCTAACAGCAGATGTAGATTTGGTCGCGGTACCACAATCGATAGCAGTCGCCTGCGCCTCGACGCTTCTGACGCCGAGGCAGGCTCATCAAAGCTCACGCGACCTATTTCACGCCCAATTCGTTTTGCCACCATGCCACCGTTGTCGCAATCGCTTCGGCGAGCGGCGTAACCAGCTTGCCAAACGCTTGCGTGAATTTGCTGTCGTCAACCACAAAGGGTTCCTCAAACTGGTAAACCATCTCCGCAACTTCGCGCAGCGTTGGACTAAAGATTCCAATCGCTTGCAGCAAGAGCTTAGGCGTAGCTTGAATTTTGATTGGCTTTTCTAGCACCGAACCAATCATCTCCACAAACTGGCGCGTTGTCACCGTCTCCGGGTTGGGAAGGTGCCATACCTGACCCAATGCCTCTTCACGCGCGCCCAAAATGACCAGTGCTTTGCCGATATCGGGCATGTACGTGTAAGTGTGTGGTAGGTCAGGGTTGCCAAGCGCCTGAATCGACTTCCCCGCCATCGCCTGAGGGAAGACGCGCTCACCCATTGCCGAGGTCTTCACGTGCGGTCCAAAGAAATCCGCCGCGCGACCGATAGCAACACGCACTTTGCCCTGGCGATGCGCGTCAAGCAAGCTCTCCGCCATTGCTGCGCGCACCTTGCCCTTGCGCGTCTGCGCAGCGTAGGACAAGGTCTCGACCAACGTCTTACCTCCTGTGGAGCCATACATATATAGATTCTCCATCGAAACGTACTTGGCACCGGCTGCGGTTGCACCCTCCAACGCACCTGCTTGTAGTGCGGGAAACAGCTCTGCCCACTGCGTATAGGCCGGATTCAAACATTGATAAACCACGGAAGCGCCAGCGCAGGCTTTGCGCGCGAAAGCTTGGTCTGACGCGTCACCAGGCATGATTTCAACACCTGCTCGCACAGCCGCGCGCCCACTGCGGTTGACCAGACGTACCCGTTTGCCCTCTGCCAGCAACGCATCCAGCACCGACAGCCCCACGGGACCCGCCCCAAAAATCACATGCAGGTCGTTGTTGTTTGTATTACTGGTCATAACGCCTCTTTCTAAATTCACCCGACCGCTCTGATAATCCGCGAATATGTGTAGGACCCACTGAAGGCAATTTCAACTCGTGGGCCGCCTCAAGTGCCCGCTGTTCACACAGCGGCACCGTGCAGATCAGGTTGCGTTGCGCTTACCGAGCGATAACGCAGCAACGCCACGCCCATAACCACCATCCACAACAGCCATAGAAGGCTTCCAATTAACCCGGCTTCGGGAACCACAGGAAAGTCAGGAATCACAATTGCCAGCAGTTCACTTTGAGCCAGGAAAAAGACCAGCGCCGCCCCATATCCCAGCCAGCCCTGCCACGGACGGAAGAAAGCCGAGCGAAACATCATGCTGCTTATCAACGCCATCCACACCACTGTCATGAATTGGCTGATATGTGCGCCGATGATCACGCCTCCGTATTGGTGAATTGCCTGAAAGGTGACAAGCACGGCAGCGCGTACCGCTTCGCTGCTTGCCGGATCGGCATATTGGCGCGCGAGCAGCGGCACGACGAAGACCCGACGAGTAAGGCCAACCACTGCCAGTACCAGCCCCACAAGGCCGAAAGCCGTGGCTGTTTCCAACACGGCATGGTCTTCCTTCGCCAATACTCGCTTCAGCATCAACGTGGCAAATAGCAGCGGCAAGCCCACCCAAGCAAAGGCCAACCAGGCATAGATCAAGCCAGAGCCACCGGCTTGAAATTGAGTAAGCACAGTCTCAGCAGGTTCACGCAGAATGTCAGGATAGTTGAAGTTCATGATCAATAAGGTGTATGGAACGTTGACAAGAGCGCACCGCCAATCGAGAAGGCGCCCGTCGCTATGCGAAATTTATCCTCGTTCAGCTCTTGTATCCCTTGGACTAGGGGTACAGCAAGTGTAGCGAGTGTAACTTCCACAGTTGAGCCGAACGGAACAGTATTGCACAGTTGTTGCGCATATACAATGCAGATGTTTTGCAGCGTTGGGCCTCCCAAACGGCAGGAAAGCAGCACGCGCGGGTGCCAACTGCATCTCATCGCCGGCCGCTCTACAGACTGGCTCTGTCTCACCCACAAGGTGCCGCGTATGCCGCGGCAAAGGCGCGCAGCGAGGCATCCTCCTTGCCCTGCTCTTTGGCCACCAGCTCCAGCG
>CAYJNV010000083.1:6405-8511 GCA_964370975.1 uncultured Caldilineaceae bacterium | reverse complement strand
CACACGGGGCCGCGTATGCCGGGGAAATGGCGCCCCGCGTGGCAGCCTATTTCGTAGGCCGCGCTGCGCGCTGTTCCCTACGGACTCAAAGTCCTGCCGTTGCCGTCTGTGTCACCCCTTGAGCGCTCCTGCCGTCAGCCCACGCGTGATGTATCGCTCGAGGAAGAGCCCAATCACCACAACCGGGGCGACCGCCGCCAGCGACAGCGCTGAAATGAACCACCACTGGATGCCGCGCGTGTTGCTCTGCCCGGCAATCAGCACAGGCAGCGTAATCGCGTTAAAGTTGGTGAGCATCAGCGCATAGAGGAACTCGTTCCACGAGAAGACGAACGAGAAGATCGCCACCGAGACCAGCCCCGGCGTGCTCAGGGGCAGAACAATCCGCAGGAATGCCTGCCAGGCAGTGGCGCCGTCCACATACGCACTCTCTTCAAGCTCGCGCGGCAAGCTCAGGAAGAAGTCGCGCATGATCCACACCGCGAAGGGGATGTTGAACATTGTATAGGCGAGAATCAGCCCAATGTGCGTGTCGACAAGCTTGAGGCGCGAGAAGATAAGCAGAAACGGGACGACGAAAAGCGCCGGCGGCAGAAAACGCTGCGAAATAATCCAGAAGGCAATGTCATTGTTGCCCCAGCGCGGAAAGCGCCAGTTGAAGCGATATCGTGCGAGCCCGTAGCCGCCCATCGCGCCCATTGTGATGGCAAGCAGCGTGCTTCCCGACGCCGCTATCAGACTGTTGCGAAAGTGGCGCATGAAGGTGTCGCCCTGCTCGTCAAAGAGGTAGCGCCAGTGGTCGCCCGTCGGCTGATAATCGACGAAAGGCGCGTATTTGGGCCCGCGGCTCACGGCAAGCGGCTGTTTAAACGATGTGACAAAGAGCCAGTAGAACGGAAAGAGACAGACGAAGCACCACAAGAGCACCAGTGTGTAGGTTAGGCCGCGCTGCCAGGCTTTCTGTTGCATAGTCGGCAATCCTTCTAGCGTCCGCCACCCACCGTCAAGCGACGGCCCAGGGACAGAAATATCGTGGAGAAGACGATCACCAGCACGAGCAGCACATAGGAAATGGCCGACGCGTAGCCGTAGTTGCCGAAGGTGAGAGCCGTGTCAAAAATGTACATCGTGAGCGACTCCGTGGCCGAACCGGGCCCGCCCCCTGTGGTGATCACGATCACGTCAATGATCTTGAAGATCTCCAGCCCGCGGATGAGAATGGCTGTGAGCGAGATTGGCAGCAGCAGCGGGAAGGTGATCTTGCGCAAAATGTAGAAAGGTGACGCGCCATCAACACGCGCCGCTTCGTAAATATCATCAGAGATGCCTTGCATGCCCGCCAGGAGCAGCAGCGTCATGAAGGGAATCCACTGCCAACTGTCGATCAGAACGATGGCAAGCGTGGCCCAAAAGCCCTCGTTGAGCCACGGGATCGAGACGGTCGTATCCAGGAGCGAGGAGATGCCGCGCTGGAGTTGCGCCTGGGGCGAAATGCGCGTGTCGAACAACATGCGCCCTGTATACGCCGCGGCCACGGGCGTCATCATCATGGGCATGAGGAAGATGACGCGCGCAATGCTGCGCCCTCGAAACGGCTGGTTGAGCAGCAGCGCGAGGCAAAAGCCCATGATGTATTGCAGCAACACGCCCGTGAGAACGAAATTCACCGTGTTGCGCGCGGCCGTATGCAGCCGGTTATCCGCCAGCATGCGCGTGTAGTTGCGCGTGGTAAGGTGGAAGCCGAGGCCGAGAAAGCCTTCGTCGGCCTCTCCCGTTGCCAAAGCAGTCTGGCTGGATGCGCCGCCGCCCCGACCGTAGTCGGTGAAACTGATGCCAAGCGACCAGAAGAGCGGGAATATGGAGAAGACGAGCAGAAAGATCACCGCAGGCATTAGGAACGTGCGCTTGGTGCCACGCTCGTGCATGCGGTCGGTCAAGGCCGAGTCGACTTCTCGCTCCCGCTCATCTGCCATGGGTGGGTTCGCTTCCTGCGATTGGGGAAGAACGCAAGTAGAGAGGGGTGCCGCGGTTCGTCACCAGGTCGGGGGGGGGGCCGGCGCGACTCCACAAACAGGCCCCCCCCCCCCCCGTACAGCTGGAGCCGGT
>CAYJNV010000083.1:530-6395 GCA_964370975.1 uncultured Caldilineaceae bacterium | reverse complement strand
TAATGTCAACTTGCGCTACGCCCGACTTCCTGAAGTCGTCCAGCCGTCGCTATTCGGTCATGCCGACGGAGTCCTTGTACTGCTGCAACTGCTCATCCCGGCCAAGGCGGTCGGTGATTTCGTTCCACTGCGCGGCGACATTGTCGAGCGCTTCCTGTGATGTGACCTCGCCGGCCAGCGCACGGCTCACCTCAACGTCAAGTACGCTCAGGTACTCGGCCGACCCACGGATGCGCAGGTCGAGCACTGCGTTGGGGTGGTTGATCGTGTTCTTGACGGCGTCAAGATAATCGGTTGCGCCGGCTTCATCAAAGCCCGCATCGACCCACGGCTGGACGTCCTCAAGCTGGCTGAAGCGCGACGGATTGATGCCTGTGTCGGGCATGACCGCAAGCTTCTTGACCATGTCGGGGGCTGCCATGAAACTGGCAAAGTCCAGCGCACACGCCTTTGCCTGGCTGTCGGCGGCGACGCCGATAATCCAGCCGCCAAAGGCAATGAAGGGAGCCTGGTTCTCTTCCTCAACCCACGCACCGGTCGTATAGTCCCAGTAATGGGCAGCGGCGGGCAACGGCGCGAAGCCGGTGTCGCCGACAATGACCGAGGCATCGGGGTTGAACGAGATCGGGCCGACGTCGCCCCAGTCAATGTTCAATACGGATGCGCCGGCGGGGAACTGAATACGAGTATCGGCCACGTCCCACTGCAACTGCTCCTGCGGGCCAAGATCACGCGACACGAGATAGTCATCAAGCGCTTCAACCCAACCCGGGTTGTTCACCTGTGGCGCCATGTCGTCGCAACCGAAGAAGAAGCAGGCGTTTCCCGGCACCTTGGCATAGCTTGTCGCGTGGGAAAGGAAGACCCAGTAGCTCTGTGCATTGCGGCGCTGCGCTTCGGCGACACCGGCAATTGGAGCCATTGCGCCCGCAGTCTCCACCTCGCGGCCATTGAAGAATTCGGCGATGTCATAGTACTGCTGCCAGGTCGTGGGCTCGCCCAGGGCGTAACCATATTTCTCCTGGAACTCCGCCGCGAATGGCGAATCCGCATTCACCAAATCCTTGCGGTAGTAAAGCATGTGGGCGTCGCCGTCGTAGGGCAGTGCGTAGACTGTGTCGCCCCAGGCGGTGATGCGCTTGCCGTACAAGGGGATGATGTCCTCAGGCTCGATGCTGTCAAGAAGCGTCTGGGGAATCGGCTCGAGGTATCCCGGGGCCATGAAGTCGCCGGCCCAGTCCGCAGGGAAGACAAGCATGTCGTACGTGTTGGAGCCGGTTTCAAACGAGGTCACGATCTTCTCAAACAATTCGCCGAAAGCGAATTGCTGCAGTTGCACGCTGCCACCGGTCTTCGCTTCCCAGTCAGGCGCGTAGTCCTCGATGGGGCCGCCAACAGAGCGTCCCGTTTGCGTTGCCACGACGACCGTCTGGTCGCTGCAATTAAGAGCTTCCCCAGCCGTGGGCGCAGCAGCGTCAGCGCCGGCAGCAGCTTCGCCAGCCGGTGCGGCAGGCGCGACCGGTGCAGCGCAAGCAGCAACCAGAAGCAGCAGCGAGACCACGAACAAGGATCGTATCAAGGTTCTCCACATGAGTAATCTCTCCTTTGACTGGGGCTGAATACATCTGTAGATGCGTTGAAATCCTGGAGGCAACGCGGACCGACGAGGAGCAAATGTAAGGCGTCTCCTTTCGCACGCAACTCTTGCGACAAATGCGCACGCGACCACTCCGAGTGGGGATTGGACGCAAACTCGGGGAAGCACTAACTTGTAAGCACAGGCCTACAACGAATATACAGCGGTTTCTGCGCGCTGTCAATCACCTGAAGAATGGGCGAATTCGGCAATGGAACGGAGCGCAGAAGATGGGCGGTCGGCAGCCGGCGGTGCTATACTCTCCCCATGCCCACGCACACGGACCCGCCCACATGGCCCGACGCGCTGCGTCAACCTGACCGCGCACACGTTGGGTTTCTGCTCGAAAGCTTCTGGCTCGAGCTTGAGGCGCTTCCCACACTGCTTGCGGCGCAGGAGTTGATTCTGGCCGAGGCGATGACGGCGCGCCTGCGCACCATCATCACGGAGCTGATGCTCGCGATGAACGGCATTTCCTGGCCGACGGGAACGCAGCACCTCAACGGCTACCTGGGTGCTTCGCAGCGCGCCGTGCTCGAGCGTACCCTGGTCGCCACTGACGCAGGAGCTGCGACGTGGCTGGCGCGCGCCGTGGCGCTGACCGTCATCTATCGCTGGTATGCACCCCAATGCACCGAGCGCTTTGACGTTGCTTACCCGACGGCCACCGAGGCGCGCGTCTGGCCAGCGCTCTGTGCCGGGCTGCCCGACTGGCCCACCACCCTCACTACGGAGTAAACCGCATTGCGCCTGGTCTACATCGCCCCCTTTGGCTTGCGCCAGAAGACAACTGTGTGGGCGCGCGTGCTGCCGCTTGCGCGCCGCATGGCCGCATCCGGCGCGCAGGTGACAATCCTGATCCCCCCGTGGGATTCACCCGAAGACGACGATGTGCGCTGGATGGACGGCGGCGTCGAAGTGGTCAACGTGGCACTGCGCGGCGGCCTGCCCTCCATACTGGCTCGCTTGCTACGCGAATTGACCTTGCGCGACCCGTCAATCGTCCACATTATCAAGCCGCGCGCCCACGCCGGGATCATGCAGTATCTGCTCTGGCAGCGGCGCGCCGCCGGGCTGGGCGCTACCCCGTTGCTGCTCGACATTGACGACTGGGAGCAGGCGTGGGCGCCCGTCAACCAGTACGGACGCGCACTCTCGGTCGCGCTGGCCTGGCAGGAGGAATGGGGCATTCGCCATGCCGACGGCATTACGGCGGCAAGCCACTGGTTGGCTGATCGCGCCCAAAACTATGCGCAATCCATCCCAATTCTCTATTTGCCCAATGGTGTGGAGATTCCCGCCGATGTGACGGCGGCCGGAAGCATATCATTTGCGCCAACGGTGGCGCGCCGCCCCACGTTGCTCTACTTCACCCGTTACGTGGAGATAACCCCCTTCTGGCTCGCCGATTTTGCCGAAGCGCTCGGTGAGCTCGAGCCCAAGGCACGCCTTATCATCGCCGGCCAACCGCTGCAGCCTGGGGCCGATGCGCCTTTCCGCACAGCGGTGACTACACGATTGGCGTCACTCGCATCGCACGCGATGCCGGAGGTGCATTGGCTTGGCGGCGTCGACCAGGCCTCGCTGCCCGCCATCTACGCGGCCAGCGATGTGGCCATTTTTCCGGCGCAGCCCACGCCCCTGCAGGAGGCCAAATGCAGCGTGCGCCTGGCCACGTCGCTGCTGCGCGGCGTACCCGTTGTGGCCTCGGCGGTGGGCGAACAAGCGCACTACGGCGCGAATGGCTCGGCGCTGTTGCTGCCTCCCAGCGCTTCACCCCGCGACTTTGCCGCCGCGGCGCTTGGCCTGGCCCGCGATCATACGGCCGCAGACGCGATGGTCGATGCGGCGCGTGCCCACCTGGCGCGCCATTATCAATGGGACGACCTGGCAGCACGCCTGCGCGCGTTTTACGCGCAGTTCGTATAGATTTCGGCGTAGTTTTAGGGCAAAGGCAGTGGTGGATACTTGTTGCCTTCGGGGTTGCTGGCCAGTTCGCGCGCGTCGGCCGTCGCGGCGTAGTGCGCTTCCATGTCGCGTCGCGCCAAAAAGCGCTGGCGCGGCTTGGAGAGCCAACGCCCTGCCCCGCCGACGTCGGCTAATATGCGTCCAAACGTGAGGTAGCCCGTATGCGCTGTCATCGTATCCATGGGGCGCAGACGGTCGGGCACGGGCTTGTAGGGGCGCAGCAGTAATTCCTCCACGGCAATGTCGGCGAAGCCATGCGCCTCCATCGCTTCGAGCAGGCTGCTCACCTGGTTGGTCGTGGGCAGCAGCGCCGCGAAAACACCGCCCGAGCGCAAAGCAGCCCTCACCTGCGTCATGTACGCCCACGGCTCGCGCACATCAAGGAAGAGCGCGTCCACCCCCACTTGCGCAAAACCATCCTCAATCGCCCCCTGCTGCATGGTGACATAGGGCAGCAAGCCGACCCGTTCGAGGTTGGCGCGCGCCCCACGGTACGCTTCCTCACGCACCTCATAGGTGTAGACCATGCCCGTGGGGGCCACAGTCCAGGCCAGCGCCATGGTGAGCCCGGCGCTGCCCGTGCCCGCCTCAATCACGCGACTGCCTGCACGCAGATTCATGCGATAGACAAGCCAGGCTGCGTCCTTGGGGTAGATAACCTGCGAGCCGCGCTTGAGGTGACGCATTAAATCCTCGAGCGCAGGCTCGAGCGCGAGCGCAATGTGGCCGGTGGCGCTGGTCACGGCCTCGCCCGATTGCCGGCCCACGACGTCGCCATGGGCGAAGATACCCATGTGTGTGTGCAACTCCTGGCCAGGGCGCAGGCGCACGAGATAGCGGCTCTGGTCGCCGGTAATCAGCAGCACAAGATCGTTTAGCGCAAAGGCGGCGCGGCGCGGCGGGAACCAGTGGCCGGCGGTGACTTGCTGTGTTGCCTCTTCGGGTGACATGACCATTCCTGGCGCTTATCCTGGCGATTGCGTGGCTGAGTGCACATTGGCACCCGCTCCTGGCCAGTATAGTGCGTGCGCGCGTGCCACGCCAAGAACGCGGGTGCGCATATTGAAACGACTCGATGGAGGTTGACAGCCTGGAGAGCACTGTGTAGAATAAAACCAGGGCAGCCCTTCTCGCCCATCTCCCTCTTTCACCCATCTTTGGCCCGCCTTGTCGCGGTGCATACCGCGGCAATTCCAGGCAACGGAATTACCCTCAAATCCCTTCGATCATCGGTTAGGAGGATGCGTTTATGCAGTCCAAACGAACGATTGTTGTGGCATCATTGCTGCTCCTGGCTGTACTGGCCCTGACTGGCTGCGCACCGCGCCCCAGTGCGGGCTTGACAGCAACCAAGGCCCCCGCGGACGCACTGGTTGTTGACCTGCCTTCCATTGCCATTGACTTCGCGCAGGACGGCTCAGCTTCGGTTGGCGGTATTCCGATTGCAGACGTAGGCGCAGCGCTGGGCATGCCCATTGAGTTGCCAATCACGGCCGACAACATCGCCATGCTCTCAGGCCTGGGCATTCAGCACATTCAACTCGTCAACGAGCCCACAGGGCTTGGTATCTATGTGAATGGCAGCCAGATTCCATCGATTGGCTGGAACGCTGAGAAGCTTCAGCAGACGGCAAGCACACTGGCCGGACAGAGCGCCCTCGCAAATCTCCTGCCCGTTGTTACGCAGCTGGGCATTGGCGTCACGCTGCGCTTCCCCGTGCCGGAAGGTGCGACAGCCGCACCCCTGGTGGTGCCTGCCGCCGAGAGCGCGGCAGCCAAACTGGCCGAGTCTCAGCAGGCCTTCCTTGCCGAAGCCGGTTCCCGGCCCACGATTTCGATTCCGATCAACTACAACCTGGACGGCACCTGGACGGCCGGCGGCTTCCCGAGCTCCGTGCTCGAGGCAACCCCGGTAGGCCCTTTCCTCTCGTCGCTGACCCTCACCCCCACGCAGATTCAGCGTGATATCAAGGCGGGCATCAAGAGTATTGACCTGAAATTGAACGATCAGGGGCTGGCTGTGGTGTGGAACGGCACCGAGTTGCCCTCGCTTGACTGGTCGGGCGGCAAACTGGCCTCCGTCATCGAAGTCCTCCAGAACAGCGGCATGATCGACGGCCTGGGCATTGACCCGGCGATGCTGCAGCAGGTCATCGACACGGCGCTGCCCATGCTGACCTCAAGCGATGTCAGCGTCAACATGACCTTCCCTACGGAATAGGCTTGATGATGGGCCTGCGCTGCGGTGCAGGGGAGAAGAG
>CAYJNV010000083.1:0-520 GCA_964370975.1 uncultured Caldilineaceae bacterium | reverse complement strand
GTGGGGGTGCTGTTTATATGTGTGGGGGGGGGGGCGCTGGGTGGCGCGGCCCCGCTTTGTAGGCGCGCACGGCCCTTGGCGCGCGCCACTTCGTTTCAGCGCACCAGGGCGGCGCGGCCGAGGGCGCACAGCGCGGTGACAAGTGCGGGGATCTCCTCGCAATTGAGCCGGCTCGCGGAGAGCAGCACTGTCATGTGCGGTGGCCCATCTGCACTGACGCGCACGACGCGCAGCAGGGGGCCGAAGCGGCTCTGCATGTCGTTGAAGGCGTGTTCGAGCGCTGCCGTGTTCATGCCACGCAGCGCGTACTCTCCCGCGCCGTACAACATGTTGTGGTCAACCCAGAGCAGGTTGCCCGCCGCGCGACCCAGCGCCAGATCGGGCGCGTGGCCCGCGTCCCACACGAGTTCGGCTTGCGGCCTACCTGGCAATGTGGCGAAGAAGGCAAGTTCCTGGCGCCGAAAAAGCAGCGACCCGAGTGCGCCTGGCGGCATGCCGCCGGCCATGGAGAAGTCGACAG
>CAYJNV010000082.1:0-15581 GCA_964370975.1 uncultured Caldilineaceae bacterium | reverse complement strand
CTCTCATGCCGTACGAAAACATCCTCGTATCAACACAGGGGCGCGTGGGGCTGGTCACGCTCAACCGGCCGGCCGCGCGCAATGCGCTCAACGCCGCGCTCATGACGGAACTGGTGGATGCGCTCCAGGCGTTTGACGCTGACGCGGCCATCGGCTGCATGGTTGTCACAGGCAGCGACAAGGCCTTTGCCGCCGGCGCCGACATCAAGCAGATGGCCACAACCACCGTTGTCGAGATGATGGACAGCGCCATGTTGGGCGCATGGGATGCGTTGGCGCGCCTGCACAAGCCTCTGATTGCCGCTGTGAGCGGCTGGTGTCTGGGCGGCGGCTGCGAACTCGCCATGGCATGCGACCTCATCATCGCCTCCGAGACGGCGCAATTCGGCCAGCCCGAGATTAACCTGGGCGTGATTCCCGGCGCAGGCGGCACACAGCGGCTCACGCGCGCCGTGGGCAAGTCGATCGCCATGGACATGATCCTGAGCGACCGGCGGCTGGGCGCCGAAGAAGCGCTGCGCTATGGTCTGGCCAGCCGCGTCGCGCCGGTGGAAAGTCACCTCGCGCTGGCGCTGGAAGTGGCGGGCTTGATTGCCGCCAAGCCGCCTGTCGCCGTGCGCGTGGCCAAGGAGGCGGTCAACGCCGCCTATGAATCCACCCTTGCCGAAGGCGTGCGCCTGGAGCGGCGGCTCTTTACGCTGCTCTTTGCCACCGAGGACCAGAAGGAAGGCATGGCCGCCTTCGCCGAGAAGCGCGCACCCGTGTGGCAGGGGCGCTAGATGGCTTGATTCTGTCGTATAATATCGGCATCACTGAGACAGAAACGAGTCCGGCCGGCTGGGCACGCGCCCACATGCACCAGCAACCCTGCGCCGCACAATAAGGAGTCATCATGCCAAAGCAACCCGCCTTCATGCAGGCGCTCGACTACCTCTTCGGCCCATCCCATTCCCTGCAGCCTGCATTGGCCGGCGCGTCCGCCGATTTGCAGGCTGCCCACGAACCAAAGCTCACTGCCCGCTGGACGCTCTTCGCAGCCGACAATGACCCGGAAAAGCCCACCGTGCGCGTCACACGTCGCCGCCAAACCACCTCCGATCCAGGCGACCGCCAGACAGCCGGCGCATCGCGTCGTGACAGCAGCAGCGGCCAGCCGGGTCGCGCCGGCGGCTCGTCGCGCGGCTCGAGCGGCGGCCCGCCCGTCAGCACTCTGCTGCCCATCATTCTGGGCCTCTTTTCCAACAAGAAGACGCGCCCAATTGGCATTCTGCTGGGCATTGGCCTGCTGCTCTGGATCATGTGGGGCTCCATCTTTGGTGGCGGAGGCGGCGCCATCCTGCCGGATCAGCAGGCCGACGCGCCCGCCGTTTCCTCCGCAGCGGGCGGCAGCCTGGGAGAGTTGGCGGCCATCCTCGGCGGAGCAGGCGCACTCAGCCAGGCGATCCCCGAAGTGATGCCCACACCGGGCGCGCCCGTCGTCAATGTACGTCCCACCCCTGGCGCGGCAGCAGTGGGGGCCACAGGCAGCGCCACCACCGCCGGCGGCGACACCTGGACAGTCCTGCTCTACAGCGATGCCGACGATCAGGTGCTCGAGCAGGACATCTTCACCGACTTCAATGAGGCGGAACGCGTCGGCTCCAGTGACAATGTCAAAATCGTTGCCCAACTTGACCGCTTCCAGGGCGGTTACACAGGCGACGGCAATGTCACCGGCACCCGTCGTTATCTGATTACCCAGGATGATGACCTCAACAAGATCAACTCGCCTGTTATACAGGATGTGGGCGAAGTCGACATGGCCGATCCGCGCAGCCTCGTCGATTTCGTCGAGTGGGGCATGCAGAACTACCCCGCCGACAAATACGCGCTGATTCTCTCGGACCACGGCATGGGCTGGCCGGGCGGCTGGAGCGATCCAACGTCCAGGACAGGCCCCGACCGCGCCTTCCCCCTCTCGCGCGCCATGCCTCACGACATGCTCTGGCTGCATGAGGTGGAAGCCGCACTCGCCACAATCCGCAACGACACGGGGCTCGACAAGTTTGAGCTCGTGGGCATGGATGCCTGCCTCATGTCCCACCTCGAGGTCTACACCATGCTGGCCGACCACGCTCACTATGCCGTGGCCTCGCAGGAAACTGAGCCGGCGCTAGGTTGGGCGTACGCCGCGTTCCTCGCGCCCCTCGTGCAGAAGCCCGCCATGTCGGGGGCCGACCTGGGCCAGTTAATTGTGCAGACCTACATTGACGGCGACCAGCGCATTGTGGATGACCAGGCGCGCGCCGACTTCACCGGCGGCGCACGACCGGGCGCAGGGCTTTTTGGCGGCGCACCCCCCGCCGAGGCGGTCGCGCGCCAGCTTTCGCAAAATGTCACCCTCACCGCCGCCGACCTGAGCAAGATTCCTGCGCTCAACGCCAGCCTCAACAACTTCCTCGTGGCGCTCCAACAGGCAAACCCCAAGGCCGTGGCCGAGGCGCGCACCTACGCGCAGAACTTTACGAGCATCTTCGGCAGCAATGTGCCACCCTCCTACATTGACCTGGGCCACTTCACCATCCTGGCGCTGCAGGCCGCCAACGACCCCGCACTCCAGGAGATTGCCGCGCCACTGGTCAACGCCATTAACGACGTAGTCGTGGCCGAGAAGAGTGGCCCCGGCAAGCCCGGTTCCACCGGCATTTCCATCTACTTCCCCAACAGCGACCTCTACACGTCGCCGGCAGCGGGTCCGCAATCCTACAACGTGGCGGCCGCGCGCTTTGTGGATGAATCGCTGTGGGATGAGTTCCTCACCTTCTTCTACACGGGCAACAGCTTCGCGGGCGATACACGCAGCGCCTCCATGCCCGCCGACGACGCTGGTGTGCGCTCGCCGGGCGCGGGCGGCATCACCCTCTCGCCGGTTACCCTGTCGGCCGACACAGCCGCGCCGGGACAGCCTGTGCTCATGAGCGCCGACGTCGCAGGCGAGAACATCGGCTACATCAAGCTCTTCGTTGGTGAGGTGGACGAAGAGGCGCAGTCGGTGCGGCTGATTGACTCGGACTATCTCCAATTTGGCGAGACGCGCGAACTCAATGGCGTCTACTATCCCGATTATGGCGCGACTGACTTCAAACTTGAGTTCGAGTGGGAGCCCTACGTCACTGCCGTCACCGACGGCAGCACCAACGCGGTGGCGCTCTTTGACCCCGTGAACTACGGCGCCGACATGGCCACCGCACAATATGGCGTCGACGGAACCTATACAATGGCGGCGGACGGAGCGAGCATCAGCGCACGCGCCATCTTCCGCGCAGGGGTGCTGCAGCAGGTCTTCTCCTACCAGGCGGGCAACGCCACGGGCGCACCCTGGGAGATTGTCCCGGCCACGGGCGACAGCTTCACCGTCAACGAGCAGTGGCTCGACATGGACGCCGAGGGTAACGTCATCTCCACCACCTATGAGGCGGGCGCGACGGTCATCTTTGGCGAAGGCGAGACGCTGCGCTGGACCGAAATGAACGCCGCACCCGGCCAGTATGTCGTGGGCTTTGTGGTTGAGGACCTTGACGGCAACGAAAAGGCCTCGTACGCGCCGGTGACGGTGGCAGCCGCGCAGTAGGGTCGGGCCAGACGCAAAACGAGCAATCCAGAGCGAGGCTTCCAGAGATGGGGGCCTCGCTTCCTGTGTACGGCGCGCGTGCGCAGGGCGACGGTCCGATTAGGTAGGTAGGCGCGTTTGCAGTGACGCTGCGCGCGCGCTATCTTACGCTGTACAGGCAGGCGCTGGTCGCTTGCCCGCGACTGATCCAGGACGCGCCCTGAAAGAGCCATGGCAGAACCAAACGATCCCTTTGAGCTGATTCCGCGCAAGCCCAGGAAACCGAATGGCGGCGCCGCGCCGCGCGCCGGCCAGGGCGCGCCCCAACCTGCCGCGCCACAGCCACAGCAGCCGCCGCAGCAGCCCACGCAGCGCAATCCCGCTGACGAAGAGCCGGCCTCCACTTACCCCACTGACGACTATCCCACAGGCGAGTACCCGCCCGACTTCCGCCGCCCGCAACCCGCTGGCGAACAGCCCGCGCCGGGGCCCGCAGAGCCATACACGCCGCAGCCCTATTACCCCGAGCAGACGGGCGACTATCCGCCCGATTACACGCCGCCGCGCCCCTTTTCCGGCGCACCGTTGCCGGCTATACCGGCGCCAATACCGAGCACACCCCCTGCAGAGCGAACGCCCTACACGCCCGCGCCCGTTGGCCCACCGCCTTTTGGCCCGCCGCCGGGCGGCAAACCCCCGTTCAGACCCCCGCCTTCACAGCCTGCGCCACCGCCTGCGCCCCGCCCGGCCGCGCGCCGGCGGGGCCCCGGCATGGGGCGCGGCTTCATTACCGGTCTCCTTAGCTTTGTGGTGCTGAGTGCATTCTTCCTTGGCCTGGGGCTCATCGGCTATTCGCTCATGGCGGGCGACCTGCCCGCGCCCGATGATCTGGACGACCGCGCCAGCCACTTCCAAACGACGCGCATCTACGACAGCGAAGGCAACCTGCTCAACGCGGCCTTCGACCCCAACGAGGGGCTACGCACGGCTGTGACGCTTGACAAGATCGCGCCTACGCTGGTCCAAGCCACCGTAGCCACGGAGGACGCCAACTTTTTCAATCACCCCGGCGTGGACCCGGTGGCGCTGGCGCGTGCGCTCTACTACGCCTTCCGCGAGCGAGACATTGTCTCCGGCGCATCCACCATTCCCCAACAACTTGTAAAGATGACCTTCCTGACGCCGGAGCGCACACTCACGCGCAAGGTCAAGGAAGCGATTCTCGCCTCCGAAATCAGTCGCCGATGGAGCAAGAACCAGATTCTCGAGATCTACATGAACCAGATCTATTACGGGAATCTGTCATATGGCGCGGCCGCGGCGGCCGACACCTACTTCAACAAGAACGTGGCAGATCTCACCCTGGCCGAATCGGCGCTGCTTGCCGGACTGCCGCAGTTGCCCGCCTACTACGACCCCTATTCGCACCCCGACCGCGCCAAGAAACGCCAGGGCGTTGTGCTCGGGCTTATGCTGGAAGACAACGTGATCAGCGCGGCAGAGGCCGATGCCGCCTGGCAGCAGCCTCTCTCTTATCACCCGCTTGAGTTCAACCTGCAGGCGCCCCACTTCACCCTCTATGTGCGCCAGCAATTGGAACAGCTCTTTGGCCCCGATGCGCTCTACAAGGCGGGTCTGGAGGTTGAGACCACGCTCGACCCGCGCCTCCAGGCCGAGGCCGAACGCATTGTAGCCGAGAATGTGGCGGGGCTGGGCGAGAACAGCATCTCCAACGGCGCGCTGGTTGCCATGCGCCCGCAAACGGGTGAGGTGGTCGCGCTCGTGGGCAGCGCCGACTTCAACAACGTGGAGATTGACGGCCAGGTGAACATGGCGCTGGCCCCGCGCCAGCCCGGCAGCACCATCAAGCCGCTTGTCTATCTCGCAGCCTTCGCCCAACCCAACAAACCGCTCAGCGAGCATTGGACGCCTGGCACACTCGTTGCCGACATCAGCGAGGGCTTTCCCGATGGCGCCAACCCGCCCTACGTGCCCGTAAATTACGACGGGCGCGAGCACGGCATTCTTCCCGTGCGCCAGGCGTTGGGCAACAGCTACAACATTCCCGCCGTGCGCGCGATGCAGGCCGTTGAGGTTCCCAACTTCCTCGCCTTTGCGCAGAGGCTGGGCATTACCACGCTCACGCGCCCCGACTACGGGCTGAGCCTGGCGCTGGGCGCAGGCGAGGTGCCCCTCACCGAGATGACGTCCGCCTTTGCCACAATTGCCAATGGTGGCGTGCGCAGCGAGCCGGTGCTCATCCGCAGGGTTTCGGATTCATTCGGCACGGTGCTCTGCGAGGTGAACTCGGCGCGCCCTTGCCAGGCGCACGCCGACCAGAACGCGCAGGTTATCAGCCCCGTCGACGCCTTCCTGATGACCAATATCCTCAGCGACAACGACGCGCGCACGGCCGCCTTTGGCCCCAATTCGTCGTTGCGGCTGGACCGCCCCGCCGCCGTCAAGACGGGCACGACCAACGACATCCGCGATATCCTCACGCTGGGTTTCACGCCGCAACTTGTTACGGGGGTGTGGGTGGGCAACGCCGACAACTCACCCATGCGCAATGTCTCGGGCGTTAGCGGGGCCGCGCCGATCTGGAACCAGTTCATGACCGTGGCGTTGGCCGGCGAACCCGCGGTCGACTTCCAGCCACCTGTGGGCGTGCGTCAGTACGAAGTCTGCGCCGATACCGGCACGCTGCCCAGCCGCGCCTGCCCCGAGCGGCGTGTGCAGTGGTTTGCCGAAGACCGACCGCCGCTGCCGCCCGAGTATGATCTCTGGCAGAGCTTCCGCGTGGACAGGAACACGGGCCAGCTCGCCAGCGAGTTCACACCGCCCGAGCAGGTGGAGGAGCGCACGTGGAAGGTCTATCCTGAGAAGCACCGTGCCTGGGCCGAGGCGCACGGCATCGCGCAGCCCCCCTTTGTCCCACCGCCGGTGGTGGCGAGCACGCCGGGCGCCGCGGGCGCGGTGGTCATTCCCGCCACGCCGGGTGAGCAACAGCCCCCCGCCCCCAACCCTGCGGCGCAGGTGGCGATCTTCTCGCCTGTGGAAGGCGAGACGGTGAGCGGTCTGATTACGGTCTACGGCACGGTCAACGTACCCAACCTGGTGAGCTATGAGTTGCAGTATGGCGAAAGCCATGACCCGGGCGCCTTCAGCGCGCCGGTGAGCGGCCCCTTTGGCGGCGCTGTAACCAATGGCCCCGTCGCGCAGTGGGACGCGTCCGCGATGCGCGACGGCCCCTACACGCTGCGGCTGCTGGCACGCGACAGCCAGGGATCACTCTATGAGGCACGCTCGCGCATCTTCGTCGTGCAGCCTGTGCCCACTTTCGCGCCGCCCACACCGCTGCCCGTGCCGCCCACGCCGACGTGGACGCCCGTGCCCGCCCAGTGGACGCCCGCACCCCAGCCCGAGCAGCCCACACCCCTGCCTGTCGAGCCGCCCCCTGCCGAGCCAACAGCCACCTGGACGCCGCCCCCCACCGACGCGCCCGAAGTCCTGCTCGACACGCCCGTGCCCATCGAAACAGCCGTTATCGAGCCTTTCACGCCTACCTGGACGCCTGAAGTCAACCCCGCGCCTTGAAGTCTGCAAGCCCAGTAGAGACTGTCATGAAACACAATATCGGCGGCTCCCCGGTCGGGAGCCGCCGATATTGTGTGGGGAGTCCGTAGGCTTGTGCAAGAAGGGCGTGGGAACCCAGACTTGGCGACGGTCGTTTTGCGATGGCGGGTGGCTGTGCTTGTTGAGTGCTGCCGGCAGACCGACTTCCTTTTGTACATGGCGAGTGGAGATCACTCGAAGGAGACCCACCATGAAGACCCTGAAAGACCTGTTTGTCGCCGAACTGCAGGATACATATGACGCGGAAAAGCAGATCATCGAGGCGCTCCCCAAAATGGAGAAGGCCGCAAGCGCGCAAGAGTTGAAGAGTGCCTTCCGCGCCCATCTGAAGCAGACCGAGGTGCAGCTCACTCGCCTGGGCGAAGTGTTCAAGATTGTGGGCGAACCCGTCAAGGGCAAGAAGTGCAAGGGCATGCAGGGCCTCATCAGCGAAGGCGAGGCGGGTATCAAGGAGGGTGGCGACTCTGATGTGATGGACGTCTTCCTGATTGCCGCCGCCCAGCGTGTGGAACACTACGAGATAGCCGCCTACGGCACGCTGCGTACGCTCGCCGGCAGACTTGGGCTGCAGGATGCCAAGCGTCTTCTGCAGGAGACGCTTGACGAAGAGGGGCAGACCGACCACCTTCTCAGCCGTCTGGCCGAGGGTGACAACAAGCGCGCCGGTATCAACGAAAACGCGATGGCTGCGCGCAACTAGCGGCGCAGCCGAAACTTCTGCAGCGCGGTAGTTGACAAGTGGTAAGTGATAAATGAGGGCGCTTCGTTATTCGAAGCGCCCTCATTTATCAGTTGCCACTTGTCAATTACGCCTGTGCCCTTGAGGCTAATTCATGCGCCGGATCAGCCGCAGCCGCCGCCACTCTTGTCGCGCTTCATCTCCAGCTTCACCTTGGGCAGATACTCAAGCTCCCACTCGTGCGGGTTGGGCGACGCCGCAAGGTACCGATCGCCCAGCGCCGCAGGGAAGGTGTAGTTCAGTTTCTCCCTGGGATAGGAAGCCGACTCGCTGGCCGCCAGTTGTGGCGCCACCGGCTGAATCGCCGGGTCCTCCTTGCCGAAGGTGGCAATCCAGTTGTTGATGCCCCCCTCAAGGATGTAGGCGTTGGGCACACTTTCCGCCGTAAGAGTCTTCCAGGCATCGGTGGCAGCCGCCTCGTTATCGCTTACCACCACGAAGACAGTGTTGAGCGCCTGCCTGGCTTGCATCTCGGGAACGGCAGCGCCGATCGTGTCCAGTGGTACATTGCGCGCGCCGCTAATGTGGAAGAGGTTGTATTCCTGCTCCGGCCGTACATCGGAGATAACCACCCGCAAGCGGTCATCCGCCATGATCTTGAGCAGTTCGCCAGGGTGAATTTGCACCTCGCGGTTCTCGAGCGCAGGCTCCTTGGTGGGGGCGATACGCACCCATTTATCCTGCGTTGTAGGCTGGCCGATCAGGATGACGCCCACGGCCCCGGCCACAAGCATGGCGGCGCCGGCATAGCGCAGGCGGGGCTCCTTGCTCAGGTCCCGATTGCCAAAGATGTGCTCCAGTTGCTCGCCACCCCAAAACATGAAGAGCGCCATGAGCACAATGCCCAGCACGGCGACGCCGTAGGAGACGCCAAGCCACTCGGGAATCGTGAGGCGGCCCAGATAGCTGCTGTTCCACCACTCCTCGAAGAAGGGCACCGTTTCGCCAAAGAGCAAGATGCCAAACAGCCCGCCCAACACAAAGAAGACGCCATCCAGCTTGGCAGTGGCCGCCGCCACAAGCGACGTGCCGGGGCAGAAGCCGCCGACGATGAAACCCACGCCCATGATCAGGCCGCCCACGATCCCCGACCATACGTAGGTGGGGTTGACCCACACCTGGCTGAAGTCGAGCACGCCCAGGCCCACCATGGTGAAAAGCAGCACCATGGCGGTGACGATCGCGCCAAACATCACCTTAAGCACGGTGAGGTCCTTGAAGTAGAACTGTGCGGCCAGCTTCTTGGAATTGCCGAAGCCGGACATTTCGAGCACAAAGCCGAATGCGAAGCCAATCAGCGCGAAGATGACAAACATCCACGGCTTGCCAACCATGGGTTCAAGCAGAAGCGGGAAGTTCATGGCATTTCTCCTGCGCTAGTTCCACAAACGGCGGACAAACCAGGCGACGGCATAGGCCCCGGCGAAGACGGCGAACATGAAGGCCCAGGACCCCACAGAGAGCGTGGCCCCACCCGAGAGCGCTTGTCCCGAAGTGCAGCCGCGTGCCATGCGTGCGCCATAACCCATAATCGCGCCGCCCACAAAGGCCCATAACCATCGCTTACGCACCGTCACATTGGGCCCTTTGTTCGTCTCGACTTTGACGCGGCCAAAGATCCAGCCCGAAGTGAAGCCGCCGACCAGCGTGCCGAAGACCATGGGCACAACCCAATCATCCAGCGGGTTGAGGTTGCCGCCCGCCATCTTGAGCAGATAGGCGTTGCGGTCCACATGGGCAGGGTCGATCAGATCCTGGACGAAGACGATTATGCGGTTCAGCCCACCCGATGCGCCCAGCCCGTTGCCCGTGATGAAGAACGCGAGGAAGAGCACGATCCCCAGCAGCAGCCCGCCCAGATAGGGGTGGATGTAGGGACGCATGGGGCGCGCCAGAAAGAATTCGCGCACCGTGCGCCGTGGCGCAGCCGGTGTTCCCGATGATGGTGCAGAAACGGACATATGGGGTCTCCTTGTTTTGTCCGGTTACGGTCCTGGTGTCACGGCAAGTTCAAGTTAAACGCTCGTGCGCCGCGCAGGTCACTTCTGGGACGCGACGCCGCCATCGCTAATCCGCGGCCGCCGGTGCGGCCACAGGCGCAGGCGCAGGTGCAGCCGCCGGCGCACCATCAACCGGCACTTCTTCCCAGCCGGTGACCATGGCCTGGATGCCGCTCAGCGGTCGCTCACCCGTGGTGGTTAGGTATACATGACCCACAATGAAGGAGGCGAAGGTCCACGCCACCAGTGTGTGGAAAGGCGCCAGGAAGGGCAGCCCGCCCAGCGCGCCGGCAAATTGCGGCCAGCGCTGCACGCCCCACATGAGCGCGCCGGTGAGCACCTGCAGCGGCAGCAGCACATTCAGAATGCCGAAGTACGTCACCTGCTGCAGCGGGTTGAGGTGACGCTCGCGCGACTTCTCGAAGGGGTGCGGGTCATTCTTGAAGATGCCCGAGATGTAGTACGTGGTTTGCTCAATTGCCTGGTCAAAAAAGCCGTAGGGGCGGGGAATGAACTGGCGAATCTCGCCGCCGGCCAGATGCCAAAAGAGCGAGAGCGCCGCATTGATGACCAGCACCGCCGCCAGCACGTTGTGCACCGTCACCATGTGCGGGAAGGAGAAGATGCCGAAAATGTCGGGACGGTGGATGATGAGACCCGTGAAGAGCAGAATGATAATCGTAAGCGTCTGCAGCCAGTGCCAAAAGCGCTCATAGGCCCGGTACATATAGACGCGCTTGAGTTTGTGAGTGTGGCGCGGGCGGCGCATCGTCGCGATAAAGCGCATCGTCCCGTGCGCCGCTACAGCCAGCAGCGTGCCCAAAAAGAGCAGCGCACCGAAGAGATCAATCCAGGTGACGCGGTTGTGACCAAAGATGTAGATGCCGTCGGCGCTAAGCTCCGGCTGGTAACGCAACACGCCGTCTACACTCTCGAACGCGCCGCTGGCCGCCACGTTGTTGTCGGCCACAAAGGTGGGCATCACACCGCCGGGCGTGCGGTTGGAGAGAGTCAGGCCGGCGGCCACGCGTGAATCGTCGTTGTGGCACGCCTGGCAATCCTTGGTTACCCAATCGTCACGCGTAACCGAGTGGTTGATACTGTAGGGCTGTGTTTGCGCCTCAATACGCGGGTTGGCCAGCCCCAGCGCCGCCAGCCGCTCGTTGATGAGCGTCTGCTTGGCATCGCTGTCGATGACGAGTTCGGCGTCGTCCAGTTGGCCGTCGCTGTTGCCGTCGAAGGCGGCCACAATCGCAGGCGCATAGCCGCCGTTCTCGAGATAGACGGCTGCGAGGTCGATTTGGCGTACGGGGGCAGGTGCGCCGCTTTCGTCGTCATACACCCAGTACCACGCGCTGATGAGGTTGTAGGGGGCAAGCATGGTGTCGCCGTCCACGTTGGTGCGCTGCATGAGCACCGGCTCGTAGCCAGTGACGAGGCCGTTGACGGTGTCGCTGCCCTCAATCCCGCGGCATTGGGTTACAGGGCTGCCGTCGGCCTGGAGCACAGTCCAGTCCACCGACGCTATCGCCGGCGCGTTCAGCTTGGGGATGTGGCAGCTTTCGCAGGCCAGCACCTCCATATGGCGCTCGGTATAGGGCAGCCAGTCGTTGTGCGTCTGCTCGGCGGCGTGGCACGATTCGCAGCGGCGCATAGAGCCCTTCTGCCCCTCGTCTATCGTAAACTGGGCGCTGGCCCCGCGCGCCAGATCGTGGGTGGGGCGTTCGAGATATTCACCCAATTCGAGGCGGCGGGGATCGTAGACGAGGTGGTCGGGCTGCACGCCGGCCGCCTCTTGCGCGTGGACGGGGTTGTTGAGTGCATAGTGGCAATCGGTGCACTTGAGTGAGCGCTCGGCGTGGACATCCCACGGCCGTGCCAGTGAAGCCTTGTCGGCCAGATTGACGCCCGACAGCGAGATCAACTGCGGCGAAATCACCTGTCCGGTGGTGGCCGTCATATCGCACGCTGTAAGGGCAAGCGGCTGCTTTGTGTCGGTATGAACGACTCCGTGGCAGGTCGCGCAATTCGCGTTGGTGGGATCCTGAATTTGCACGAAGGCCGGCAGCAGCTTGCCGTCGTCGCCAAAGGCCTCGGGCTGCCATGCAAAGCCGTCGGCCGTCCTGGTGACAATCCCCGTGGCGGAGAGCGAGGCCGTGTTGGCCCACGCAAAGTCACCCGCGGCAATCGTCTCGGCGCGTGCAGCCGCATCAGGGTGCGCCAGGTGGCAGACAAAGCAATCCATCTCCACCGTGCCGGACTTTTTCCAGTCCCACGCACGCACACTGCCGTCGGGCTGCAGCAGGCTTGTCTGGGGGTTGGCGGCTTCGGGGTCAAGCGAAACCAGCGGCGCACCATTCCGGGCGGTTGTGGCGGGGCCACCGCCCGGAACGAATGCGCCAAATTGCATGAGCCACTCGGCGGTGCTCATGTCCAGTCGCACCGCTCCCTCGGGGGAAAGGTAGCGGTACGTAAGGGGATCCCATTTGCCAAAGAAGCCGCTGCTCTGATCCCAAGGTTGCGCGAGATCAACATCCGTGCGGCCAAAATCGCCCAGCCCCAAATCGCTGTGGAAGCTGTGCTCCTCAATGTAGTCCGTGTCATGGCACGTGCCACAGCTCTGCATGGGCGAGACGGGTTTGCCGCTGTCGAGCACGTTGGCGCCGTCGACGTCGAGCAGCGCGAAGGTGGGGTGCAGGGGCGAGCCATCACTCTGCGGAGATACGGGAGTCGGCACAGGTTCCACCCAGGGCACGCCCTCCTGCGCTAACGCGTGCGGCGCGCCGGCGACAAGCAGCAGCGTCATCGGTATGCCGACGAGCAGGATCAGGCGCTTGGCGGAAGTCAAATTGCGAGGCAAATGGGGGCGAGCAAACATGGGTCTATCCCTGGTCTCGGTGGTCATGCGGTCGTCGTGTTGCGGTTAGCGGGCAGCGGTGGGCTGGTCGTCAAAACGGCCACCCCATTCCATCGGGTCACCGTGGTAGCCCAGTGCTTCCCAGTCCATGCGGCCGCTGGGCGAGTGGCAGTCATCGCACTGGAGGGCGTTTTCCTTGGGCTGCACCATGTGCGTCACCGGCCAGTACATTTCGGTGCGTGCAAAGCCGTAGTTGCCGCTGTAGTCCAGGCCAGTCTTCGCCTGGGCAAGCTCGAGCGCCGAGTTCCAGTCAAAGGTGGTCCAGAAGCCGCCTTCACCCGAGGTGACTGGCTGCAGCAAATAGTCATAGGTCGTGTCATAGGGCTGGTTGGCGCGATGAATCTTGAAGGGGAAAATCTTGGCGGTGGGATCCTTGATGTCGCCGGCGGGTGGGTTCATGACGGTCGTCTGCGTGGGCACGATGGTATCGCCCAGCAGATAGCGATAGGCGATGTTGCCGTTGAACCATTCGTATGTCGGCGCTACATCCTTGGCGTAAACGAAGTCGCCCTTGATCTTGAGATAGCTGAAGTGGTCTTCGGGCTTGTCCTGCCCAGCGGTCGACCAGTCCCAGAAGGTCTTGGTGGGGTTCTTGAGCGCCATCGCGGGGACGTGGCAGGTCTGGCACGCCACATCATCCACGTGTGCATTAATGCGCTCATCGGCGTGCAGGTCGGTGGCGTGGCAGTCGGTGCAAGCCACCTGCTCCGCCGGGTCAATCGCAAAGTTGTCGGCCAGGAGCTTGCCCTTGATGACGTGGTCGGTCGTTTGGTGGCAGTCCGTGCAAACGAAGTCGTTGGCGCCCATGTGCACGTCCAACTCGCCCGAGGGAAAGTAGAGGCTCTCGTCGAGGTCGCCGTGCTTGACGTTGTTGCCGCCGCCTCCGTCAAAGTGGCACGTGCCGCAATTGTCGCGCGTAGGTGCGCGCACGCTCTGGGCCGCGGCCAGCAGGTCCACATCCTCGCCGGGCAGGCCGTAGTCGCCCTTGCCATAGGTGGAAACGTCGGCGTGGCAGGCCAGACAGTCGACACTGCTGCTGTCAGTGAAGTCGAATTCGGCGTCGGCCCAGCCATAGCCCGCATGGCAACTCATGCAGGTGCGTTCGTTGCCCTGCGTGCCAATGCAGAAGTTGTTGATCTGGTTCTTCTTGCCAATCGTCACGGGCTCGTCGCGCCAGGGCACTGTCATCGGCTCGCTTTCCCATGTCCAATGCGTCGTGTGCATCACCTGGCTGGCCGACTCCTCATGGCACTCGAGACAACCCTGCGTCACCTGCTGGGGCGTCTCGAAAGGACCCTTGATGATGTCGGCGTGGCTGGTGTGGACAGGGTGCGTGGGCACATTCTGCCAGGGGTCCGCGGTGGCCTCGGCGCTGCGCGGCCAAAGCAGAAAGAGGGGTATGGCGATCGCGGCAATGATGGCAACAAGCCCTGTCACCCACAGCCAGCGCCACCGCCGGACCGGCGCCTCTGCAACCGGTGCATCGGGCAGTCGTTCGGGCAGTATCTCAAGCGGCGAGGCGGGCGTGTTGTCGGGCATCTCTGCGGACATGGTGTCCAACTTCCTGTGTTTGGAGTGCGCTGGCCGTCTAGGCATTGGCCAGGGCGGCAATGGAAGCGAGGCGGACGGTGAAGTCCTGCCGCTCGCTGACGATATGTGTAATCACATCGGCGACGCGCTGCACGGAACCCAGCAGCCGCTGCTCCTGCGCCGCGTCCATGGTGTAGACCTGCGTTATGTGCGCGGCCAGGTCGTCGCTGGTCATGCCCAGCCTGTCGGCGGCGACTTCAAGTTGCGCAGGCGATGGGGGCCACTCGCCGGGCGCCATGCCGCCGAAGACGACCATGCCGGTAAGCTCGTTGCCAATGCGCACAAAGGCACGCGTGCACAGCAAGCCGAGATCGCTTTGTGTAAAACTAGGCTGGAGCGCAGGGCGGGCGGCTATGTCGGCCCACCGCGCCAGGCAGCGCGCGTAGCCCTCGGGGTGCGCCTCCACAGCGGCCAGCAGCCCGCAGGGGTTTGAGGTGCGCGTCACGGGCACGCCTTTGAGGTCGGTTAGCACTATCATCACACCCAGGGCGTCGGCAAAGGCATCCTGCATCAGTTGTACACACTCGAGTGGCAGGATTTCAGCCAGCAGGGGAACCGAGCCATTGCTTGCATTGCCGCTACGCGTGTCAGTCACCACCACCGCATGCGCAGTCCCTGCGTCGGCTGGGGCCCCAAAGGCGGCGTCGGCGCTTTGCGCCTGCAGCCACTGGTCAATCAACCGGCGCGGGAAGCGCCACTGGTTGCCCACCTTCATGGCGGGCAGGCGCGCGCTTTCGGCCATGCGGTAGATGGTGGTGCGATCTACCTGGAGCATCTCTTGCAGGTCGCGCGTTGTGTAAAACGGAGCACTCATGGCATATCCTGCGGATGATTCGGCGCGCTGATGGCCGGGTGCGCGATAACCCGGCGCTGCGGCGGAACAGGGCGGGGAGGGTCGGCAGTTGCGGCCGCCGCTGCGTGTGCATTTGATGCAGCAAGTGCATTCGATGCAGCACGCGCCCTGTTCTGCGTGCAAGTACAGTCTACCCCGCACCTTGTGCACATGCATGGGTCACTTGTCCCAATCAAGCCGGGACAATTGTCCCCTTTTGTGAAATCATTCACATAGCGCCGCGTGTTGCGGAAGGCCTCCCGGCCTTCGTTCTTGCG
>CAYJNV010000081.1:0-15654 GCA_964370975.1 uncultured Caldilineaceae bacterium | reverse complement strand
TTGCCCAGCAGCGTTTGCGGGTTCTGGCCATTGCCGAAGCGGTCGTTGGCTCCGCCGCCGTCGCCCGTGCCAATCCAGAGCATGCCGTCGGGGCCGAAGAGGAGCATTCCGCCGTTGTGGTTGGTGGCCGGCTGTGCGTAGGTGAGCACGAGGCTCTCGCTGGCTGCGTCGGCAACCATCGGGTCATCGGTGACATTGAATCGACTGATGACGGTGTCGCCATTGCGGTCGGTATAGTCCACGAAGAAGTGGCCGCTGGTGGGGTAGTCGGGCGCGAAGGCGAGGCCGAGCAGACCCTGTTCGTTGCTGCTGCTGCCCACGCGATCGACAATGTCGAGGAATGGCGCCTCAACGACAGTGCCGTCGGCGATAATGCGGATACGCCCGGCCTTTTCGAGCACAAAGAGGCGTCCACTGCCGTCGCCGGCGTGGGTCAGGTAAACAGGCATATCGAAGCCTTCGGCAATGGTCTCCAGGCGTAGAGGCGTTGCCTCGGGGTCAAAGGGTTGAGCGGGCTGAACCACCGCAGGCGCGCTGTCGGTGGCGGGTACGGCATCTGCCACGGCGGGCATTGCTGTTGCAGCAGGCGCAGCTGTCGCCGGCGCGGCCTGCGTAGGTGGCTCCGTCGGGAGAACCTGCGCCGCTGATTGTGCGTCTTGCTGCGTGGGCGCGCCGCAGCCTGCAATGATGAGCGCGCCGAGAAGTGTCATCGTGCCGTGGGCAATTCGGTGCGGGCGCCACGCGCCTGCGTTGTGCTGTTTGAGCATGGGTATCCGTCCTTGTGCGGTCACTTGTCTTGATTCGTCAGTGCCAAACGTACCACGTTTGCAGAAGCGACGGCGTGAGCCGCGCACCCATTCGCGGGCGCCGTGAGGGGATGCGTCTGGAGGGTGTAACTTGGTCGCCTCCAGAACGTCCTGTATACTTGCCCCTGCGATGGTTTGAAGAGCAAACCTTTTGTGTATTCATCGGGTGACGTTAGGCCACCCTTATCTGCGGCTTGAACTGGAATTTGACCAATGGGCATTTTGCGGGCGTCACTGGGCGCCGAAGCGTACGACCGCGAATACAGCAACCGTGAATTGCTGCGGCGCATTGGCGCGTACTTCGCACCCTACCGCAGTCGCTTCCTCGTGGTTATCCTCTCTGTCACGGCGCTTTCGCTTTTGGGCGCGGTGTCGCCCGTGCTGATTGCGCGTGGCGTCGAATTTCTCGCGGGGCCGGGGTCGGGCAACAGGCAAACGGCGGCGCTCCTGGTTGCGGCCATCCTGCTGCTGGGTCTGGTCACGTGGGTTGTCAACTACGTGCGCCGCCTGGAGACCGCCAAACTCATGGGTACCGTGATCATGGACATGCGCGATGACGCATTTGCCACCGTCATTCACCATGACCTGAGCTTCTTCGACCAGTACCAGTCAGGGCGCATCGTTAGCCGCATCACCAGCGACACGGACGAGTTCGGCCGGACCGCAGTGCTCATCACCGAGGTCTTCTCGCAACTGCTGCTGGTCGTCATCCTGCTTGTCTATCTCTTCACGATCAACTGGCAGTTGGCCACCATGCTTGCGCTGCTCATGCCGATTGGCTACTTCATTGCCAGTCGTTACCAGCAGGCGGCGCGTCGGATTACGCGGCAAAGCCAGCGCGCGATCGCCGAAGTCAACGTTGCGATACAGGAAGCGGTGACGGGCATTCGTGTGGCCAAGAATTTCCGCCGCGAGCAGGGCATATACGACGAATTCCTGGCCGTCAACAACCAGAGCTACACGATTCAGGTGCGGCGCGGGTTGGTGCTCTCTTCGATCTTCCCCACACTGCAAACGGCTGTGGGCGTCGGCACGGCGGTCATTCTGTATGCAGGCGGCTATGGCGTGGCTGCGGGCATTATCACGGCGGGTGCGTGGTTCCTCTTCATGAACTCGATTGGCGAGTTTTGGTTCCCAATGACGAACCTGTCGGCCTTCTGGAGCCAGTTCCAGAGCGCGCTGAGCGCCACCGAGCGCATCTTTGCGCTGATGGATGCGCGTCCCGCGATTGTGCAGAGCCAGTCAATACCTGTGCAGAGACTGCGCGGCGACATCGCCTTCTCGCACATGGACTTTCGCTACAGCGAGAAGGAACAAGTGCTCGACGATTTCACGCTCCACATTCGCCCGGGCGAGAGCGTCGCGCTGGTGGGCCATACGGGCGCGGGCAAGTCCTCCATTGCCAAGCTCGTTACCCGCTACTATGAGTTTCAGGCGGGCGAGTTGTACATCGACGGTGCAGACATTCGCACTCTTGACCTGCCCTCCTTCCGCCGCCAATTGGGCGTTGTAAGTCAGGCGCCCTTCCTCTTTGCAGGCAGCGTGCGCGACAACATCCGCTATGGCACGCCGGAGTTGAGCGATGGCGCCGCCGAGGCGGTGGCGCGCCGCATTGGTGGCGGAGAGTGGTTGGAGACGCTGCCCAATGGGTTGGACACCGACGTGGGCGAGCGCGGCAACCGCCTGAGCATGGGCCAGCGCCAGCTTGTGGTGCTCGCACGCATGTTGGCGCAGGATCCGGCCATCTTCATCCTCGACGAGGCTACCGCCAGCATCGACCCCTTCACCGAGGTGCAGATTCAGGAGGCGCTGGCGCTGCTGCTCAAGGGGCGCACCTCAATTGTGATCGCGCACCGCCTCTCCACCGTCAGGGCGGCCGACCGCATTCTCGTGCTGCAAAAGGGGCGCATCATCGAGGAAGGCAGCCATGACGCCCTGCTGGCCCAGGGCGGCCACTACGCAGAGCTGTACAACACCTACTTCAGGCATCAGTCACTGGATTATCAGGATGTAGTCAAGGCACGGAAAGATGCGCTCAAACAGGAGTTGGCGGCGTAAATGAGACGCCGCGCCATCAACTGTTCCAGGGAAAGCGCTCGTGCAGGGCAACCGTGTATGAAGTGGGTTCACAGAACGACGCATTGCGAACCCAAGGCGTTCTACCTTTGCGCTTGGAGTCTCACCCCAGCGGTCGTTTGAGGCGCAATCAGAGTGTCAAAAACCCATTGACAGTCGCAGAGTGCATCGCTATAATCCGAACACTCCCAGAAGACTGGCGCAATCGAGTCTCTAGTTCACCAACCGACGTTGGCACTGCCGGCACTACGACCTGCATTTCAAGCGTTCAGCGCCACCGCAGGACGGTTTGTCCGGTGCACCCCTCGCGCCCAACGCCACGGCTGGTTTGCACTACCCCCACCAACCCCCGATTGTTCGTCTCCCCCTGCGCTTGAGTTGTGATTGATCTGTCAACAGTGACCCGATGCGGCCCACGGCGGAATGTCCAAATCATTCACAACATGGCTGCGCGCCACATTCCCATTCGTCGGGAAGTTATCGGCCATATGGCCGCAGGTCGCCTACCCCCGAAAGATCGCTGAACCCCTGAACCAGACATTGCGAACATGTGTCGGCCGGCGTGTGGCTCTGTAGAGGAGGGCTTGCATTGTGACCTACTTCATTGTGCGCATCCTCGTCAATTCACTCGCGTTTCTCATCATGGTCGGCCTCACGTGGGGACTCGAACTCAATCCAGCACTCTCGCCTGCCGAGCAGACGCTGTACGTCCTGGCCACGGGAACGGTTCTTGCTGCCGTGCATTGGCTGCTCACGCCAATCGTTATGCTCTTTGCGGGCGGTGCTGTGCTCTGGTCGTTTGGCATGTTCATGCTTGGCATCAATGCACTGCTGCTGTTTGCCTCGGCGATTTGGTTCTTTCAAGGTGACGGCACAGAGCCGATGCCGCTGGTCTCCACGAACGCAAGCATTCTCCGTCTTCTGTATGCCGCCACAATCCTGACTGTGCTCCTCTTCGTCTTCGAAGGCGTGACCGGCTTGGACAGCCCGCTCAAGGATCGCCCCAACTCGCGCAGGCGCTATTGGCGCACGCTCAACAGACTGACTTTCGGCGGCAGGAACTTCCTGGCCGAGAACCTTCGCTTCGCAACATCGCTCGACACACTGGGTCGCTACATGCGCGACATGATTTTCGACAATTCGCCACTTTCGCCAATCCGACACCTCTTCCAGCACATCATCTACCTGCGCCGCAAACCCTTGATTGGTGAGAGCACCGCAGCCACCGTGCGCTATATGCTGCAGGACCTGGGCCCGACCTTTGTCAAGTTGGGACAGATTGTCTCGAGCCGTTCCGAGCAATTGCCGCCTCAGTGGCGCAGCGAACTCGCGCAACTCCAAAGTGAGGTTGCCCCCTTTCAATGGTCGATTGCGCAAAGCATTGTCGAGAAGGAGATCGGCAGACCGATTGGCGAGGTGTTTGCCGAGTTCGACCAGAATCCACTCGCCGCCGCCTCGACGGCTCAGGTGCATCGCGCGCGCCTGGTCAACGGTGACCAGGTGGTGGTCAAGGTGCAGCGACCCGACATTGATGTGACTGTGCGCGCCGATCTCAACATTTTGCGCGATCTGGCTGGCCTGGCGGAGCGACGCAGCGAATGGGTGCGCAAATCCGACCTGCACGCGATCGTGGCTGAGTATGCCGTCAACATCATTCTCGAACTCGACTACACCAACGAGGCCTTCAATGGACGTTTGCTGGCCGAGAACATGCGGCTCTTCCCCACCATTCACGTACCTGCGATCTACACGGACCTTTCGACAGGCCGTGTGATGACGCAGGAGTTTGTCCGTGGCGTCAAGATCACGAACATTGAGGCGCTTGATGCCGCCGGGCTGAACCGCAAGGAACTCGCCCAGACATTTGTGCGCGCCATGGTCAAGCAGGTCATCTATGACGGCTTCTTTCACGGCGACCCGCATCCGGGCAACGTGCTCGTCGATACCGAGACGGGGACGATTATCTTCCTGGACATGGGCATGATGGGTACGCTGACGACGGACAAGCGGCTGGCGCTGGCCGATCTGATCCTTTCGCTCGCTGAACGCGATGGACGCGAGTGTGCGCGTACAGTCTTGCGCCTGACCGTGCGCTCAGGCGCAGTGGACGAAGAAAAGTTCATGCAAGACGCCGAACGGCTGCTCAAACGCTTCACCGCCTTCCCCGATATGCCTCTCTCCGTCGGTGGCGCCATGTCATCCGTGCTTGATGCGCTCGGGCGAGCGGGGTTGCGCATGGACCCTGATTTGACGCTCGCCCTCAAAGCGATGATTCAGGCCGAAGAGACAGCGCACAGGCTCGACCCCGATCTGCCCTTGGTGGATGCGGCCATGGACGCCACACGCGATCTGTTTGTCGCCACCTTTGATTCCGAAAAGCTCCTGAACTCGCTGCGCACGCAGGCACTGCGTTCGGCAAAGCAGGCCGTACGCAGCATTCCGTCGATAGAACAGGCGATTGGCGGTTGGCTCGATCAGTTTCAGCGCGGCAAGTTTGTGGTGCACCTGGATGGCACCGACCTGACCAAACAGATTGCCGAAATCGACGCCACCATCACCAGGAATAGCCGCCGCGTGGCGCTGGCGCTGCTTGTCGTTGGCCTCTTGATTGGAGGCGGCATCGCCAGCAGCGTGCCGTCAACGCTATTCCCGCAGCTTGCACAGGTTGCGTATCTGATCTTTGTGGGAGCGGCAGTTTGCGCGGCCGCTGTGGTGGTGCGCAGCCTGTGGCGGTGGCTGCGCGGCAAGGAATTGTGAGTCGGCAGTAGAAATCTGGTGTCCTATTGTATGGCGCGACTGCCGGCGGAAGGCCTTGCCTCGGTACAGCAGCAGGCGACGCAGCAATTACGCAGAGCGTCCGTGGAGCGAGTTCGGCTCAACACATAATGCGGGCGCGCGCTGCTTGCGTACGACTACCACAATCCGTACCCGGCGGGCGCGTGTGCGCCATGTGGAGACCTGGAGACCGAGCCCATGTCGCTCACTGACTTTGTAATCATGACCTTCTTCATCGCCTTTAGCCTGGCCTTTGCGGACGCCGCGCAGGTCACCTGGCGGCGCAGCCGCGGCTGGAAGCGCTGGGCGGGTGGTCTCGCCCTGACCATTCCAGCCCTCTTCCTGTTTGCCACCATTGCCGTGCTGGTGCGCGGCGCCATCATTGCCTTCATGCCGCGCGACGTGCCGCTGGTCGCCCTCGCACCCACGAGTCCTGCTGAACCTGCCGCCAGTGCCCCCGCGGCGAACCTGGTTGCCCGCGGAGAGCACATCGCGCGCACCACCTGCATGTCCTGTCACAGCCCTGACAACACCCTGCCTTTGCGCGGGGGCAACAACCTCGCCGACATCATCGACGTGGGCGAGATCTACGCGCCGAATCTGACGCCCGGCGGTCCACTCGCCACATGGAGCGACGAAGAGATCGTACGCGCGATTCGCAACGGCGTCGACATTTCGGGTCGCAAACTCGTTGCCATGCCCACCGACCGGCTGCGCAACATGAGCGACGAAGACCTCGCCGCCGTGATCGCCTACCTGCGGTCGCAGCCGGCCGTCGCCAACGAGACACCGAAGTACATACCGTGGATGGTGTTGTATGTGCTGATGGGCTTCAACGTCATCACCGACACCGTGCCTGTGTTGGAGCCGGTGGTCGCACCAGAGCGCGGGCCGACCGCCGCATATGGCGACTACCTCGTCTCCTACCGGGACTGCCGCAACTGTCACGGCGAAGCGCTTGACGGCAAGGAGAAGCGGTATTACCCAACCGGGATTTCGCTCGTTCACGTGCGCGACTGGACTCTGGAAGAGTTCATCACAGTGATGCGCACGGGCATCAGCCCCGATGGGCACACATTGGCGCCGCCTATGGCCTGGCAGTCCTACGGCGCCATGGATGATGTCGAATTGGCCGCCGTCCATGCCTACATCAAGAGCATCCCGCGCGCCGCAGCGAAGACACAGTAGGCCTGAGGCTGAGGATTCCGAAGCGAAGGACCGGCCCGGCATTCAGAATTGCGCGTTGCGCAGTTCCGCTTCATCTTGCGGGGGCCGATTGCGCCTCGCCAGCACCGGGCGCCATCTCCGGCTGGAGTGCGAATGCCTGTTCGCGCGTGGCCTTGCGCACCGGCTGCGGCAGCGCGGGCGCTAGGTTGGTCTCAGCATCCATCGCGGGTGCGGTTGCCAGCGTGCGTGTGCCATGCATCAGAACCATGACGCGCGCAATCCGCGCCATCGTCTCCTCCAGACTCTTGATTTCAGCCTCGCTGTAGGCGATGCCGCACTGTTTTCGCCCCAGCACAAGCCATCCGGCGCATTCGGATTCGCAGATGAATGGGCGCTGCAGCGCGATCGGCCCGTACCATTCAGGAGTGGCGTGGAGCAACTGCGGCCCTTCCGCCCCGACTACATAGACGGCGCCGCCATACGCACCCAGCGCAATCACGCTGTCATCCACCAGGCGCGCCAGCAGCGTATCCCGCGTAATGATATCCGCCACAGAGCGCACGTCCTTGTCCAGCCGCTTGAGCGCCTGCAAGGGATCGGGTGCTTCCTTGAAGCGCAGGTCCACCCACTTCTGGATCTCGGTGCGAAATGGACTGATCAATGTCGTGAGCAAAACGGTAATGAGTACAACGGCCCATTCGGACTTGGTGCCGGTGGAGGCAAGCATGAAGCGCTGCGAGAGTGTCACCAGCACTGCGAAGATTCCGGCCAGCACGCTGGTCAGCGGCACATAGACCAGGGTGCGGTTAATGAGAAAATCGATGTTCCAGAGGCGACGGCGCAGCACCGAATAAATAACGGCCAGCGGGATGATGCAGAGCGCTACTTGGCGCACGGTGCGACCGGCCATTGCCATGGCCACGTTGCTGCCCAGGCGCGGGTGCATGGCAGGTAGCGCGTTCACGGCGATCACATAGGCGCCTACGATAATGACTGCCACCGACGTGGCCCAGACAAGCCACTTGGCCTGCAATTTCTGGGCTGGCGAATACTCGCGCCGGTAGCGCATCACCTGGAACGCAACCGCCGCAAGCACGATGGCAAACAAGAGCAGCAGGTCAACCGAATCCTGGCGCAGGAAAGGATATGTGTCACCAATCCGGCTTCCCGTGTAGAGCCAGGGGATATAGTAGACGCGCCAGATGTAGACGCGCCAAAGCGCGAGCGGCGGCAGGATGATCCACATCCAGCGCGGCCGAAAGCGGCCATCAGGAAAGATCAGCAGGAACAGCACTTGGAAGAATTCGGCCGCGGCCGCGCCAATCGCCACAAAGAGGATGGGCATGCGCGCTTCATAGGCGGGCGCGGTGTAGAGCATGCCCGTGAAGAGCAGCATGAAGGAGGTCACAAGTGCCAGCAGGTCGGATGAGCGCTTGCGGAAGATGATGATTGCGGCGATGGCAAAGAGCGCGAAGGTTGCCGTGTCCAGAATGAGCAGATACCACGCTGTGCTGTAGGGTGGAATACCCATCAGCACAAGCCTGCGGCGCGCGGCTTCGCTGAGCGTGGATGCAATCGCAAAGCTGCGTGGCATGCCCGAAATGAAGGCGAGGATACCTGCGAAGAGGGTGACGAGCCAGAAGAAGCGCGCGAGATCGAGCCGCCAGCCGCGCAAGAAGCTGTCGGGCTCGTCCTCGACGTCGGCCGTGCCGGGCGCGGAATTCGTTGCCGGGGAGAGTATCGCCATAGGTCGCCTCCTGCGGAAAGCGTTCTTAGTTTACGGGCGCCGCAAGGGGGGAGTATAGGGCGTTTGGCCGCACAAGGTTAGCACAAGGCGAAGGCTATTTCAAGTGCCAATTTCGAGAAGCCCCAGTGCGAAGATCGCAGTGCTCTCACCCGCGCAACCAATGGCGCCGCTACCGGTTGCGCCCGTAGCGCTCGTGGCTGGAGACCCAGTCCGACGAGGATATCGCGGCGGCCAATGAAAGCTCGCCTGCCAGCACGACTCCGCCGATAATCTCCGCCAGTTTGTTCACCTTGCCCTTGCCAAAGCAGCCAATCATCTCAAGGCACTCACGCTGCGTGGCGAGTCCCGTGCCGCCGCCGTAGGTCGCCACAATCAGCGATGGAATCGTCATCGACAGGTAGAGGTCCCCCTCGGCTGTGCGCTCGGCGTGCAGGATGCCCGCCGATGACTCGGAGACGTTGGCCACATCCTGTCCCATGGCAATGAAGGTCGCGGTAATGCCGTTGGCAGAGTGCGCGCCATTGTTGTTTGCCCCCGATAGCAGCGAACCTACATTGCCCACACCGTGGTGATGCAGCAGCGTCTCCGGCTCAACGCGCAGGTGCTCGAGCAGCACATCGCGCTTGATGGTGGCCTCGGCGATGACGCGTTTGCCGCGCGTGCGCATGACGTTGACGTGCGACGCCTTCTTGTCAGTAGCCAGGTTCGACTCGAGATAGAAATGGCGCACACCCGCGTAGTTGTCAACAATCCAGCCGCAGGCGGCAAAAGTGGCGCGCCCCACCATGTTCTGCCCGGCGGCATCGCCCGTGGAATAGGTGAAGCGCAAGTAGGCGAACTTGCTGGCCAGGAAGGGCTCAATGTTGAGCAGCTTGGCCACGCTCGAGCTTGCCTCGGCCATTTCGGCAATGCGTGCAAAGTTTTGCGCCACCCACAGCGAGAAGTCACGCGCCTGCTGTGCGTCGTCAAAAACGAAGACGGGCGCACGCTGCATGCCGTCGCCCGAAATCGTCACGCGGCAGCCGCCCGAGAGATTGATCACCTTCATGCCGCGATTGTATGAGGCGACGAGCGTCCCTTCAGTGGTGGCCATGGGCACCACGAACTCGCCGTTGGCATGCTCACCGTGAATCATGAGCGGCCCCGCCAGCCCAATCGGAATCTGCACCGCGCCAACGAAATGCTCCACGTTGCCGTTGGTCATATGCGGGTCGAACGAGTACTGCTTGATGTGATGGTACTGTGCGCCGCTGTATGCTTCGATGAAGTGCTGGCGTGCGGTAATAGCCTCGGGCGCATAGTCGTCGTCGCGTGAGCGCGGAATCGCCGTGCGCTTCTCTGTCTCCTTGTGGATCGCGCCTTCGACCTTGAGCGTCAGCGTGCCAAAGGGTTTGGCGTCGAACTTGACCTCGATATGATGAATGCCCACGTCCAGCGGCGGGATGTCGCAAACGATGTCGAGCACGCGTCGCAGCGGAAAATCCACTGGTTTGGCGCGCACCTCATCAGCGGTCAGCACCACGCCTTGACCCAAATCCAGGCGAATTGCGCTGCGGGGCACTTCGATGCCATCAAACTTGACGTGCGCCAGACCGGTGACTGTGCCGTCGCTGAGCCGGTTCTTCAGCGAGAAGCGCACACCGCGCTCCGTATCCGCAAGGCTGCCAAAGGTGTAAAGCTGCTTGAGCAGCATGCTGGGAATGGGAAAAGCCATGGGACTCCGTGCCTCCTGGATGGAACGCGCTTGTGGGCAGATTTGGGCTTTTTGGATTGTGCAGAGTGGCCGATTATAGCACACAAAACAGCCGCTCGCGATGTAGGGACACATTGTTCCAGCGCGTCGGGACGCTGCTCCCATGACAGTCCGTTGCGCAGATGCTACGCTGTAGCCGCGCCGCAGATCAGGCGCATGCCGCAGGCTTTCCCGGAGGATGAAGATCGTGGCGAATCAGACAGCATGCCGTAGCAGCATGACTATTAACTGTAGTATTCTGGGTAGCGGCGCTGTGGCGCTGGCACTTCTGGCAGGCGACTGCGCGCCGATCTCCAGCGTTGCGCCCGCTCAAGCCGAGGGCCCGCGTGTTTTCTTTGTTGGGCTGGCGGAAGGTGCGACTGTCTCGAGTCCGCTTCAGGTCGCGATGGCAGCGGAGAATTTCATGATCGAGCCCGCGGGCGAAGTCAACCCTAATGCGGGTCACCTGCACATCATGGTCGACGAACCATGTGCGACCCTGGCCAGGGTGTGCCAAATGATGAGACCCATCTGCACTATGGCAATGCGCAGTTGGAGGCCGAACTGACGCTTGCGCCCGACGCCCTCATACTCTGCTCGCAGGCCGCCGACGGCAACCACGTTGCCCTTGCCGGGGACGGCATGACGCAGATCGTCTCATTCACTGTGGAATAGGCTGCAACATGCCACGTGCTCACGGCCCAAACACATAGCCCGTCACCATGCGGTGAGCACGTTTGCCCACAGATAGCGGTAAAGGAGGCCATCAAATGTTTGCGGAAGAGTTGGCAAGGCGGCGCTTCACGTTGCCGCACTCCGTAAGCCTGACCATGTGGGGCAATTATCTCTGCGCCGGGGCTGCAGCCGGCGCAGCAGGCGGCGTGTTGGCACGTGTGGCCATGCGCGTTGTGGCCCTCATAGCAGGCAATGAGCCGGTCTTCACGGTGGCCGCGTCACTGGGGATTGTCATGATCTTTGCGATCGTGGGCATCGTTGGCAGTGTCGTATGGATGGCGTTGTCACGCCTGTTGCACCTGCGCGCAAGACCAGGTGCGACGCTGCTCGCCGTCGGATTAATGCTGTTGCTCGCAGGCCCCATCTTCGAAGCCGCTTCTGGTGATCTGGCAAGCGCAAGCACCGGTACGATTCTCAAGTTCATGCTCTTGTTCATCCCTGTCCCGCTGACAATTGCCTGGGGAACCGTATGGGGTGCGGCATGGCTGCAGAAACGCTCAGCGCAGGCACGCGAAAAGACCATGCCACTCGGCAGTGCGTTGGCCACCCTGGCACTTCTTGTGACCGCCCTCATGAGTGTAATTCCTGTCATCGGTGCGCCGCATCGTCATCCCGCACTTTTCAGCAACCTGCTGCAATCGAATTCGGCTGACTTCGCGACAGCCGGCGGCGTCTCGCGCGCCGTCGCCATGGTCACCTTCCTGGCGTATCTCGTATTGACCCTCATTGCGCTCTGGCGGCAGCCTGAAAACGCCAATGTGCGACGCTGCGTTCTGCTTGCGCTTGCGCTGCCTACGCTGCTTCTCACCAGTGGAGCCAGGATGCCTGCGCCCATCGCGTGGCTGTCGGATGCACGCTGGATGCTCGCGCTTGTGCAGGCTGCTGGTCTCGCCGCGCTGCTTGGACTCTATCTCACAGCGGGCGGTTTTGCGCCACCCCGATGGATTACCTGGATTTCGTTGGCGACCTGGGCAGTGGCCACACTGTGGCTGGTGGCACACCCACAAACACGTTGGATGGAGTGGGTAATCTGGAGTATGCTGGCCGCCAATTTCGCGCTGATCGTCGTTTGGCGCTTGCGCAACACGGGCGACTCGACCATGGCCACGCCGCTGCTCGCGCTCTTTGCAGTTTGTTGGCTGGCGCTCTGGGCAGCCATTCTGTTGACGCCATCACTCCAATTGCGTCTACTCTCCGGTTTTGCCGTCACACGCGTCGTGAGTCTCTTCTGGCTGCCGTGGCTGCTGCTTCCGGCTGCACTGTTGGGCCGCCGGCCGCACTCAACGCACCCGTTGCCGGAAAACAGATAACCATGAGCACGATGGCATCGGCCCAAACGCGCACCACACAACTGTACGGCGCCCCCTTGCCGAAGTGCGCGTGGGCTGGGCCATTGCGTTCGCCTTTGCAGTAGCGGCTTACTGGGAGATGACTCCTTCCAACTATCGGGTGACGGCTACAGGATGGTCTGTGGAAGAGGCACACTGACGTTTATCCGCGTGGCTTGCATATCGGCAGTGGGTGCAAACCGTGATGGCGCTCGAGTATCTGGTGGGCGCAACCTTCTTCTTTACGGCGCTGCTCATCTTCTGGCGCTGCGCGCGCGATTGGGTTGCCGTCACAGTCTCCGCCTCGCTGCTGCTCTTCTCCGTCTTCTTCGGCATTCACGGCAACCTCGAAACGCTGCACTTGCCGCCTGTGCTCGATCCGCTCTTCCAGGCAAGCGCGCAGTTCTTCGCCTTCGTCGTGTTCTGCGTCTCCTGATGTCCTTCTATGTCTTCCCCAACGGTCGCTTTGTGCCGCGCTGGAGTAGGTGGCTTGTGGCTCTGCTGCTCGTATTGGTATCCATCGGGCAAATTCTCGACAAATCCACGTGGTTCATCGGAATCGAGATAGGGTGGATTGCGTTCATGATCGTAGTGCCGGTGGCGGTCATCGTCGGCTTCGCCGCACTAGTGCACCGCTACGGCCGCGTTCCCACGCCAACAGAACAACTGCAGACAAAGTGGGTGGTGTATGGATTGGGCTTGTCCTTTGGCTTGTTGATCGTGGCCTCGCTCCTCTCGCTGCGTGTGGACGGTGACGGGCGGCGCAGCAGTGCCGCGACACTGCTCTTTGTGGTTGAGCCGATTGCGCTGCTTGCGCTGCCGCTTTCCTTTGCTGTGGCGCTGTTGCGCTTCCGCCTGTGGGATGTTGACGTTGTCATCAGCCGCACGCTGCTCTACGCCGCAATGACAGGCGTCGTGCTGCTGATCTGCGGCGCAGTGATTGGAGGCGCCAGTGTGCTCCTGGGGCTGCAGCAGAGCGTGTTCACCGCAATATTCGCAACCGGACTGATTGCCGTTCTGATCCAGCCGATCCAGCGGCGGCTGCAAATGGTTATCAACCGCCTGGCTTTTGGCGCGCGTGACGACCACGTACAGGTGCTGCAGCTCATGGGCCGGCAATTGGAAAGCGCCGCAACACCCGAAGTGGCCCTGACCGCCATGACGCAGACGGTTGCGCAATCGCTGAAACTGTCCTATGCCGCGCTCAACCAGGACACTTCTGACCCCGACAATGCGGAACCGGGAATGGGCGCACAATCACTGCTGAATGGGGAAGCCCCACGCGCGAACTGGCGCGCTTTCCGCTCAACTTCCAATCGATTGTCCTGGGTGGCCTTGCGCACGAAGGCAGTCTCGCCACGCGTATCTGCGATCTGGACCCACTGGCGTAGCAGATTGGGGCTCAGACCCAGTTCCTGTTCCAGTGAACGCACCGAACGGTCGCTGGCCCTGGCTCGTGGTCTTTCTGGCTGTTACTCCCCGTCTCCCGTTTGCTCGAGCACCGCATGCAGACGCGCAATCTCCTCGAGCAGGGCGCGACGCTCGGCGGGGTAGAGGTGGTGCTGCTTCTGCTGCAGTTGTTGGAGCAGTCGCAGCGCCTTGACGGCCGTGGAGACCGCCTCGGGCACATGCGAGGGGTTCGTCTTGCGCAGGAGCGTGTAGGCGCGCTCCAGGTCACCCGCATTGCGCGCGCTGGCGATGGCCTGCTCCATGTCGCCCAGCGCCTCCCAGAGAATGGCGGCCTGGGCGTGGTCACCTCCGTAGTCCGCCAGGAAGGCGCGGAAACGCGCAACGTCTTCATGCGCCGGCGCGCCCGGATTCGCCAGTTCCAGGCGATTCTCCAGATCCCAGACATGTTCATCAAATTCGGCATAGCCGGCAACTGCCGCCAGTTCTGCGGCGGCGTGCACCCATGCATAGTAGAGTGTGGCGTCGCTCCCCAAATCGGCGAAGGTCTCCTCCAGCCAAAGAGCGAGGTGCAGTGCTGTGGCGGCGTCGGGCGCACCGTCAACAAGCATGCGCTCGACCACACCAAGGACCCTGTCCAATTGCACCACGCTCAGATTGCTGCGCTCCGGCACAAGCGCGTAGCGGGAAGCAAGGAGCATGGCGCCGGCGCGCAGCCCCTCAGCGTTGGCGCTCGCATGCAAGTGCGCCAGTTCCGTGAGGAGCGAAACCAACTGCTGCGCGTGTGTGTGCGCATGGGTGGCGGCCAAAGCGGCGGCCCACGCGGAGGTAGCAGCGATGGCGGCGGCGCGTGCACGCGTCAGGCGGTCGGTTGTGACGGCGCGCTCGGCGATGGACAGTGCGCGCTGCGCCGTGGCCTGCGCGTCGGCGTACTCGAGCGCACCTAGCGCGTCTTGGCTCTGTTGCAGCAGTTGGTCGAAAAGTGTGTCCGACGCGGCGGTGAGGCGATTCAACAGCTCGTCAATACGCCCGCCATATAGCTCGGTGGGCAGCTCTTCGGTCACGCTCAAAAGCGCCTGGAAGGCCTCCTGGGCCTGGGCCAGTAAACCGGCCTCAAGCAACGCTTCGGCATGGCGCAGCGTGAGCTCGGCAAACTGGCGGCGTGCTTGCGCCGTGGCATCCGGCGAGCCGGCGCGCTCGGCAATCACCGCGGCGCGCCGGTTGCGGCGCAGGGCGTCCTCAAGGCGGCCGCGGTCGGCCAAATCTTCAGCCTCGTCAAGCAGACCGCTCACCAACTCCAGTTCGGTCATCGTGTCGGCCTGGAGGAACTCGGCAAACTCATCCCACCCCAGCGCAATCGCGTTAACGTTGGCGTCGAAGTCCAGCGCGTCAAAGACGTCGGCGTCGGGCGGCTCTACAAAGACAATACGGCTTGTGGAGCGGCTGAGGGCGACGCGCATCTGGTCAATCAGCCGGCGCGCCTCCATTTGCGGGATGATTGTGCCGTCCTCATTTTCGGTCAACGCCACCACACGGTCGTAGACTGCGCCCAACCCGTGCACGAGGATCGTGGCGCGCTCAAGCCCCTTGATCTCGCGTGCCGCAAAGAGCACTTCGGAAAAGCTTTCGTCTTCACCGGCGGCGCTGAGCGTCTCGGCAAGCTCTTCGGTGAGGTCAATCACCGCCCGGCCAGGGCGCGCGGCCACTTCGGCCAGGAGCGTGCGCCAGGTCGCGGTGGCCTCGTCTGCGGCGGGGGGTGGCAGCAGGATGGCCAGCCCCGGCTCGGCGTCGAGTTCGCGCGCTGGGGCAGAGCTCGCGTCCACGGGGTTGCCCTGGCGCGCGCTGGGGCGCAATTCCTTGGGCAGCGACGCGTAGAAGCTC
>CAYJNV010000080.1:7096-15934 GCA_964370975.1 uncultured Caldilineaceae bacterium | reverse complement strand
ATCACGCAGGCAAAGAAGAAGCCAGTGAAGAACAAGCCGGGACAGTGATGACCGCGAGAAGCATGCAGCCGACAAGCTGACGTGTGATCTCCGCAGGTAATCTGACTCCTGTGCACCATGCCGTCGCCGTGTCGCGTTTGTCCGTTGGAAGTGGACCGAAATCGGACCGGTAGTGGGCAATTCGCCCATATTTGCTGCGAGCTCTGGCTTAGCGCCTCGCCGACCATGCGCTACCTCCTGTGCGGGGGCGCGGCCAACGGCCACGCGCCCCCACTGCGCGTTTGGACGGTGTGTGAAGCGTGGTATAGTCTCGGGTATGCAGAATCGCACGCCCTACGACCCCTATCTTTCGCTGCCGCCCACCCCGCAAGAGGCGGGCAACACGCGCAAGGCAGCCATTGGCACAATTGCCTATACAGTCGTCATTCTGCTGCTGGCGTTGTGGTCGGGATACGAGTTGTTCGGCTGGTCGCGCGATCGCATGGCAGGCAGCCTGCCGGCGTATGAGTCGCGCCTCACTGCAAACGCGCTTCCGGCAGCGGACGGGCAGACGGCCCTGGCTGCCGACGCGTCAGGCAGCCAGGCCGACACTGAGTCCGTCTCGATCGCGCCGCGCACGCCCTCCATCAACATCCTCCTGCTGGGAACCGACGAACGCCCTGACGAAGGCGGCCCCCAGCGCACTGACACGCTGATCCTGACCACAATCGATCCCGACTCGCAGACCGCGGGCATGTTGTCACTGCCGCGCGATCTCTACGTTCCCTTCCCAACGCTGGGCTATAACACCAAGATCAACACGGCCTGGGGCATCGGCGAGCAGGCGCGCTACCCCGGCGGCGGACCGCAGTTGGTCATGGACACGGTCAGCAGTTTTGTGGGGCAGTCGGTGCCCTACTATGTACGCATCAATTTCACCGGCTTCACCGAATTGGTCGATCTCATCGGTGGCATCGAGATCAACGTGCCCAAGACAATCCACGATGAACAGTACCCCACCGTGGATGAAGGCGTGGAGACCTTCCACCTCGACCCCGGCTTTCAGCACATGGATGGTGCGACCGCACTCAAGTACGCCCGCACGCGCAATGTGGACGATGACTACGGCCGCTCGGGCCGCCAGCAGGACGTCATTCGCGCCGTGATGAACAAGGTGCAGAGCGCCGGCATGCTGCCCACGCTGTTGGCGCGTGCGCCGCAGTTGCTCTCCACCCTGCGCAATAGCGTGGAGACGAACATTCCTGTCGACAAACTGATCGAGCTGGCCACCTACGTCAACGACAACCCGCCGCGCGAGATTCGCCAGCTCGTGCTCGACAGCCGCTATGGCGAAGAGACCTACAGCCCCGACGGCATGTGGATTCTGCTGCCCGATCGCGCCAAGGTGCGTGCCGCCGTCAGCACCTTCTTCACGCCGCCCGCCGCCACAGTTTCGGCCAACACGGGGGCTGAGGCCATTGCCGCCGACTCGAGCACGGTGAATATCGAAGTCCTCAACGGCACGGGCGTACCTGGCATGGCCGCCAAGACGCGCGATTTGCTCGAGGCGAAGGGCTGGCAGGTGGACGCGATCGGCGACGCAGATCGCGGCGACTATTCGCAGAGCATTCTCATCAACTACGGCGTCTCCGAGGCGGTCATTCAGGAAGTGAGCAGCGCGCTGGGGATTTCGCCCTCGCTGGCCAGCGTGACAGGACTGAATCCAGACACCCACGTAGAGTTGCGGCTGGTGCTGGGCCGCGACCTGCTGCCCATTATCGACCAGTAGTATCACCTCGCACCGAACATACAACGCCCCATTGCAGAACACACCCAATGAAGCCATTGCCCCTGCTGGGCCTGGGCGCGGCCGTCGCTGCCGGTTGGGCAGCACTGCAGCTTGCGCCACTGCGCGATACACGCTTGCCACGCCCTGCTGCCGATTTCGCGGAGGCGATTGCGCGCGTACGTGCGCTGCAGGCCGCCGATGACGCCGCAGTCAACCCGGCTTGCCGCACGCGTCTGTGGAGTCACGGCAGGCAGACGGCAACCGCATTTGTGCTGCTGCATGGCTTCACCAATTGCCCTGCGCAATTCACTGAATTTGCTGAGGAACTGTACAAACGCGGCCACAACGTGCTTGCGCCACGCCTGGCGCACCACGGCTCTCGCGACCGCCTCGCGCCCGATTTTGCGCGCCTTTCGGTAGAGGAGATGGTCGCACTCGTCAACGCCAGTTGCGATGCGCTGCACGGCCTGGGCGAGCGGCGCGTTCTCATTGGCTTTTCGCTGGGTGGGGCCATGGCGACCTGGGCAGCGCAGCTACGTGCCGACCTCGACCACACAGTCATCATTGCGCCGGCAATTGCGCTGCAGGGTGTGCCGCTGCCGCTGCGCCGTTTCTACGCAAACGTGCTCACCTTGCTGCCCAACCGCTTCATTTGGTGGGATGCCGCCGCACGCGAAGCGCGCGCCGGGCCGCCCCACGCCTACCCCCGCTACAGCACACGCGCCGCAGGTCAAATGCTGCGCCTCGGCGCGCTGCTGGATGCGCACGCACGCCGTTCCCTCTTCGCCGCCGACAAGGTCACGGTCATCACCAACCCGTGCGATGACACCGTGGACAACGCGGGCATTGCGCGCATTGTGGCACAGTGGCGACGCCAGGGCGCGACGGTGCATTCCTGGGCCTTCCCCGCGGCCTGGAATCTGCCCCATGACATCTTCGACCCCACGCAGCCGCTGCAACAGACGGCCCGCGCCTACCCGCAATTGCTGGACTGGATAGGCGAATAGAGGCCAAATTCCAGTACGCAGAAACAGCGGAAACAGCATGAAGTAGAATTGGTTCTTCATGTTGTTTCCGCTTTTTCCGCTGTTTCTGCGTACTGGAATTTACTTGCTACCAGGCGATGTGCGTGATCTCCTCCGGCCGGTCGGTGCGGGAAAAGACGATGCCGCCTGCAAAGCCCTGAGCTGTGAACTCTCCGCTGACAAATTCGTGCGTCACCGGCATCCCCAACGCCACCGCGCGCGCATAAGCGGCCAGTACAGTCTCGTGGCTCGACTCAATCCCTACGCGCAGCCAGGCATCCTCGCGCAGCGTGCGCAACAGAGGATCGTCGCTTGCGGGCGGCTGCGGGGCAGTAGGCGGCGGCGCAGCCGGTTCGGGCGCGGCCGGCCCTCCCTCTTCGGGCGGAATCACCGGCGGCAGCGGCAACTCCTGCGACGGCCCCGCCACCCAGGGCAGAAAGACATTCTGGTCACCCGGCAACGGCGGGTTAACGACCTGTTCCACCGCCTGCCACACCACAAAGAACGAAACGTGGTTGTTGGAGGGCATCCCGCCACCGCAGAAGACCTCCGCGGCGCCGTCGGGCGTCCAGCACCATGGCCCCTGCTGCCCGCTCTCGGGGAAGTAGTTTGCCCCGCCATCCATGGGGATGTTGGCCCACCCCGACTGCGTCTTGGTGCGCCGGCTCACGTAACCTTGATATGCAGAATTGCCGAGTTGTGCAAAGCCGTCAGACCAGTAACGAATCCCGCATTCGGGAATGGGCTTGCCGTCCAGCCCCAACACACACGCAAAGATGTGGTGATCGGCGCCTGCGTCGTCAAAGTAGTCGGGCGCGCCCCATGGCTTGAGGTATGCCTCGCGTGCCCAGCCATCGACCGATCCCATCTTGTCCGATGGCTCCCAACTGCCGTCGCGCGTAGTGAAGACATCCTTGATGAGATAGGCGATGTTGCCCGAGGGCCCGTCGGGGCGCTCGTCGATACGCTTAATCGATGGTTTCAGATACTCGACCCAACTGCCCAGACGGCGCTGTATGTCGGATGTTGGCGGCGTCGGCACGACCGGTGGCACGACCGGCGGCACGACGGGCGGCTCAACTGGCGGCACGACCGGCGGCGCAACGGGTGGCTCCTCGCCAATCTCCGCCGGCACGGCCTGCCAAACGACAAAGGTGGAGACATGGTGGTTGGCGGGAAGGCCACCGCCCGTCATCACCTCGGCGCGGCCCGGCGGCATCCAGCACCATGGCCCCGATTCGCCGCGCTCCGGCACAAATGAACTGCCGCTGAAAAGCACCAGATTGGCCCAGCGCGAGTGCGCCTCCACAGGCAGATCGACGAAGCCGTCGTAGTCAGGGTTGGCCAGCGCGCCGAAACCATCCGACCAGTAGCGCATGGAGTGCCCATCCATCAACTCGCCGTCGAGGCCCAGCACGGCGCCAAAGGCATGGTGGTCGGCCCCCGCTTCGCTGAACTCGCCGCGGAGGTAGCTGTCACGAGCCCACTGAGGGATGCTGCCCGGCTGATCATTCGGCTCCCACGAACCATTGAGCGTGGTGAAGACATCCTTGACAAGGAAGAGCATTCCATCCTCTGCGGGCGGATTGTCGGCACGCTCGGCAATTGATTTGACCGCCATGTTGTAGGCAGCAACCCACGGGCTGATGCGGCGCTCGAGCACGGGAGTGGCGGGCGCAGGTGGCTCGGCCGGTTCGGTCGGCTCGGCCGGATCGGTCGGCGGCGGCGGCGTAGATTCGGTCCCCCCGGGGCCCGTCAAGCGGTCGGACTCGGCGGCATCGAGGCCACCGCTCTCGGTATTCACCTGCGCCCACGTGCCTCGTTCCGATCTATCAGCCAACATGCCCGCCACCTCCCCATCAATGTCATAGGATGCCCACGGGCCGGTAACGCCCAGGCTGTAAACCGCATAGCCAAGCACGCGGCCCGAAAATCGTTCAAGATACCGCCCCGAGCGCAACAATCCATCCACATACGCTGGGGCTGTGGAAAGCGACTTCCAGCCCGCCGGATCCGGTCCCTGCAGCAAACCGTCCAGCCCGAATTCGGTGACGGCAAACTGCAGCTTCTTGTAAGGGATGCGCCGCAGCACCTGATGCTCCAGGCGGTGGATGTGCCAGTCGATGGTGGGCCTGGTCAGATCGGGCGCGGCGTATTGATGGACCGCGACGCAGTGGCCATTGCGCTCGGCACGTGCCAGCGCGGGATAGAGCAGCCGCCACGCGCCCATGCGATCGGCGCTGGGCAAGTCCGGGTTGCCAACGGCAAAGCCGAAGAGCGCGCAACGATACCCTGCGGTTTCGGCATGACCCATGCGCGCAAGCTCGAAATCGTTGAGCATGGGCAGGTCGGCGGTGGCCTGGTGCACCTCGTTGGCCACTTGCCAGAAGTCTACGTGGGGCGAAAGATGCGCCAGCACGCGCTCGTGTGCCCACTGCGCAGCCGCGCGTGCGTCCGATTGGATCCGGTCGGAGGTTTCGCCGTCGGGCGCGTATACGCGGCCGATGATTGTCGCCTCAGGGCATGTTTGCCTCAGCGTGCGCATCTCGTCAGGATTCGGATCCACCACCACAACCAGGCGCGGCTGCCACTTCTCGAGCAGCGGCAGGTGACGGTGTACGCCGCCGAGGATATGCGGCCCGATGATTGCGCCGCGCGGCTCCTGCAGGCGAGTCATGTAGGGCAGTGGATCGCAGTAACCATACCAGCCATCTCCGCCGCTGTAGGGAATCACACGCAGGCCAAAATGAAGATGCGCTGTTTCATCGTCACCGGCGCCGCCGCTAAGTCCCACCTGTTGCGCCGCGTCCACCTCTTCGCCGCTGCGCACGTGCACCTCATCAAGGTGCGCGTAGAGGCTTTGCCCCCACACATGCTCAATCAGCACAGCCTGGCCAAAGCCCGGCGCATCACCTGCCCAAACGACGGCGCCTTCGTGAATGGCGCGCACGGGCGTGCGCGCGGGCAGCGCGAAGTCAATGCCTTCGTGGCCCAGCAGGCCTGTCGACGTACCGTTCCCGGCCACGCGCGGTGGTGCGCTCGCGCCACTCGACGTAGCGCCAAAGGGCCGGATGATGGGAAAGTCGCCCGCGAAGGGCATGCAGCGGAGCATTCGATGGGCTCCAGGGCTGGGTTCCGCAGGTGCGGCAGGGTTGACTTGGCGCGCGGCGGGCCGGGCGGCCTGCCTGTGGTCATGATAGTGCAATCGCCCGCACCAGGCAACCGTCGCTCGACGGCACAAAGACAGCGAGGCTTCCAGTTGTGGAAGCCTCACCATGCTGCGTGTCTTGTTTGCACCAGGACATGCGGTTAGCGCCTGCCAGACTTGCTGCCCGCAGGGCGCTGCTGCTCCGATGGCCTGGCGGCAGGCGCCGTCGTCTTGTCTTCCACAGGATGCGCGGCCTTGAAGACATAGGCCGCGACTGCGCCGGCGGCTAACTGCGCCACAAGAAACAGCCAAATGCCGGACCAGGTGGTGAGTCCCATCACTGAGATGCCAAATGCCACAGCCGGGTTGAAGGCGCCGCCCGTGATGGAGCCAAACGCGTAAGCCATCGCCATTACGGCCATGCCGATTGCCCAACCATAGAAGGAGTTGCCTTCAGTCGCACGCGCTGTGGCTACGTTGAGCACGGTAAAGGTGAGGGCAAATGTGCCAATAAATTCGGCCAGCAGCGCCGGCAGAATGCGCGAGTTGACGTCAATCGCGCTGATTGCGAGCGCAACGCCCGCCGCCTGCGCCATGGCGCCCTTGATGTAGAGCACGATGAAGCCCGCCACAATGCCCGCCACTATCTGCACTGCCCAGTAGATGAGCATGTCATTGAGCGTCGACTTGCCGCGCAGGTAGACCGCAAGCGTGACGGCCGGGTTGTAGTGGCCACCCGATACGTGGCCGCCGGCGAAGATCATCACCGCCAATATGGTGCCGATAGCCAATGGCGCCATGACGCCGGCGCTGCCCGGCTCAATGACAACCATGCCAATCGTCATGACGAGAAAGAATGTGCCGATTGCTTCGTAAACGTACTTCATGGTGCGCTCCTGAAATATGGGTAGACGAACGGCTCAGCCGTCACGCAAAGACAGCGCGCCCACGGCTGCACCGCAACCAGCCTGCGCGCAGCGACGCAATCGCGCCGGATGCTGCCGGCGCCACTTCGATGCTGCATGGCGTAATCCCGTCGCAGCCCTACGTGGCCGGAGCGGTGAGAATGGTCTTGGGTGAACTGCGTGCGCTCTGTCGACACACAGCGCCGACGAGCGTAGTCTACTTGATTGCATGGCCGGCAAACAAACGCAAAGTTGGTGAATTGATGGCTGGCCGTCGAGGCGCTCGTTGAGGGCGACGCTCGCGGCCGCGCGGGTTCCAGATCATCGCGTAATGAGCGGTCCGGCAGCGCGCAAGTACAGGTACAGGGCAATGCGAATGGTGGGGATCAGGCGGTCGGCAAAGCGATTTGGCGCGGCGATGCACCACAAGCAAGCAAAGCGCCGCGCCTACATGTCGTAGGCGCGGCGTTTCGATACTGCATCAATTGCCCAGGCTGTTTAGGCGGTGCACACCCGGACACGCACAAGGTTCCTGCTAATCTGCCGCCTCCATCTCCACGTCAGTCTGCTGGGCATCGCGCGTCGCTTCGGCCCAGGGGTTGGCCGCCTCCGCCTTCTCGTGGCGAAACTGGCGTGTGTACAGGCGATAGTAGTGGCCGCGCTGGTGCAGCAACTGGCTGTGCGTGCCCATTTCTGCAATGCGCCCGTTATCAATCACCAGAATCCGGTCGGCATTGCGAATCGTGCTCAGGCGGTGCGCGATTACGAACGAGGTGCACTGATCCATCAGTGTCTCCATGCCCTGCTGGATCAGCGTCTCCGTCATCGTGTCGACGCTGCTTGTGGCCTCGTCCATAATGAAGATGTCGGGCCGTGCGAGTACGGCACGCGCCAGGCTGATCAATTGCTTCTGCCCGGTCGAGAGCAGCACGCCCCCTTCGCCTACAGGCTCCTCGTAGCCATTCTCAAGCATCGCGATGAAAGGATGCGCGCCTGCTGCGCGCGCCGCCTCCTCCACCTCGGTGTCGCTCGCCTCCAGCCTCCCATAGCGGATGTTCTCGCGCAGGGTGCCGCTGAATAGATAGGGTGTTTGCAGCACCACACCAATGCGCGACTGCACGGCGTGCTGCGTCATGTCGGTATAATCCATGCCCCCGATCGTGATGCGCCCATGCAGCGGCTCGAAGAAGCGACAGAGCAGGTTGACTATCGTGCTCTTGCCGCCGCCCGTGGGCCCCACCAGCGCAATCATCTCGCCCGGCTTCACGGTCAGCGAGAAGTCGCGCAAGACCTGCTTGCCGTCCTCATAGCCAAAGTCCACCTTGTCGAAGACGATCTCGCCGCGCATGGTGCCAGGATCGTGCGCACCCGGTTTGTCGGTGATGTCGGGCACGGCATCTTCCAGCGAGAAGATGCGCTCGGCTGAAGCCACGGACTGCTGCATTTCGGCGAAGACTCGCGCCATCTGCTCAATCGGCCAGACCATGAAGAGAACGTAGGAGACGAAGGCCTGGATCGAGCCGACGGACATCGTGTTCTGCGCCTCGGTGAGGCCGGTGTAGACCACAATGCTGCCGATCGCGAACGCACCAATCAGTTGCACGGCGGGCATGAAGAGCGCCGACAGCCATGCCGCCTTGTAGCCCGCCCTGTACATTTCGCTTGCCTGGTGCTCGAACTGCTCAAGGTTTTCCTGTTCTCGATTGAGCGCCTTGATGACACGCACACCTGTGATTGTCTCGTTGTAGCGCCCCGTGATCTTCGAGTTGATCCTGCGCACCTGCCGGTACTCGGTGATAATGCGCTTCTGGAAGAAGACGGCCACCACGATGATGACCGGGATAATCGTCAGCACAATCAGCGCGAGATGCCAGTTGATGCGCATCATGAAGATGACGGCCGTGACGATGTTGATGGTGCTCCACGTCAGGTCCAGCAATCCCCATGTCATGAGCTCGGCCACGCGGTCCGTGTCCGAAGTCACCCTTGAGA
>CAYJNV010000080.1:0-7086 GCA_964370975.1 uncultured Caldilineaceae bacterium | reverse complement strand
GCCGATGGGCGTCCTGTTGAAGTAGGTGAGCGACAATTCCTGCAGGTGATCGAACATGTCGCGCCGCAGGTCATACCGCACCCGCTCGCCCAGGATGCCGCAGATGTAGATGAAGGCGAAGACCATGATCGCCTGAAAGAGCGACAGCGCGCCGTAGATCGCGAACGTGCGCCAGAGTACGCTGGTATTGCGCGCGATAATCGCGTCATCGACGATGATCAGGCTCAGGTATGTGAAGACCGAGTCGAGCACGGAGACAATGGCTACGGCCCCGACAAAGCCAAACACCCGCCACTTGTATGGTTTCAGCAAGCCCGCAATGCGCTTCAGTGTGTGGCCGCTGAAACGACTTGTGAATTCTTCTTCTTCGTACTCAAGCGTGTCCATTGTCATGGTTGCTCCCCCCGTTCCGCTGCGTCTGCATATGCGGCTGGGGCTCTACTAGCTCCAGCTCAAGTTCTTCTTCAATGCGCGTCTGCGCTTCGTAGATGCGCCGGTACGGGCCTGGCTCGACAACCAGGTCGTCATGCGTACCGCGCTGCACAACGCGCCCCTGGTCCAGGACCAGGATCTGGTCGGCATTCATCACACTCTGAATGCGATGGGCGATGATGAAGGTCGTGCGACCCTGCATGAGCCGTTCCAGCGCTTCCCTGATCTCGCCCTCGGTCTCGCTGTCCACCGACGAGGTGGAGTCGTCGAGAATCAGGATACGAGGGTCCTTGAGCAGCGTGCGGGCGATGGCCACGCGCTGCTTCTGCCCGCCCGAAAGCGTGATGCCCCGCTCACCCACCATCGTCCGATAGCCCTCGGGCAGACTCTCGAGGATGACATCGTGGATGGAAGCCGCACGCGCCGCTTCTTCCACTTCCTCGTCACTTACCGCCCTTCCCACACCATAAACGATGTTGTCACGCACGCTCATTGAGAACAGAAACGGCTCCTGTTCCACAATGCCAACCTGGCTGCGCAGGAAGGCGCGGGGGTACTCGGTGAGTTCAATGTCATCGAGCGTCAGGCTGCCTCCCGTGTACTCGTAAAAGCGCGGCAACAGATTGACGAGCGACGTCTTGCCCGAGCCTGTTGCACCCAGCAGGGCAATGCTCTGTCCCGGCTTGGCATCAAGGCTGATGCCGTTGAGCACCGCCTTGTCGCCACTGGGATATGTGAAGGTGACATCCTCGAAGCGGATGTGTCCATCCACCTGCAGCGGCTGCCCGTCAGCGCGCACGGTCGCCACGCTGCCTTCGTTCACCGGCTCGCGCTCCTGCTCAATCACCTCGGCAATGCGACCGATTGAAACGAAGGACTCGGACATCTGGACAATCAGGCGGCCCAGATTGCGCAGCGGCCAGATGATGTATTGCACCAGCCCTGCATAGGCCGTGTAAGTGCCCACGGTAATTGTGCCGTTGATTGCCATCATGGCTGCCGCGCCATAGCCCAGCAACAACTGCGCTACGCACATGACGTCGGTAATCGGCCAGTAGAGGGCGTGCATCATCAGCAGCCGCTTGCCGCGCTGGAACTTCTCCCAGTTCACGTCATCGAATTTTCCACGCTCGAATTCCTGGCGGGCAAAGGCCTTGACAACCCGCACGCCCGTCAAGTTTTCTTGCAACCGGCTGGAAACAACCGCCTCCTGGGCCTGATACTCACCGTAAGACTTCTCAATCTTTCTGAAGAAGATCAAGGAGATCACCATGACCACCGGCAGGATGAAGATCGAAAGCCACGCCAGTCGCCAGCTCAGCCACGCGATGGCGGCGAAGTTGACAATAAAGAGTAGAGCAATGCGCCCGGACTCAATGGCCTGATCGGCAAAGAAGCGGCGGATTGTCTCCACATCGCTGGTGGCGCGCTGCAGCAGGTCGCCCGTTTGCGTCTGATCGTGATAGCGGAAGGGCAGCCGCTGGATGTGATCGTATAGAAAATTGCGGTTGCGCAAGGCAATGCCTTCGGCCGCCTGCGCCGCCAGCCTGCGCGCGGTGAAGGTGAAGAAGGCCTGCAGCAGCGCCAAACCCAGGAAGCCCGCGAGGATGCCCCACAGGCTTACAGCCGGCTGGGCCACGCCGAGCCAGTTGTCAATGAAGTAGCGCAGCAGCAGGAAGACGCCCGTGTTCGCCAGCGCCGCCATGCCCGTGCTCAACGCAGCCACCGTGTAGATGCCGCGATAACCCGTCATCAGCAGCCACATGCTTCTGGCACGGTGCGAGCTGATCGTCTTTCTCAAGTCGTAATCCATTGCCTGCGGCAACGGGGCCTTTGTTTGCAGCATTGTTGCGTTCCCCTGGTCGTAAACCTGTATTGCTTACGCTGCGTGCGACACTGCGCCGCCACCTGCATAAAAATAAAAGCGCAGGCTGCCTGCTGCCAGGCGACCCGCACTTTTCACGGCAGGGAGACCACAAAGGGCCCACCTTACCCAAATGAAAAGACCGCAGGCGCCTGGGAAGTGCGCTTGCGGTCTTGAGCGTCATGTCGACGGCTTCAACCGAAAATGGGCGCACCTCTCCCCTGGGCGGCATTGCCACCCACCGGGCGATCGATGAAGAAGATGATGTTCCACATGGACATCTCTCTCGCCTCTCCGTGCTGAATGTCGGTAACGAAACGCTGTTGTGGTACGCCGAACGTGTTCATAATCAGTGCGACGCCGGTCCACGTTGCAACCGCTGCGTCGTGCGCGCAAGCACGCCCGATGTAGGGGGGCAGTGCCTGACTTGTGTAAGATAGCATGCTGAGTAGTGCGCTGTCAAGCGGCAAATCCAACGAATTTCCTACGTTTGGCCTCGCGCCGGAGAGTGTGCTCTGCTCGCAATCGAGCCTTCTCGAGGCGCACCACGGTCATGCAGCGGCTGCGTCTGCCCCACAACGAAACAGAGGTGAGCGCGGCGTGCCGCACCCACCCCTGTGGCTCCGTCTCTGCAATCGCCTACGACTGTCTTGGGCGTACGTTGAGTTGCACCCTGGCGGTGCGGAAGACACCGTCGGCGTCATATTCTACATCCTGCAGTTCGCCATCCAGACAGAGGTTGCGCCCTTCCACAGCGAAGTGTGCACCCTTGCGCCCCTCGACCGTGCCGACGCCTGAACCGTCACCGAAGGCCTGCGCCAGGTTGTGCGCGACGGCATAGGGGCTAAGCAGCACGCGCGTCGAGTTGGCGTTGTCGCGCGGGTCCAGTTTGTCATACATCCACACGTCGAGCGCAATGACCTGGTTGGGGTTGTCATGCAGGACGGGGTTCTTGCCACTGACGCCCATGCCACATTCGCCGATGTACTTGCCTGTGGCGGGGTCGGTTATGTTGTGCGCCTCGATGTAATCCGGCACTCCGGCGTAGTACTGCAACGTGAATGAGGCAATGGGCTTGGCTGCGGGCGCAACCACGGGGGTCGCAACGCTGCGTTCGCCTGCCACTGCCACACCAGTGGTGACAATGGTGGAAGCCTCGGCGACGGTTCGGGCGGCAGTGGCGGTTGGCCCTTCGCTGCGCTTCGCGTTGGGTGTGCCTTTGCCTGGTGCGCTTTCCTTCTTGTCAACGGCCGCCCAACTGGGGGGCGTCAGCGCGTTGATGTCCACGGGCGGCGCGTCGGCAGGCACGGGGCCGCCGCCGGGCCCACCCCCGACACGCGCGGCGGGGGCTGCAGCTGCAGCCGGCTCATTCCGGGCTGCGGGCAGATCGGCAGGCATGTCATGGCCGTCGCTTTCATCGACCGCGTCATCTGCCGTATCGTCATAGCTTGAACCGCTGTAGGCGCCAAAGTTCTCGGCTTCGGCGCGTGCCGACGCGTAGCGGGGCGTCTCCGGGGCGTAGTCATCGTCGGCATCCGGCGCGCCCATATCGCCGGATGCATCACTAAAACGGACGGCCGGTTCTTCTTCGTCTTCAAAGCTGAGGTCATCGTCATCAACAGCGTCGGCGGCGGAACCACTGTCGCCTTTGCCCCATGACGTTGTGCGCGTGGCAGGCGCCGTGCCGCCGGCAACCGGCTGCAGCGACCCTGGGGCTGCCGGATCCTTCATCGAGTCGGTGAGGTCGCGCGGCGCGCGCAGGCGCATCAGCAGGTAGAAGCCCGCGCCAATCAACCCGGCCGAGAGTATCACGGCCAGGATCCAGGTAAAGATGCCCGCGCCGCCTTGCTTATCGGCAGGTGCGGACGCCTCGGCAGCAAGCGCCGCAGCAACGTCGGGTTCGGCTGCGGCTGCGCCCGGCTCGGCGGCCATCATAGCTGCGTCAACAGCAATGCCCAGGTCCGTCGCTAGCAGCGCGAGGTTTGCAACCATTACCTCGTCGGGCGTGGACAGGCCGCGATAGTACTCGATGGCATTGGTCAGCGCTTCGTCGGTATTGGCCCCAAAAGGAGCAAGGCGCGCTTCCATGCGGCGCGTGGCGGCCTGCGTGCCGTCGAAGTGGTACGCCTCCGCAACGGCGCCGACGTATACCGCCTGCTGGCTGGGCGAAAGATCGACAATGGCGGCGTTGGTCCAACTTACTGGCCACCACACCCAACCAATGAGCAGCCCCAGCACGAGCCCAATGATGAGCGCCACAACCAGCGGCACCCACGGCAATATGCGTTTGACGGTAGGATTCATTGTGGACATCCGGCCCTCCATTCTCTGGATAAACAGCGTTGGTAGCAGCGATGACAAGAGAGAAGCAGTTGCGATAGCGATTGCGGCGATGTTCGGCAGCGCGCACGGGCTGCACTGCCGCTGCACATTGATGGTCGGACGGATCCTTGAGGAGAAAGCCGTGACGTACGCGAGGCGGCCTGCGCGCCTAAATCAATTCCTCGCGCCCCTGTTCGCGCAGCATGTCGACGATCTGGCGCACGCGCTGCATCTGATGTTTGTGCCCAATCAGCAGCGCATCGCCCTCTTCAACAATGACCAGGTCATCCACACCGATCAGGGCCACAACGCGCTTTTCCGTGAAGACGATGTTGCCGTAGCTTTCCAGCGAGACGGCGTTGCCCAGGGCAATGAAGTTGTCGTCCTTATCACGCTGCAACACACTCTCCAGCGCGTCCCAACTGCCCACATCATTCCAGCCGGCCTGGAGGGGCGTCATGGCCATGCGCCGGGCGCCTTCCATGATGCCCACATCAATGCTCACGGAGTCCATCTGCGCCCACTGTTCGGCCAGCACGGCGGCTGCAATGGGGCTCTCCAGCGCATCGCCAATGGCGCGCAACTGCGCGTACAGCGTAGGTAACTGGCGCTCCAGCTCGGCGAGCATCACATCGACGCGAAAGACAAATATGCCGCCATTCCAGTAGTAGCCGCCGTCGCGTAGAAAGCCCTCGGCTGTGGCACGGTCGGGCTTCTCGAGGAAGCGCTCCACATCATAGACGGGCGGGCCGCCGCTCGCCAACTCCGCAACCGGCGCACCCCGCTTGATGTAACCATACCCTGTGTGCGCGAAGCCCGGCTCAATCCCCAGCGTTACCACGTAGCCTGCCTGCGCCGCCTCACCTGCGCGCGCCAGTGCCTGGCGAAAAGGCTCGCATTGCGGAATCACATGGTCGGCGGGCAACACGGCGAGAACAGCATCCGGCTGCCGGCGCGCCAGGTGCACACATGCCAGGCCAATTGCCGGGGCAGTATTGCGCCCGCTGGGCTCGGCAAGGATTTGCGATGCGTTGAGCGCAGGCAATTGGTGCGCCGCGAGGTCCGCATAAGCCTCCCCCGTGACGATCCAAATACGGTCGGGGGGAACCAGTCCCTCCAACCGATCGACGGTGGCTTGAATCATCGTACGCCCGGCGCCGGTGATGTCGCTAAATTGTTTTGGGTGCGCCTGGCGGCTGCGTGGCCACAGTCGGGTGCCCACGCCTCCTGCGAGGATGGCTGCGTACACGATTCGATCTCCTCAGTGGGGATTGTACGCGGCCTTGCGCTGAAACGCAACCTGCAAAATCCGAGAGAACGGGGAACAGGGATCGGGAACGCTACAGGTACCCTGTTCCCCGATTCCCGTTCTCACGTCCTCACATAGTGCATGGGCGACGGCTGGCGCGCCAGGCCCTTGATTTCCATGACTACCAGCAGGCTGCTCACCTGCGCCGAAGACAGGCCCGCTGCCCGCACTATCTCGTCCATGTGGCGCGGCTCGGTGGTCAAATGCGCCAGCACGCGCGCCTCATCGGGATCGGCGGGAATCGTGGCGCGCACGGCGCGCTGGTAACCCACACGCTCGATGTCTAGGAAACTGAGCACGTCGTCGATCGACAGCAGCGGCGTGGCCCCGTCGCGGATCAGGTTGTTGCAGCCCACGCTGCCCGAGTTGAGGATGCTGCCCGGCACTGCAAAAAGCTCGCGCCCCTGCTCTGCAGCAAACTCGGCGGTAATCAGCGCGCCACTACGCGAACCGGCCTCCACGATCACCACGGCGCGGCTGAGCGCGCTGATGATGCGGTTGCGCGGCGGAAAGTTGCGCGCGTCAGGCTTGGTGCCCAGCGCATAATCGCTCACGACCGCGCCCTGCGCGGCTATGCTCTCGGCCAGCGCCCGATTCTGCGCAGGATAGAGTTCATCCAAACCACTGCCGAGCACGGCGATCGTGCGGCCCCCCGCCTCGAGTGCGGCGCGGTGCGCCACGGTGTCCACGCCAAGCGCGAGCCCGCGCACGACGGTGACGCCGTTCTGCGCCAGCGCCGTGGCTAGATTGTGCGCCACCTCGCGACCGTAGGCCGATGCGTGGCGCGTCCCCACAACAGCCACGGCCAGTTCATCCTGCGGCGTCAACGCACCCCGTACGTAGATCACGGGCGGCGAGCGGTCGATTGTGCGCAGCCCCTGGGGATACTCCGGATCATCCCATGTGTAGGCCGTTACACCGCTGCGTTTGACGCGTTCGAACTCGCGTGACGGCTCCACCGTGCGGCGCGCTTCGAGGAGCGCCTCGATCGTCGCACGGTCGAGGCGGGCGGCGCGCAGGTCCTGCACCGACGAGCGCCACGCGGCCTCAATTGAGCCGCACTGCTCGAGCAGGGCGCGCAAACGCGCCGGGCCAATGCCATTGACACGATTGAAGGCAATCCAGTAGCCCGTGTTATCGGCGCACATGGCGGGCGGGG
>CAYJNV010000079.1:0-15946 GCA_964370975.1 uncultured Caldilineaceae bacterium | reverse complement strand
GGCACGCGCGGCCCGGTTACCGCGGCGATTCAGCAGCAATTCTTCGGCATTGTGGAGGGGGAACTCGAAGACCGTCACGGCTGGCTGACACGCGTGCTGCCTGACGAGAGTCCGAATGCATGAGCACCCAGGCTGATCTGGCGCAGGCGCGCGCGCTGCTCGACAGCGAGAATCACGCCATCGTCTTTGTGCGCGACGGGCTTGTGCTTGGCGTGGGTGACAGGCGCGGCGTCATCGATCTGCTGGGGATGGCCGAGACGTTGGGCCCTAGCGCGGCGGGTGCGGCCGTGGCTGACCGCGTCGTGGGGCGTGCGGCGGCGCTTGTCTACCGCAGGCTGGGCGTCGCGGCCGTCTATGCGCAACTTCTGAGCGAGGGCGGCGCGGCGGCGCTGGCCGAGGGCGCCATTATCACCCAATGGAGCACGCGCGTGGCGCGAATCCTCAACCGCACACACGACGGCCTCTGCCCATTCGAACAGGCCGCAGCCACGGTGGATGACCCGGCCGAGGCGATTCCCGTCTTGCAGGCGTGCCTGGACCAACTCATGGCCGCCCGCTAGCAAAGCCCCAGTACGCGGATGAACACGTATACACGCGGATCAAGCCATCCCTTCAGCCGCGTGATTCCGTGTTCAACCGCGTACTGGTAGTGGGCCGGTGTGATCAGGACGCGGCCGATTCTTCGATCACTTCAAAGTCCATGCTGATGGGCGCCACCTGCGCCAGCATGGCCTGCGCGGGGCAGTACGTTTTGGCCGAAAGATCCATGGCGCGCTGCACTGCGGCGGCGTCAATCCCCTCGCCACGCACCACATAGTGCAGATGAATCGACGTGAAGACCTTGGGGTGCTCGTCGGCGCGGGTGGCGTGCGCCTGCACCGTAAAGCCGGTCATCTTCTGGCGTTTCTTGGCAAGAATGGAGACAACGTCCATGGCTGTGCAGCCTGCCAACCCTGTGAGAATCAACTCCATGGGGCGAAAGCCGTCATTCGCGCCCCCCACGGATGGGTCCGTGCCCAACGCCACGGCAAAGCCGCTGTCGGCGCTGCCTGTAAAACTCATGCCCGAGGTCCATACGACAGATGCATCCATGGCGTTAGCCCTTTCGTGTGTGTTGCGTTGTCCGTCGGTCGTCCTACGCCACATCCTGCAGCGCGGCTACCACGCGCTGCAGGCGCGCCCCCGCCTCACCGGCCACCGGTTGCAGCGCGGGATTCATCCCCATGTCAAACATCGCCAGCGGGTCAATAATGGAGACTGTCGCGCCCTTGCCGCCTTCGTCCTCATAGACAAGCACGTTGCAGGGCAGCAGCAGGCCAGTCTCGAGGTCGGTGGAGAGGGCGCGGTGCGCAAGCGACGGGTTGCACGCGCCCATAATCGCGTAGCGGCGGAACGATGCGCCGATCTTCTCCTTGAGTGTGGCCTGCACGTCGATCTCGGTGAGAACGCCGAAGCCTTCGTCCTTGAGGGCGGTCATCACGCGTGCGCGTGCGTCGCTGTAATCCATGTTCAGATGAACGCGCATACCCAGTGTGGGCATCGTTTTTTCCATGAGTCTCTCCTGAAGTGAACATGCGGCGCCAGGTGCAGCCGCAGAGCGGGTTCGTTGCCTGCATGTTCATTGTCGCGCCGTACAGCGCGCGCGTGCTCTGCCCAACGCGTTATTGCAGCGATAAGCAAAAGTTATAGCATAGAGGGCGGGTGAGAGGCGGGGTCAATCGCCCGGCTGGGGGGCCGGCGCAACTTGAGTGCCGGAAGGCGGTGCGCCGCGCCGCCACACAAAGCGCACACCGAGTACGAAGCCAGTAATCAGCAGTGCAACACCCAAAATCAGCCCGCTAAAATCGCTGATGAACTGGCTGGCCACCTGCCACTGGCTGCCCAGGGCAAAGCCAATGCCGCCGTAGATCGTCACCCACAGAAACTCGCCGCTCAGGTCTACCAGCACAAAGCGCTGCCAGGCATACGCGCTGATCCCGGCGATGAGGCTCACCGCCACTCCCAGCGGCGTAATCAGGAAGCGCGTCAGGAAGATGGCCCAGCCACCCCTGCGCGCAAACTCGTCGGTAGCCTTCTGCCAGGCGCTCATGCGCGCCAGGCGGTCCTCGGCCCACACGCCGCCCATGCGCCCAATGGCATAAGCAATTGAGTCGCCCGCCACAACGCCAAGCACGGCGGCAATCCATGCGTAGCGCCAGTCAATAAAGCCCTGGCGGGCGAAGGCGCCAGCAGCCAGCAGCACAATGCTGCCGGGCAGGGGCAGGCCGGCCGCGCCCAGCAACAGCGTCAGCGCAAGCGCAAGTGGGCCGTAGGTAATCAGCGCAGCCAGTGCAAAATCGCTGATGGAGGTGGCGTCGCTCACGGAACACCCCCCGGATCGGGAAGCGTTTCGGGGGTCGGTGCATCCGGTGGCGCATCAGGACCACCCGGCACGCCATGTTCACCTGCTTGGTTGGGCGGCAACGCCTCAGGGTTAGGCACATCCCCGGCCTCGGGCACAATCGGCGTGGGAACAGTTGAACCCGTGTAGTAGAGTTCCAGCGCGGCCAAAATGCGGTCGCGCAGCAGACCGCGCTCGCCATTGAAATGGCTGCGTTCGATTTGCATGAGCGTCTTGCGCTCGTTGCCCTCGGCTTCGATACCCAATTGCGCATACAGAAAAGGCTCGGGTACGCCGTAGGCATGGGCGACGTAGGGGACGGTCATCCACGGCGCAATGTTACCTGTGGCCTCGCGCGGCGGCCGACCCCGCTCATTGTGAAATGTGCGGAAGGAGCGCGTTGCGCGCAGCGCGAAGAGCACGGTCAACACCAGCCCGAGCAGCAGTATGCCCACGGTGACCCAGCGCCAGAGTGGGCTGAGCGGCGTGGGCGTGGTTGAGGGGATCTCTTCTGGCTGAACGGGCTGTTCGGGATCGCTCACTGCAACTCCTTGGACAAACGAGGCGCGCTGGATGCTGCCCATAGTCTACATGCGAAGCTCGCAAAAGGGATGATGGAACTGTTATGAGAGTGCGTGGATTGTGTCTGCAGGGCTGCAGCTCATTCTTCCGATAAACGCGGGGCGTTAGCACACAGCAAGAGCGCCGGCCAGGAGCCGGTGCTCTTGCAAGATCCACCCTACCCACACGACGCAGCGACTAGTGGCCGCGCCGCCCGCCGCGACCCTGAGGGCCGCCACGCTCTGCAGCCAGCGCTTCAGCATAGGCGCTGTCCGAGAGTACTTGCGGGGCATACGTAGACCCTTCCACCTGGTCGAGCAACCCCGTGAAGGCCTGCAGGTGGTACGTTGAACCGCGTCGCAGCGCTGCGTAGACACGCAGTATCGTAGCGTTCTCGGATGTGGCCATGCGCTCGTCCAGATCGGCGATGTCGGTCTCTTCTACGAGCGCGCCCACGGTCAGCGCGTTGGCGCGCGAGGTGCTGCCCTGCGCCAGCAGCGTGTCATAGAGCGCCTGCAGGTCGGTGTTGAGGAAGGCGCCTGCGGGCAAGTCGACGGCAGAGACATCCACGCCATAGCTCGTCAACAGCCGCAACACGGCGTTGCTGTGCACAGTTTCGGCGCGAGCGATGTTGTCGAAGAGAGGCAGCGCCCACCCTTCAGCCTGGGCAACGTCGCCAAGCGCCACATACAGGTCGTGTGCAAGCTTCTCCTCCTCAAGCATGAAGAGCAGCCCGGCCTCTTCTGCGTCTGTGAGGGGCGCGACCGCAGCCGTGACGGGGGACGTAGTTGCTGCAACGGGGACACTCTGTGCCGCAACGGGCGCACTGGCTCCAACCACAAGCGCAAAGGTGACAGCCACAGCGAACGTGGGTACTGTCAATCGCGATATCAAACGGGACGACATGAGCATTCTCCTTGGTTCTGAGCCATGGGGTGCAGGTGCACCCTGAATCGAAAGATCACAACTTCTGCGCCAACAGCATAGGGGCCGCGTGCGCAGAAGCTGTGAAGTTCGTATGGAGAAGCTGTCGAGTTCAAAGCAAAGGTATGTGCCGACGCACGGTCAGCGGAGGCGAGTCCCTCAGCCACCGCCGGGGGCGCACGCAGCGCCTGAGGACGCGCCCGCACCCACGACACCGCCGCCAACACCCTTGACGGCGAACGATGACATCTGCTTCTGCACGGTGGTGCTCTTGCACTTTGGGCAGACGATCTCCTGCGTACCGCTGCTGCGCACAAGCTTCTCAAATGTAGAGCCACAGCGCACGCACATATATTCAAACAAAGGCATAGGTCAATACTCTTTCCAGAAGAACTTTTGTGAATGCAAATTGTGAATCATAAGTGGTAAGTGGCAAGTGGTCATTCGCGTCATTACATTACCATTTACCACTGGCCATTATGCTTTACCCTCGCCAGTCTGCTCCGCCACATACCCCAGCGTCTGCATGGCAGCGTGGGCGCTTAGGTAAATATGATTTCGACCAAGCTGCTCCACAAAGCCGATGGCCTCGAGTCTGTCCATCACAGGTCCCTTGACATCGGTCAGGTGGAGCTCGACGCCGACACGGCGCAGGTCGTCCGCCAGCGTGCGCAGCGTTTCCAGCGCACTGGCGTCAATCGAGTTGATGGCCGCACAAATGAGCACAATCTCGCGCACAGCGGGATTTTCGGCCGCCTGCGCCATGATCACGTCGGCCAGCACCCCGACGTTGGCGAAGTAGAGACTCTCGTCCACACGGACAAGCACCACCGTGGGCCAGGTAGTCACATCGTGGCGGAGCACATTGCGGTAGTGTTCGCTTGCGCCCATACGGCCCACAACGGCCACGTGGGGGCGGCTGGTGCGCGCAATGTAGAGCAGCAGCGAAAGCCCCGCGCCCACAAGAATGCCGTTGGCCACACCCATGAAGAGCACGGCCAGAAACGCACCCGCCATGGCCGCCGCATCAGCGCGGCTGTACCGATAGACAAAGCGCGGTGTCTTGAAATCAAAGAGGGTGAGCACCGCAGCGAATATAATTGCCGCCAGCGCTGCGCTCGGCAATTTGTGAAAGAAGGGCGTCAGCAACAGCGCCGTGAGCGCCACCAGGCCCGCCGTGATCATGGAAGAGAGCCCCGTGCGTGCGCCTGCACCGGCATTCACCGCCGAACGCGCCAGCCCGCCTGTTACAGGGTAGCCGCCCGTAAAGGAAGCACTCAGGTTGGCCGCGCCCAGCGCTACCAGTTCGCGGCTGGAGTCAATGTGCTCGCGCCGCCTGCGCGCCAGCGACTGCGCCGTCGAGATCGCCTCCATATAGCCCACCGCCGCAATTGCCAGCGCCGATGGGGCCAGTGCGCGCAGCGTGTCCGCATCAAGCGAGGGCCATGTGAGCGAGGGCAGCCCGGCGGGCACATTGCCCACAATGCGCACGCCATAGCGTGTGTCCAATTGAAGGAGCATCACGGCGGCGGTGCTCGCCAGCACCACCAGCAGCGGCGCGCTGCGCGTAATCGTCAGTGCCGCCGTGTTGCCCAGCCCGCCCCCACGCAGCAACGCACCCAGCGGCCCCCTGAAGAAGAGGAGAATGGTCAGGCTGAGCAGGCTGATGGCCACCGTGGCCCAACTGATGCCCCCCAGGTGTGTCAGCAACAGCCATACCTGCGTGAAGAGCTTTTCGCTGCTGGGGATGCTCATGCCGAAGAGACTCTTTAGCTGGCTGACGGCAATTACAAGTGCAGCGGCGTTGACAAAGCCCACCAACACCGGCTGGCTGATGAAGCTGACCAGAAAGCCCAGCCGTGCCAGCCCCATCACCAACTGGACAAGGCCCACCATAAGAGCCAGGGTCAGCGCCAAATGGACGTATTGGGGACCGCCCGCGACGGCGAGCGGCGCAACGGCGGCCGCCACCAGCAACGAATCGATCGCGGCTGGGCCCACTGACAACACGCGGCTGCTGCCCAGCAAACCGTAGACGAAGAGGGGCAGCATGGCCGCATAGAGCCCCACCTTGGGGGGAAGCCCGGCGAGCGTGGCATAGGCCATGGCCTGCGGCACCATCATCACTGCGACGACAACGCCGGCCAGCAGGTCTCCGCCCAAGTCGGCACGACGGTAGTTTCGCAGCCAGGCCAATGGCGCAGGGCCGCCTTCGCCCCCCGCGCTGCGTCCAATCGGCACGCGCTGGTTGGGGGCGCTGGTGAAAGCCATTATGCCGCCCCCTCGCCATCTGCTCGCTGCATGCTGCTCACGCCGCGCTTTCCGTGGGCAGCAGCTTGGACCAGACATTCATGTGCGAAGTCAGCACATGGACATTGCTAAAGCCCGCCGTCTGCAGCACGCTTGCGGCAATCTGCGCGCGGTAGCCGCTGACGCACTGGGTGACAACCTGCTTGTCGGCGGGTATTTCCGCCAGCCGCCGGGGCAGAAAGCCAAGGGGAATGTTGAGCGAGCCGCGGATGTGCTCCTCGTTGTGCTCGCTGCGCCCGCGCACATCGACCACCAGGATGTTGTTCGTGGCCATGCGGTTGGAGAGTTCCTCCGCCGTGATGACGGGCAGCGGCTGCGTTGCTTTTGCGGCCACATCGGGGCCAAAGTAGGTGGCCACGTTGTCCACGCCAATTGCGCGCAGGTCGACCAGCGTGGCGGGCAGCGCATCCAGATCGGGCAGAATCAGAGCCAATGGGTTCTCGTAGTCCACCAGCCAGCCCACATACGTCGAGTAGTTGGTCTCGCTCGCAGGGATGTTGACCGTGCCGGGCACGTGGCCCCAGGCAAATGGGCCGCGTTCGCGCAAGTCAAAGACCTGTCCGCCGGCTGCCAGCAGCGCGTCGAGTTCAGGGCGTTCGTGATGCACGGGCTGGTGCAGTGTATGCAGCAGCGCCGGCCCCTCCTTGTTGACGCGTTTCATCTGCGCAAAGTAGCGCGGTGGCTCGGGCTGGCCGTCAAGCAGCCAATCGACAAAGGCGTCCTCCTCCTCGAATTGGAAGGCTGGGTTGGCCAGCTTTTCATAGCCGAGGGTGGTGGAGGGTATTGCGCCCAGCGCCTTGCCGCACGCACTGCCCGCGCCGTGACCGGGCCAGATCTGCAGATAGTCGGGCAACTGCTTGAAGCTCCCCAGGCTGCGGAACTGGTCACGCGCACCCTTCTCTTTGGTGCCCGCGTAGCCTGCCGCCTCTTCCAGCAGGTCTGGGCGGCCCACGTCGCCCACAAAGACAAAGTCACCCGTGAAGATACCCATGGGCAAACTCGAGCCGGCCGTGTCAGTCAACTGGAATGCAATGTGCTCGGGTGTGTGGCCGGGTGTGTGCAGGACCTCAATGCGAATGTTGCCCACCATCCACGCATCGCCATCGTGCAAAAGGATGACATTGGCATCGTTGGCATAGGCATACTTCCAGTCGGCGTCGCCCATGTCGCTCAGATAGATCGATGCGCCCGTGGCAGCGGCCAGTTCACGACTGCCGCTCACAAAGTCGGCGTGAATGTGCGTCTCGGTGACGTGCGTGATGCGCAGCCCTTCCTTCTCCGCCACCTTGAGGTACGGGGTGATTGCCCGCGCCGGATCAATCACCAGCGCCTCACCTGTCTTGGCGCAACCCACCAGGTAGGAAGCCTGCGCCAGCCGATCGTCGTAGAAGTAGCGTAGGATCATGCGTTGTGTCTCCTTGAATGGGAGAAAGAAGGGCGTAATCGGTAAATGGTAAATGGTAAGTGGTAATTGGTAACCGATTGAGTATGATTGATTGGTATACGGCGCGGATTACCATTTACCATTTACCATTTACTTTTTCTTGAGCGTGCCGCCTGTTGCACCCCAGCCGCTCACCGCACCCAAGTCAAAGATGTCGCTGTAGCCCGCATCCTGCAAAATGTGGGCGGCGTGGCTGCTGCGGCTGCCGCTGCGGCAGTAGAGGACTACCGGCTTGCCCTTGGGGATGCGCGTCATCTTCTGCGGCAGATCCTGCACGTCTACATTGATGGCGCCGGGGATGTAGCCGGAGGCGAACTCGGCGGGTGAACGCACGTCCACCAGCGTATGCGCTTCCTTGCCATCAATGAAACGCGCCTTGTAGTCAACTGCCGCGATGCGTGTGCCCGCAGCGGGGCCAAACATACGTGCAAAGAAACCCATTGGTTGTGTCTCCACAGTGCGAAAGGCGAGATTGACGGAGGGATTAGTTATCAATTATCAATATTTAATTATCATTTATAATTGATAATTGATGACTGACGATTGACTCCTACTGCAGGGGATACCCAGCCGCCTGCCAGGACTGAATGCCGCCCAGATCATAAACGCCCGTGTAGCCCGCGCCGTCGAGAATCTGCGCGGCCTGGTTGCTGCGGTTGCCGCTGCGGCAGTAGACCACCACCGGCTCATCCTTGCTGACCTCGTTGAGCCGCGACCCAATTTCCTCTACGGGGATGTTGATTGAGCCGGCGATGTGGCCGGTGGCATACTCTGCGGGCGTGCGCACGTCGATGAGTTGGTGCGGCGCGCCTGCATCCACAAAGTCGGTCATGTATGCCTTGGGCGCAACCGTCTGCGGCGCGTCGGCCATGGCAATTGCCGGTGCTGCAGCCACTTGTGTATCCGCCTGCGGCGCGGCCGCTGCCTTAGGCGCGCCGCAACCGGCCACGGCCAAGGCGACGACAAAGAGCGCACCCACGACGGCGCGCCGTAAGCGCCCTCCACCCTGCTCTGTTCGATTCATCATTCCCTGCCTCATTCCCGTAGCAAATGCCCGATTCGTGTTCTTGTGTTGCTGCCCTCGGCGTGCGGTTCGTGCACGCCAGGCCGTGACGTAGAGAATACACCCATTCCATCTTGTCCAGTTCCCGCGAGGTGCTTATCATAGGCATAAGCAAGTGCTTATAAGTACAGGCTCTGGAACACGGCAAAGGAAAAGGACAGGGAAGATGCTCAATTTGCACAAGCTTGAAATCTTTGCCGCGGTAGCGCAGGCGGGCAGTTTCAGCGGCGCGGCGCAGCGGCTGCTGATGACGCAGCCTGCCGTGAGCCAGCATGTGCGGGATTTGGAGGCGAGCCTGGGCACACCCCTCTTCGTGCGCGGGCGGCGCGGCGTTACGCTCACCGAGGCGGGTGCGGCGCTGCAGGGCTATACCAGTGAAATCTTTGCACTGCTGGCGCGCGCCGAGGAGGCAGTCACCTCGGTGAAGCACCTGAGCGAGGGACAGGTGCGCATTGGGGCAACGCCCGGCGCCGCGGTTTACCTATTGCCCGAGTGGGTGCAGGAGTTTCGCAGCCAGTACCCGCAGTTGTCCGTGGCCATGCGCTCGGGCATCACCTCGGAAATTGTTGCCAACCTGCGCGCGGCGTTGCTTGATATGGCCTTTGTGGAGGGTGAACTTGAGGGGCTGGAGGGTGAGCTTGATTCGCTCACTGTGGAGGAGAATGAACAGTTCGTTGTCGTAGGTCGCAAGCATCCCTGGTGGGAGCGCAGCGAGGTAAGCGTGGACGAGATGGCGCCGCAGACGTTCATCATGCGCCAACGCAACAGCCAGTCACGCGTTTGGCTTGAGGCGACGCTGGCGCTGCATGACGTAAAGCCGACGATTGGCGCCGAGTTTGACGCGCTGGAGTCCATCAAGAGGGCGATTGCGCTGGGCAGTTGCCTTGGCGTGCTGCCCAACTACGTCATGCGCGAGGAACTGGCGCTGGGCACGCTGCGTGCGCTGCCTGTCACCGGCCGGCCTCTGGTGCGCACCCTCAAACTCGTGTGGAGTGCCGAGCGCCCGTGGACACCCGTAGCACGCGCCTTTTTGCGCACGTTGCAGGCGCGACTGCCGGCGTTGAAGGGCATTATTGATAATTGAAGATTGATGACTAGTCGCGTTGTACAACCAATCATCAATCTTCAATTATCAATCTCCGTTTACCTGTCACCGGATCGCGCCCCTACTTCTTCCACTCGCTCACCTGCCCCGTGGTGGCGTCAACGATCACGGGCAGACCGTCGGTCAGTGCGTCGAGATGGCCGGTGGCCCCAATCACAGCCGGAATGCCGTACTCGACAGCAGCCACCGCGCCAATGCTGTCCAGCCCCGACTCGCGCGTAATGAGGCCGCCGGCGCGCTGCAGCACGCGCAGCATGGTGCGGTCGACGCTTTCGGCAAGGATGATGTCCTGCGGTCCCACCGATAGGTTCTCGTCGGGCAGCGGTCCGGTGAGACGCACAATGCGCCCCGCCACCTCGCGCTGCCCCAACCCCACACCATTAACCAGCACGCGCTCAATCGTGCGCACCATCATCAGGTTGGTGGCGTTGCGTACATTGCCCACAACGCCCGCCGTCAGCACAACCGTATCGCCCGGGCCCACAAAGCTGTGACGCAGCGCCACAGTAATCGCATCGGTCACCACTTCGTCCATGTTGCTCAGGCGGCGTGTCAGGAGTGGGTAGGTGCCCCAGTAGAGGCAAAGTTGCCGCTGCACCATGGGACTGGGCGTAATCGCCACCAGCGGCACATGGGGACGGAAGGAAGCCATCAGCCGCGCGGTTGCGCCGCTCACGGTCGGGGCAATGATGGCCTTGCTGTTGGTGTCGTTGGCGGTGTAGACAGCGGCGCGGCAGATGGCCCCGGCCGACGTGAAGATGCCGGGCTCGGGATACTTGAAGTTGAAGCTCTGACTTTCGCGCACGCGTTCGGCTTCCTGCGCAATCTTGGCCATCGTGCGCACGGCCTCCACAGGGTAGGAGCCGTTGGCCGTCTCTCCGGAGAGCATGATGGCGTCGGTGCCGTCGAGCACGGCGTTGGCCACATCGCTGGCTTCGGCACGCGTGGGGCGCGGGTTGCGAATCATTGAATCGAGCATCTGCGTCGCGGTGATCACCGGCTTGGCCGCGGCCAGGCACTTGGCGATGATCATCTTCTGTACCATGGGCACCGCTTCGGGCGCGGTTTCGATGCCCAGGTCGCCGCGCGCCACCATAATCGCATCTGCGGCCGCAATGATGGCGTCGATGTTCTTGACGGCGTCGGGCTTCTCGATCTTGGCGACGACGGGCGTCACGCGTCCGAAAGACGAGTCCTGCTGGATGATTGACTTGAGCTCGTAGACTTCCGTTGCGGTGCGGACGAAGCTGAGCGCAATCCAGTCCACCTGGCGCCCGAGCATGAACTTGACGTCGGCGCGGTCCTTGTCAGTCAGCGCGGGGATGTTGAGCGAGGCATCGGGCAGATTCATGCCCTTGTTGCTCTGCAGCAGGCCGCCGATGACGACGCGCGTAAAGATTTCGGTCTCGCTGTGGTCAAGCACCTCAAGCTCGAGCAGCCCATCATCAAGCATAATGTGCTCGCCGTGCTGGACGCTGCTGGGCAGGTCCTTGTACTGTATGGGGACGCGGCCGGGCGCGCCGATAATCTCCTCGGTTGTGAGGGTCAGCTTTTCATCGGCGGTGAGGGCAACGCCGCCCTCCTGCATCTTGCCCGTGCGCAGCTTGGGACCCTGCAGGTCAGCCAGGATGGCGATGGGCTTTTGCAGCTTTTCGGCGGTGGCGCGCACCAGGTCAATGGTTTCACTGTGATATTCGTGCGTACCGTGGCTAAAATTGAGGCGCGCCACATTCATCCCCGCGTTGATCATGTCGGCGAGGACAGCCGGGTCGCGGCTGGTGGGGCCCAGGGTGCACAGTATCTTGACGCGGAGCATATGGCCTCCTTCGGGGACTGCGTCGCGCGGACACCCCGTTGGTGACACAGTAAAAGGCCGACGGAGATCCGTCGGCACTGATCATCAGCGGGAAGATCGATCAAGTATCAAGCGTTCAGCGCGCACAAGCGCGACGCTGCAACTGCCCGTGCATCCTACCATAAAGTGGACCGGCGCGAAAGGAGGTCCAAATTGATTGAGCCTATTCTGCTTGTTTGACAACGCCGCCGCTTGGCCGGATACTGTGCAGCATGAGCAGCGAGCCATCCGAGCCACGGCCCACACCGGACGAAATGGGCGCATCGAGCCACACGCAGAATGGTCTGCCGCAGCCGAGCCGACGTCCGCAGGTGGAGCGCGCCGTGCGCCCCGAACTGATGAACTGGCAGGTGCTCGAGGAGGAAAGCCGGCGCGCCTACTTTGCGCGCGGCGCCCCATCGCGCGCACGCGCCATCGCCCAGGAGCCCCAAACCGGTCCTCCTGGGCGCAACGGCAGCGCTCCGCCTCGAGCACCTGACGATGGTGCGGCGCACGAGGTCACCGTGAGCGCCACCACCGAAAGCGACGCCATCGACGGCCAGGCCTTTCTTGTTGACGAACCTCGCCCCGCCCCGGTCCTGCCCACTGCTACTTCCACTGCTGCCCCGCTTGACCCCGCCGAAGAGATCACTGCAAGCGACCAGGTTGATTCCATACTTATCGCCTCGCTGCCCGAGCGCCGCCTTGTGGTGCAGCCGGGTGGCAAGGCCACGCTGGTCGTCAGCCTGCTCAATAATGGCGCACAGGCCGCGCTCTTCGACGTGCATGTGGAGGGGTGGATTCACGAATCGTGGCTGCCCGAGCCGCCACATCCCCTGTTGTTGCGTCCGGGCCAGCGCGCCGCGGCCACAATTACGCTGGCGCCGCCGCGCGCCGCCGCCACCACAGCGGGCGAGTTTCCCATTTACGTGGTTGTGCGCTCGACGCAATACCTGCGCCGCAGCACGCGCCTGGGGGCCGCACTGGTCATCCAGCCCTTCACCGATTTTGGCGTGGGACGGCTCATGCCGGCCACGGAGCCGCTGGGGGCATTGCGCCGCAGCGCCATCCTTGCGCTCCCGGTGAACAACCTCAGCAATCACCCTATTACGCTCAGCCTGCAGGGGCAGGCCGCCGGGCTGCCCTGCCGCTTCGAGTTCAAACGCGCGCTCGCGCTCCAACCTGTGCGCGATGGCGGCTGGCAGCCGGACCCTGTGCTGCTTGATCTGCAGCCCGACGAGACCGCCGATCTGCTCGTTCGCGTCACGGTCACCTCCGCTCCTCTCTTTGGCACGCGCCCCATTGCAGCGCCATTCCGCATTGTGGCCGCTATTGAGGGTGAAGCGCGCCCACCGCGCACCGCGGCGGGCGACCTCTCCTACTCGCCGCCCGTACGAGCCTGGCATCTGCTGGCCGCGGGGCTGGCTTCGCTCATGCTGATGGCACTCATGGGGCTTCTGGCGGTGGGCGCACGCGTGCTGCTTGAGTCCAGCCGTGGCGCGCCGCAAAGCGCAGCGCCCGCACCCGTCGCCCCCGTGGTGATTGTGCTGAACCAGGCCGTACCTGCGTCGCCGGCGGGTGCAGTCAATGCGCTGGGCACACCTGCGGCTGCCCTGCCCTCCAACGCATTGAACGCACCCGCGTCCAGCACAGGCGGCGGCGCACCTAACACGGCCGGCACGACGAGTGCCGCTGCCGGCACCGGCCTGCCGCAAGTGCAGCCCGGCATGGTCACCCGCCCGGGCGAGGCGGTTGCGGCGAATCCGGCAGGTGCGCCCGCTCCCGTGGCACGCGGCGGCCCACGCGCGGCCGCGCCCGCACCCTACACCTACGCCGAGATGTTCCAGCAAGTTGCCATGACCTACGATCTGGACTGGCGGCTGTTGGCAGCGCAGGCATATGTGGAAAGCGGCTTCGACACGCTCGCACTGGGCCAGGATGGCGACATGGGGCTCATGCAGGTGCTGCCTTCCACGTGGCGCGAATGGGCCCCGGCCGTGGGTGCAAGCGACCCCTTTGACGCCAACGCCAACACGCTTGTGGCCGCCGTTTATCTGGACCATGTGCGCAGCCTCATGGGCCGGCGTGGCATGCCGCAGGCGCAGTGGATGCTGGTTGCCTACAACTGGGGCCCCGACCGTTTGGGTAAATTCCTTGATGAGGGCGGCACGTGGGAACAGTTGCCCGCCGAGCGCGCCCAGTACGCTGCTGACATCCTCCGTATTGCGCGCACCATTCCCTGAGCCCGCAACCAAAGCGCCCCCATGACACAAATACGCCCAGATCTGAGTGGCCTGCCCGCGGCCGTCATCGCCTATATTGAAGCGCTGGAGCAGCAACTGGACGCCGAATCGGCATCATCTGCGCGCAGTGACGCGACGCGAAGTGATGCGACGCGCGCCGAAGCAAGCTTTGCGCCCAGCGAGCCACCCGGCAGCGCGCAGGTCATCACCATCAGCGGCGGGGGGCTGGCCAAACGCACGCCGCGCCACCTCTACGGGCGGCAGCGGCGTGGCGGGATGGGCATCTTCGACATCGAAACGCCCGAGAGCGACCCGCCCGCCTTCCTTGTTGCCGCCGACGAGAGCGATATGCTCCTCCTGATCACCGACCACGGCCGCGCTTTCCACCTGCCTGTGCATGATTTGCCTGCATCGCCCATCCGCAGCCGTGGCCAGTCAATCATCGAGCGGCTGCCCCTGCGCCCCGGCGAACGCCTGGCGCTGGTCATTCCGGACCAGCAAGGTGCTTTCCTCTGTATTGTCAGCCAGCGCGGACAGGTGCGGCGCATTGCCGCGCACTATCTTGGGCGCAATCTCAACGCCGGCGTCGTCATTCACGACCCCAAGGAAGGGGGCAGCCCCGCCGCCGCCTGCTGGAGCAGCGGCAACGACGAACTGGTGATTGCCACCGTGCAGGGCCGCGCCATCCGCTTCCCCGAGCGGTTGGTTCCCGTGCGTGGCTGCCTGGGGCTGCGCGTAGAGCCAGGAGATCGCGTGAGCGACGTCGCCGCCGCGCCCGCCGACGGCAGCATTTTCATGCTCGCTGACGATGGCAAAGGCGCGCTGCGCGCCCTCGAGACCTTTGCCGCCAACAAGTCGCCCGGCAGCGGCGGCAAGACGCTCATGAAGAGCGACGCGCTGGTTGCCATGCTGGCCGTAACGTTCGCGCACGACCTCTTTCTCATCTCGCGCCTCGGCAAGCTCATTCGCTTCCAGGCCGCGGATGTGCCCGCCAAGGAAGGCCCCGTTCAGGGTGTCAACTGCATGGCGCTGCGGGCCGACCTCTGCGTCGCGGCCACCGCCGCGCACATCATCACCGACGCCACCCCGGAAGCTTAGTGGCGACAGGCCTCCCGGCCTTTGTTGCCGGGTGCGCAATCGTTTGCGAATAGACCGGTGGGCATACAGCGCCCGCTTGCTCCCTCATGTATAATTGAAGTTTGTGGCGTTCATTGCACAGGGCCACTCGCGCCTGCGCCATGCTGCGCTGTGCAACCCGCAGGCGGTTGCTTTCGTACTTGCATGTGTGTCTACATTTGAGACTGCATGGGAGACTGGTTGTCAGTTTGCATGAAGCGAAATGCCTCTGCATTTCGTATGTAGTGAGAGGAGCGGGCCATGGGGATCGACAGCGCCCACGACTCCGGCGAACGATTTCGGCGCAGCCACCAGGCTGCGCAGTTGCAGGACCTGCTGGGGTTGATCCGAGGAAAAACAACAAATCTCGTGAGCTACGAGGAGGTAGCTCGCCGCGTCAAAGCCTATCAGCAAATCGAGATGGGTACGCAGATGATCCCGCTCAGCCAGATTGTGGGCAGTGTGGGACGCTATCGCGACTTTACCCGTGAGTTTTTGCCGCGCACCAACATCAGCAAGGATCGCTGGCTGCGCGTCGACCAGGTGCTTAATTCGCAAACCGGTTACCCGCCGATAGAGGTCTACAAGATTGGCGAGGTCTACTTTGTGCGCGACGGCAACCACCGCGTCAGCGTGGCGCGCGCCAATGGCCTTACGCACATCGAGGCCTACGTCACCGATGTGCGCACCGACATTCCGTTGACGCTCGACGACTTCGCACGCGACGAATGGCTGCTCAAGATCGAGCGCGCCGAATTCCTCGAGAAGACGCAGCTCGACGTGCTGCGCCCCGATAACAACGTGGTCATCACCGAACCCGGCCGCTATCGCATTCTGCTGCGCCACATCTTCGTGCATCAGTACCTGCGCAACCTCGACCTCGAGCGCGAGGGCAGCGACCAGCGCATCAGCACGTGGACTGACGCCGTCACCAGTTGGTATGACATAGTCTACACGCCCGTGATG
>CAYJNV010000078.1:10089-16231 GCA_964370975.1 uncultured Caldilineaceae bacterium | reverse complement strand
GACCCACTCGGTGTAGGGAATTCTGCTGCGCCTGCGTATCCGTCCATCTATGCTGTCGAACAAGCCGGCGGGCAGCGCCTTATAGGCCGGTGGGGTCCGGACATTTTGACCGCGGTCGTTGTCTATCAGGTATTTCGCAATCGACCCTTGCCCGTCGACATACACCGGATCCATTGTCAGCGTCCGCCCACCCGGCCTGAGTACGCTTCGCGCCAGATTGAATACATGCTTCGCCTCGGTGTCTTCGAGATGGTGCAATATCCCAAGGCCGATGACTATGTCGATGGATCCTTTCAGGGGCGCAGCCTGAGCGTCGTCGAAGTATCCACAATGGAAATTTCCTCTATTGCCGAAACGCTTAGTCGCTGCATCGATGTAGATCGAGCTGACGTCAAAACCAAAATAAACGATGTCCTGCGGCAGGTAGGCCAGGATTCCAGCCGTGCCACAACCGACATCCAGCACTCTCATCCCGGGCGTTGCTTTGATGAATTCACGCGCCAGTTCACGTCGGATTTGATCTGCGCCAAGAAGATCCTGAAACCAGTCATAAACAGACGCGCTCGAAAAGACAGATCGCAACCCACTGGTAATCTGACTCATCTCTCAGCCCCTCGATACGATAACGATACCCAAAATGACGAATGCAGTGCCGACGATCTTGGTCAAGTTAAAACTCTCGTGGAATACCATGAATCCCGCCACCATCACCAATACATAGTTCAGGCTGATAAATGGGTAGGCATAACCTATCTCGAATCGGGTCATTGCAAGCATCCAGGAAACCCCTGAAAGAAACGTCGAGACGAGACCGGACAGCACCCACGGGTTGATTAGCAACAGGGCAATGAAACGCGCCTTTCCGGCGACGTCCGAAGGAACTTCCCCTGCTGCGCTCACTTGCCAACGCATTACCAGTTGGCTGTAAACGGTGAGCAGTATGGTCGCGAAGATGTAAGCGTGGTCCCAGAGCCTCGTCATTGTTCGCGTCCCGATAGCCGGCGCCCTCGACCACTGCCCCTTCGCGTGCCGAAGAATGTCAGCGCGAGACACGTCTCTATGCACCACAGCCCCAGCGGTGTTGATGGGTCGCGCCTGATCTGCGCGAGTCGACTTTCAAGAAACAACTCACGTGCCATCTGTCACCCGCCCCATGAGTCCTGCCAGAGCCTCAGTCCGGCCCCGCCGTGATGCCGCGTGAACAGATTGGCCATCAGGCAAGACGAGGTGTCCACGGCGCAATGCTGCGACGAGCGGCGGCAGCGCCTTCTCGATGTCTTCAGCCGAATCGATCGGAACGATATCCGACAGACCCGCACTGCGCAGCACAGCCGCGGTGTCGCCAAGCGGATCGGTCAGCCCAAGAATGGGCCGCCCGGCACGAAGGTACTCGTAGATCTTTGCCGGAATCTGCGCATTGCAGTTGCTTGCCTGCAGGGCCAGCAGCGCGTCGACGCTCATCATTTCCGTCAGTGCTTCTCGGTAGGGGATCGCCGGGCAGAGTTCGATGAACTCACCGGCCCCGTGCCCAGCAGCCAACTCCCGCAGCATGTCGTCATTGACCGCGGCGCGGAAGCGGATACGCAGATCTTGTGGTGTCAGGCGCCCATCTCGCATCAGCCGCCCCAGCGCGGCAAAGAGCTGGGTCGGATCACGCTCCGCCGCGTAGACCACGCCGCTGTGCAGCAGGACCAGGGGTCTCGCTCCCTCGGCATCGGCGGGCACGGCCGGCGGATTCGAACGTGCCAGCGCAAAGCTCTCTTCGTCGCAGCCGTTCTCGATGACGGCGATGCGCTCGCTGGCGTGCGGGTAACGGTTGCGGTAAATGCGCGCGGCACTGGGGGTGGTGAAGACGCAGTGCCGGGCATGGGCCAGGGCATCCGCTTCGATGAGCGAGAAGCTGCGCCGGGTCTTGAGGTCGGCGGGGTAGTCATCCTGCGCCATGGGGTCGCGGAGGATAGGCTTTTCAAACGCCCCTTCTCTTCCCCGACGAGCCTTCGAAGCGGCCCAAAACGGCCTCGAAGTGCCGAACTTCGGAGGCCTCCGATGCGCTGGACGAGTTCGAGCACAGCCCCTTGGGGGCAGAAGTACCCGACCGTGGTGGCGTCTTGGCGCCGCGCCTGGGACCGCGTGATCCCGTTCTTCGCGTGCCCGCCGGTGGTGCGCCGCGTGGTCCATCCCACCAACGCCATCGAGAGCATCCACAGCCGGCTGCGCAAGATCATCAAGACGCGCGGGCACTTCCCCAGCGACGATGCGGCCACCAAGCTGATCTGGCTGGCGCTGCGCAACATCACGGCCGACTGGGGCCGCGCGGCCAAGGAGTGGTGCGAGGCGATGAACCAATTCGCGATCGCCTACGGCGATAGATTCACGAGAACGGCCGCGTGAGAATGTGACCCCGACTGGCCTGCCGCGTCGGTCGTTCTTCTTAAGCGACGACCAACGCCGTGGACAAGTCATTCGAGCGCCTCACACATAGAAATTCTGACGCCTCCTTGGATTTTGTCAACTTATCCAATGAGATCCAGCAGTCATGCAACTTTTCCAATGCCGTCGAATGCGCGGTAACTCCCTAAGCACAAGCGCAGCTGCCAGCCATCCGGCGATGAGCTCGGTCATATTGGGGTGCCGCACGAACTTTTCTAATGGCTTCACAAGACCAAGTGCAATGAAGTCCATCAAGTTCCAGCGGAATTTGACTGATGGTCGCTTGCAGGCTACAACCAACTCGGATCTAATCCGCCGAGCCCTTAAAGACACCGCCGTCCAGCCACGTTGCGAAGGAGACTTATTGCTCTTGACGGCGTGGCAGACGATCGCTGAAGGCACAAGATCTACATGCATGCCATGATGGTTCAGGCGGTAGAGTAAATCATCGTCTTCGCAATACATGAAGTAGAGCGGATCAAATCCGCCCAGAGTCTTGAGTGAAATTACACGAAAAAACCAGGCGGCTGCGTTGGTGCCGTGGATTCTATAAGTATTCTTGATACGATTGAAATAGATATCAGAAAATATCTCTGGAACCTGCCAGACCAGATAGCTCTTCAGCATGTCAGCGTTGATTTCCGTGCCTTCGTAGTTGAATTGCAAGGGACAAGCGAGCGCCGCGTCTGAGAACGACATGTGTCCGAGGAGTTTTTTAATCGTGTCTGGCTGCAGGTACGCATCTTGGTTAAGTAGGAAGACGAAATCGGCATCGCGGCCAATCGCGTAAGACATCCCCACATTATTTGCAATCCCGAAGCCTAAGTTATCCTGCTGCTGAAGAATAGTCGCCCGCTTGAACCGCTTAGCTATCGCTTTGGTATCGTCTGTTGAATTGTTGTCCACGACGACAATCTCGCCCATCACGCCAGTCATCGCGTCCTCGCAGCTTGCTAGGCACTTTTCTATCCATCGTGATCCGTTATAAGTGACAATGACGACAAATACCGACATGGAATCATGACGAGTCTCGTTCGGGGGGCGTGCGTCAAAGGCATTTGTGATCATTGGGATATTTTAGTCAGCGAAATTTCGTAGGGAATGCACTTTTCTGCCACGGACAGCGAAATTCGCAGCGGCTGCCGAAGCATGAGTATTACGTCTGCCCTCGCTTCGTGGAGCCCCATTGCCCGGTACCTTGGGAAGGTGACGTGATGGCCTGCCATCTGGCGGGCCGGGGGCCCGACGACCAGGACCCCGCGCCTGCGAGGCATGCGGTCTTGATCAGCTGCCATGTTCTTCTTCACCACTATCGATTTCGGATCCGACATCGCTATCGCCAAAGCCTGCCGTCCGCATGATCTGAACTCGTTGCGGAGTCATTTGGTCAACCGAAGGAAGAGTTGGAGAGGGCCTTCTCGACGGCGAGCCGGAGAACATCAAGACGTCCGTGGATGAAGCTTTCATGCTGCAGTCCGAACCGACTTGCCACCGCACGCGGGCTAAAGTTGGCGCGCAGGGTGACGAGTTTCTGTTTCAGTTCGTCAGCAGATTTGTAGAACACGAAGTTCTCCGAGAAGTGTTTGGCGTCGCCGGCCTCGTCGAACACGTGGCCCGCGGGCCGCAATGCGTGCCGCTTGACCCAGTGCGGATTCGGGCTGGCGATCACTGAGCCGTGCCGCTGAAGTTGCACGATGGGCACGCCAAAGGCCTCGGGGAACGCCACGAAGGCCACTGCGGAACGTGAGTAGACCTGGTCGATCTCGACGAAGGAATACTCGCGCGCCAGCGTCTCGTAGGGGATGTTCAATGCCTTCAAGGCATCGACTTGCACCTCGCGTTGCGCCTCGTAGCCAGGGCGGGGGAAGTCGAGCAGCGCAGAAAAGGGCCTGTCGAACCGCAGCGGGGCCAGGTTCGGAAGATCCATGCCGATCTCGAAGATCGGGGGGCCCTCCAGAGGCGGGTCGTCGTGGATGCCGCTCACCGTGAGAAAGGCGTCGAACCAATGATGCGCCGTCGGCCCGTACTGCCGTACGAAGTATCTGCTGCCCGCGTAGGCAAAGACCTCGTAGTGCAACAACGGCCGCCGCAGCGACTTGAGCGGCTCCAGCAGGCCCGTCTTCGCGATGATCCCCACCGTGTCGCTGACCACGATGAGGTCATAGCGATCCAACCGCCGGGCCCATTGGCGAACCTGCGACCACGCCGCGCTGACGCGATTGCGCCTGGACGCATGGGCGTTGGCGATGGCGAACAAGTCCGGGATGGCGCTGTAGTGGCAGTCCGCGGGGACGCCTATTCGACTGAACATGCGCTGCAGCCCTTCGGCCAGGAACCGCGGGCTTCGGTAGCCGGGATGGGTCAGTATGGCGACCTTCATCGCATCGGGCCCGCCGGCTGTTGAAGCATGCCGTCGATGCCGAGCTGCGGCACGAGCCACCTGGAGGCCGGCGCGGACAGGTGGCCGCCATCCGTGTAGATCGACGTGCCGTCCGGCAGCGCGGTGCTGCAGCTGCCGTGTGCGCAGATCGGGCCATCGAGCCAGACAAGCGCGACCCCGGTGCGCCGCGCCACCTCCTGCAGCCCGGCAACAATGCCGGCTTGGTTGCGCAGGTGCTCGGCGTGGGCGAAGTCGCAGGTCTGGCGGCCCAGCACGATCAGGCCCGCGCCCCTTTGCTCGCGGCAGGCGCCGATGTCGAAGCCGGGCTTGGGCGGCGGCGCCACCAGGATGGGCGTCTTGCCTTGGGCCAGCAGGCCGCGCAGCGTATTCGTGAACTCGTCGATGGCGATGGTCCGGTCGCCCGTCTTCTGCTGCCCGCGGTGATAGAGCGTGAGTGCGCCGTGGTCCAGGTAGCCGGCGAAGGGCGAACTCATGATGACGTGGCGAATCGAGGGGGTGCCCGTGATGATCTCGAACGCGCGCTCGTTGAACTCCAGGCAGCTCTGCGCCCACAGGACGTCGTAATTCTGGTCGATGGAGGCGATGCCGCGCACTGGGGCGCAGGCGGCCTTCGTGAGCTGCATCATCGAAGGCCCCACGGTGTCGAGCTGACGCAGGCCGGGCATCAGGTGCATGACGTAGCTGTCGCCCCAGACCGCCACCGTTGGTTGTGGCGACGTGCTGCAGGACGACGGATCGGCGGCGCCGCCACCGGCAGCGCAGCGTGCGCTGATGCCCTGGTTGCGCTCGAGCGGGTTCGCGACAGCGGCCGGATCGTGCGGCGCCCTGACGGCAGCCAGCGCCATTGGCAGCGCGGCGACCGCGAGTGCACCGGCGCCGAAGCGCAGCGCCAGGCGGAGGTCGGCGCGCTGCCCATGCCTGAAGCGCTGCTCGACGTAGCGGTACTGCAGCCAGGCCAGCACGACGGACAGCACGATCAGGCCGATGCGGACCGGCGCAGGCACACGCCCGAGGTAGGCGCAGGTGGCCAGCGCGAACAGCGGCCAGTGCACCAGGTACAGCGAATACGACCAGTCGCCCACCTTCGCGATGGCGCGCACGGGTGCGCCGTGGCCCAGCCAGCGGCCGTCGCCGGCGACGAGCAGTGCCGTCAGCGCGACGGCTATCACCGCATCGGCGCGGGGATGTGGCCTTTCCAGGGGCGACAGGCAGACCAGGACAAGCAGGCCCAATGCCGCCGTCATGAACCAGCGGGGCGGGGCGATGCGCCAGCCGGTCAGGGTGGCGGCAGCGAGCAATGAGCCGGCCAGC
>CAYJNV010000078.1:0-10079 GCA_964370975.1 uncultured Caldilineaceae bacterium | reverse complement strand
TACATCTCGTCGGAGCCGCCGTTGCTGTGCAGGCCGCCGGCCAGCATCTCCCAGGCCCGTGCCGGCAGCATGAAGAACGCGAACTGCTGCGAGTCCAGCCAGGGTACGCGCCAATAGGTCAGGCTCGAACTGACCAGCGCCACGCACAGCGCCAGGCTTGCTGTGGCCAATGCCCCCAGCGATGCGATGCGCCAGCGCGGCCGCAGCACCACCATCAGCAGCGGCGCCACCAGGTAGTACTGCTCCTCGACCGAGAGCGACCACATGTGCAGCAGCGGCTTGGTCTCGGCGGTGGTCTCGAAATAGCCGGTCTGCTGCGGCACCACGAAGTTGGCGGTGAAGGTCAGCGCGCCTAGCAGCTGCTCGACGAAGTCGTCCCAGCGGTCCTGCGTTAGCACCTGCGACGCCAGCAGCGTGGTGACGATCAGCGTGCAATAGGCGGCGGGCAGCAGGCGCCGCGCCCGCCGCGCGTAGAAGTCGACGAACGAGAAGCGGCCCTTGTCGATGTCGCCAAGGATGTTGCGAGTGATCAGGTAGCCCGAGATCACGAAGAAGATGTCGACGCCGAGATAGCCGCCGGCTAGCGGCAAGACGTCCGAGTGATAGAACAGTACTGCCAGCACCGCGATGCCGCGCAGAAACTGGATGTCCAGGCGGACCGCGCTCGGCGCCGCGGATACGGCGGCGGTGCGGGCTTGGGCGTTCATCAGCGGGCGGGGAGGCGGCGAGAGCGGTCAGCGCACGTTGCGCCGCATCCACTGCTCCAGCATGGTGAGGACCCACACCATCTCGCCGTAGTAGCCCGGGTGCGCGGGCAGAAGCTCACTCAGCAGCGTCTCGATGAACGCCGGCTGCACGATGCCGCGCCCGGCCAGGCTGTGCAGCGAGTCGGCGGCCAGTTGCTGCAGCGCTGCATGCTTCGTCGCCCACACCCCGAACGGCAACCCGAAACCCTGCTTCTTCTTCGTGAGGATCTCGTCCGGCAAAAACCCACGCAGCGCTTCCTTGAAGAACCACCGCAGCTTCTGCCGCTTCAGCTTGTATTCGGTGGGCAGGCGCAGCGAGAAGTCAACGAGACGCTGGTCCAGGAACGGGTAGCCCACCGCCATGCCGGCCAGCGCGGTGCTGCCGGTCACCTTGGGCAGATCGGACTCGGCCAGCGTGTAGCGCCAGTCGTAGGCCAGCATGCGGTTGAGCGGGCTCGCGTCGCCCGGCACCTGCTGCCAAACCGCCTGCTGCTGGCGCAGCGGGTCGCTTGTGTCCACCTGCGACAGGAAGTCGGGCGTGAAGACTTGGTCCACACCCAGGCGCAGCAGCAGGTTGTACATCTGCATACGGTCGGGCAGCGGCACTTTGGCCTGCTCCACGTAGCTGCGGCCCTTGCGCGCCAGCGGCAGCGTGCCCAGCGGCGTGCGCTCCAGCAGGGGTTCCAGCAGGCCCTGGCGCAGCACCTGGGGCACGGCGTCGTAAAAGCCGAAGACGCGTTGCTTGGCGTAGCGGGCGTTGCCGCCGAAGAGTTCGTCACCACCGTCGCCGGCCAGCAGGCGGGTGACACCGTCTTGGCGCGCCACTTGCGCGCAGTAGAACGCGGGCAGCGCGGACGAATTGCCGAAGGGCTGGTCGTAGTGCGCGGCCACGGTGGGGATACTGCGCACCAGGTCGTCGGGGGTGACGTAGTACTCGTGGTGCTCGGTGCCGAAACGCTGGGCCGCGATGCGGGCGTACTGCATCTCGTCGTAGCCCTCGGCTTCGAAGCCGATGGAGTAGGTGGCCGCGGGCCGGCCTGCCACCTGGCCGATCATGCCGGCCACGGTGGAGCTGTCGGTGCCGCCGCTCAGGAAGCACGCGGGCTTGCTGCCGTCCAGCTGCGTGGCCACGGCGTCGCGCACCAGCTGGCGGAATTCGGCGGCCAACGCCGGGTAGTCGGCCCGGGCGGGTTCGTGGAACTGCGGCACCCAGTACGGGGCGACGGTGAGCTGGCCGGCTTCGAACCAGGCGTAGTGCGCCGGGGGCAGGCGGTGCACACCCTTGAAGATGGTGCGCGGCGAAGGGATGACGTGAAAGTACAGGTAGTCGAAGATGGCCTGCGGTTCAATCTCGGCGCTCGGGGGCAGGGCGGCCAGGTCGTCGGCGCGCTCGGCGTAGTGCAGGGCGCCGTCGATCAAACGGTAGCACAAGGTGCGGATGGCGAAGCGGTCCACGGCCAGGAAGGTCCGGCCGGCGTCGTCGCTGATGCCCACCGCGTAGTCGCCTTCAGTGCCGCCCGCAGCCGCCCTGGCGCCTTGCGCCAGGGCCGCTTGCCACGCTGCCGCGTCGCCCTGTGCTCGCGCCAAGCCGGCCAGGTGGGTGTCGCGAAAGCGCGGCGCGCCCAGTGTCAGCGCTGGCGTGCCGGCGCGCGTGGGTGGGGGGAGGGTGGCTGCGCTCATGGAAGGCAGGAATGCGGTCGCCAATGCTAGCGGCGAGCGGGAGGTGAGCTGGCGCGCGTGTCCGTTTGTTTTCCGCGGATGCGTAGGGTTTGTGGGGATGGGGTCAGGTCTTCAGTTTGAATGTCTTAAGAGCTAAAGACTTGACCCCGGTTGCTTACCCGGTTGCTCTCCTGGGCGATGTGACATCAGATGCAAAAATGCTAGCATCACGCATCATGCGCACCACCATCGACATCGACGACCCGATCCTGCGTGACCTTAAGCGGCTGCAGCAGCGCGAAGGCAAGTCGCTTGGGCGCTTGGTTTCCGACCTGCTTGCGCAATCTCTGGCGACCCAGCGTGGGGAAGGGGCCGCGGCGCAGCCCTTCGCGTGGATCAGTCGGACTATGGCGGCACGCGTGGACCTGACCGACAAGCACGCCTTGCTGGACGCGATGGACGATTTCAGGCCGTGAGTTTCGGCATCGACGTCAACCTCTTGCTGTATGCCAGCGACGAGAGCAGTGCGCAGCATCCCCGCGCGAAGGCATTCCTGCAGCGCTGCGCGAGCGATGGCCAGGTGTTCTGCCTGGCATGGCTCACGGTCATGAGCTATTTGCGCATGGCCACGCACCCAAGCATCTTTGCGCGCCCGCTCACGCCCGCTGAAGCCGCGCACAACGTGGAGGCCCTGACATCGCTTCCCCACTGCCGCGTGATCGGCGAACAAGAGGGGTTCTGGGATGTCTACCAGCGTGTCACCGCCGACGTGCCTGCGCGCGGAAACCTGGTTCCCGACGCCCATCTGGCGGCGGTGCTGCGCCAGAACGGCATTGCCTGTCTGTACACGCACGACCGGGACTTCCGGAAGTTCACGTTCCTCGAGATCCGGGACCCGCTGACTTAAGGACATGGGGTCAGGTTTTGACTTAGAAGTTAAGACCTGACCCAAGTGGCGCAATGGCGCCATGCCCCCGTTATTTCGGCGGCTTGCCCTCCGGGCGCGGCCGGGCTAGCAAACCTTAAGACCTGACCCCAGCCGGTAGGCACGGTACAGCGCCTCTTCCCGCGTGCTGCACGACGCCAGCCACGCCGACAGCGGCCCTGGCTGCGGCTGCTCTCTGGCGCGCTGCGGCGGCGGCGTTTCGGGGGTGGCGATGAGCTCGGCGGTGCCGCGGGCCTGCATGCGTTCGACGAAGGCGTCGTCGCCCAGATAGACCTGTTGGCGCAAGGCACCGGCCCAGAGCGGGGCGTCGCGTGCCGTGGCCACCAGGTCGGCGTACCGGCGCGCCGCCTGCTGCTGGCGTCGAACCGCTCCAACGCCCGCGCCAGCAGGTCTACGAACAGCAGCCGGTCCTGGTCGTCCAAGAAGATCGCCTCCCGGCGGTCGCCGCGGGCAGTGACGTGATAGACCGCGTGTGCGAACTCGATGCGACGAGGGCGGGCCATGGGTTTGAAGTCTGAGACCTGACCCCTTTGACTTTGATGGTGACGCTTTGATGGACCCCTTTGATGCGCCGGGCTACTCCGGTACGCCGCGCAGCCCCGGGCCCTCGAACACGTTCCTCTCGGCCACCACGTCCACCGGCCCGAGCAGCCGTTCGCGCCACAGGTGGACAAAGCGTGCAGCCGCCTCGGGCGTTCCGGCGTGGTGGTTGACGAAGCGGTTGTCGCGCAGCACCAGCCGCCCGCCGTAGCGGCCTCCGGCCTCGGCGCCCATGCTCAGCATTGCCGGGTTCTGCGTGCGGGCAGACTGCTCAATGTGATTGCCTTGCACCAGGTTGTCGCCGCCGGTCGGGAATTCCAGCTCGTACGAGGCTTCGCCGTCGGGGCCGTCGACGAGGTCGTTCCAGAGGATGCGGTTGACGCTGGCCCGGCTCTTCAGCAGGTGGCCACGCCAGCCGTTGCTGAAACGGCAGTGCATCACCACGCAACTGCCGATGGCGCCTGCGTACAGCAGGTGGTGCAGCAGTCCGCTGTCGTGGCGCGGCGCGTCGCCGAATTCGCAGTGGCGCACGACCAGGTGCATGTCGGGCCGGCCGGCGCTGAGCAGGCCCATCTCGTTGTCGAAGAAGCGGCAGCGTTCCAGCGTCAGCGAGCCCGATTCGAAGCGGATGCCGGCGCCGTTGCCGGCCGGGACGCGGGCGCCGCGCATTTCGAGGTTCTCGATGCGCACGCCCGGGGCGCGTACCACCAGGATGGCCTTGCCTTCGGCGTGCCTGCCCTCTGCCTGCAGCGTGGCGCGGACGCCGAGGCCGCGCAAGGTCAGGCCGGGCTGATTGATGACGCCGACGTCGCCGGCATAGGTGCCATCCTGCAGCGTGATGGTGTCTCCGGCCACGGCGCGGCGCAGCGCTTGTCCCAGCGTCCGCAAAGGGTAGCCTGGGCCGACGTTCAGTGTCGTGCCGCTGGCGGGGCCCGCATCGGCAGCGGGCTGGGCGATCCCGGGCAACAGCAGAGCCGGGACGCCGCACCACGCGCGGCGGGTCAGGCCTGGGGGCGAGGAAGAAGCCGGGATTCTGGACATTGGGAATACGGGGTCAGGTCTTGCCTTTTGCCACAACGCCCGGTACTGTGCCCCATGGCCCGACCGCTACGCATCGAGTTTCCCGGCGCCACGTACCACGTCACCGCCCGCGGTGATCGGCGCGAACCCATCTTTGTCGACGATGCCGACCGTGCGTCCTTGCTGAATGTACTGTCCCAGGGACTGGAACGCTTCGACGCGGTCGCGCTGGCCTACTGCCTGATGGGCAACCACTACCACTTCGTGCTGCAGACGCGGCAGGCAAACCTGTCGCGGCTGATGCGTCACGTGAATGGTGTCTACACACAGCGTTTCAATCGGCGGCACGACAAGGTGGGGCATCTATTCCAGGGCCGCTTCAAGGCCATCCTCGTTGACAGCGACGTCTACCTGCAGGCGCTGTGCCGTTACGTGGACCTGAACCCGGTGCGCGCTGGGTGGGTGGATGCGCCCGCTGCGTGGGCGTGGTCGAGTTGCCGGGCGCACATGGGCGCAGCGCCGGCACCCGCATGGCTGGACACACGGAGCCTGCACGCGCAATTGCTGGGCAGCGCCAGCAAGACCGCTGGCGACGCGGCCCGCGCGGCACGAAGATACGCTGAGCTGGTGGGCAGCGAGCCGGGTCTGCAGCTGTGGGCGGGGGCGCTACAGCAGCAGATCTACCTGGGCGACGATGGCTTTGTCAGCCGCATGCAGGCGCTGGCCGGCCCGCGGGCAGCCGCGGCCGTGGAGGTGCCGCGCATCCAGCGGCGCACGCCGGGCGTGAGTCAACACGCGAGCGAAGCGGCGAAGCGCCAGGAGCCCGGGCTCGCGCAGCCGGACACAAGGTCGATGGCCCTTTGGCGCTCATATCGGGAAGAGGGCACCACGATGACGGCGCTGGCGGCGCGATGCGGACTTTCGGTTTCGCGCGTGAGTCGGTTGATTGCGGCGGTGGAGGTGGAGATAGCAAAAGGCAAGACCTGACCCCATGCTCGGACCCCATGCTCGAGCCTGTGTCTCCTGTGTCCCCTCATTCGCGGGGTGCAGGCTGGCTCGGGTGCATGCATCCTTGCCTAAGGCGAGGACGGCCCCTTAGACTTTGCGACTGTCTGGATCGAGAGAGAAAAACCCATGAAGCGCATGTTGATGGCAATCCTGTTGCTGCTCGGTGTCTTCGTCACGGGCTCTGTCTTTGCGCAGACCTGCCCCGGTGGCACGACCCGCGTCATCAGTGGCACGCCCGCCAGTCCTAACAGCGGCGCGGGTGACTTCCTGACCTTCATCACCAACGCCACGATCTGCGCCGCGCGCGGCGGTGACCGCTGGCAGGAGTTTCACGCCACCAACTTGGACCTGATCGACTGGAAGTTCGGCAGCACCAGCACGATGGATCCGACCAAGAAGGTGGGTACCTGGTCAGCCACGACCGGGGCCAGTGCGACCGTCACCCACACCTATGGGAGCACGAGCTACACGTGGGCCATTTGTCAAGTAGGTACAGCTTTGACCTATACGCTGGTATCCCCCACTGCGGGCACCGTCACGGGCGCCACCGTTCTCGCCGGCCAGGTGGCGTGCCCTTGAAGCTCCAGCACGGCGCGTCGGGTTGATGCACTCGAGCGGCCCGCCCCCGCTCGACAAGGCGGCGCCCCCGGGCGCCGCTTCTTTTGTGAGGCAACCGCCTTCGCTTCCTTTCGTCATGCACGCACGGTGAGACGTCGCCTCTCTCTTCTGCTCGCGTACATGGCCTTCGTGGTCTACGGCAGCCTGGTGCCGCTCGACTACCGCCCGGTTCCAGTGGACCAGGCGTGGCAGCGGTTCGCGAATGCACCCTTGCTGGTGCTGGGCGCCGGGTCGCGCGCCGACTGGATCGCCAACGGCGTGCTCTATGTCCCGCTCGGCTTGCTGGCCGCGCGCTTGTTCCACAGGGCGCTGCGACAGTGGCTCGTGGCCATCGTCATGGCCTGGCTGGGCTGCGTGGCCGTCGCCTTCGCCGTCGAGTACACGCAGGTCTTCTTCCCGCCGCGCACGGTATCGCAGAACGACCTCGTCGCAGAGCTCATCGGCAGCGCCATCGGCGCGGCGCTGGCACCGTGGGTCGGCGGCTGGTCCCGGCGGTTGACGCAACCGCTGGCGGCGGGCGGGCCGGGGGTGGCGACGCATCTGCTCGAGGCTTATGCGCTGGCTTATGTCGTGCTGTGCTTCTTCCCTTACGACCTGCTGCTCTCGCGGCCAGAACTTGCCGCCAAGCTGGTCTCGGGCAGTTGGGGCTGGATGGTCGCGCTGACCGATCGCGCCGGGGTGATGGTGATGCTGCAGCTGCTGGTCGAGGCTGCCCTGTGCGTTCCGCTCGGCGGGTTGCTCGTGCGACGTGGCGTTCGCATGCCCGCGGCGGTGCTGACCGCCGCGGTGCTGGCAGTACTGATCGAGCTGGGCCAGTTCTTCATCGTCTCGGGCATCAGCCAGGGCGCTTCCGTGCTGAGCCGAGTGGGTGGCATTGCCACAGGCGTGGCGCTGTGGCCGCGGCTGGCGGAGGCGGGCTGGGATGGCATGCGCGACGCGCTTCGTCGTGCCAGCGCGCTCGTCTTCCTTGCCTGGCTGCCTGCCATGCTGTACGTGAACGGCTGGTTCCGCAGCGGCTGGCAAGGCACCGAGGCCGCCGCGGCGACTTGGCGCGAGCTGCGCCTGCTGCCTTTCTACTACCACTACTACACCAGCGAAGCGGTGGCGCTGTTCAGCCTGGGCACCGTGGCACTGTTGTACCTGCCGCTGGCAGCCATCGGCTGGGCGCGCGCCGGGGGCGAGCGCGGCGTGATGGCCGGTGTCGCGCTGGCCGCGCTGGCTGCGGAAGCGAGCAAGCTGCTGCTTGCCGGCATGCGGCCGGATCCGACCAATGTATTGATCGCGACGGCAAGCGCACTGCTGCTGCTGCGCCTGCTGGCATTTGCCGAGCGGCCGCCGGTGGCTCACGAACCGGGCCCGGCAGCGGCCGAGGCCCCGGCGCTGCCACGCGCGTGTGCCTGGATCGCCGTGGCGTCGGCGCTGTCGGGCGCCTGGCTGTTTCCGGTCTTCGGTACGCCGCTGGTGCTGGGCCTGGCTGCCGCCGCGGCGCTGGTGGCTTGGCGGCCGGCGGCGGCCTTGCTGCTCGTACCGGCGGCACTGCCGCTGCTGGACCTGGCACCGTGGAGTGGCCTGCGCCTCGTCGATGAGTTCGACCTGCTGCTGCTGGCCTGCCTGGGCGCCGCCTTCGCGCGCACGCGGTCGCGGCCGCGACCTTCGCCCGACCTGGGCCGCGTGGCTTGGCTGCTCGTGGCCGCGGCCTTGGTCATCGCCACCGCCAGGGCGTTGTGGCCGTGGCCGGGCATCGACGCCGACAGCTTCACGCACCCGGCCAGCCCGTGGATGGCCCTTCGCATCGCAAAGGGGGCGCTGTGGGCGTGGCTGTTCGTGCGTCTGTGGCCGCGTCTCGATGTCGGCGCTGACGCGCGCCAGCGCCTGTTCGCGCTGGGCATGGCCGTCGGCCTGCTGGGCACGGTGCTGTGCATCGTCTGGGAGCGTATGGCCTTCGGTGTGCTCACCGACTTCGCGGCAGACTTTCGCGTCACCGGGCTGTTCTCGCCCATGAGCAAGGGGGGCGCCTATGTCGAGTGCTTCCTGGCGGTGGCGATGGCATTCGTCCTGTGGGGGGTGCTCGGGGTCGGAGCTCGGTCGTGGCAGCGCGCGCTTGCACTGGCGCTGTTCGCCGCCGCCACCTATGCGCTGATGGTGACCTATTCTCGAAACGGCTACGCCGCACTGGCAGTGGTGGTGGTGATGATGATGATCGGCGCCTCCGTCTTGCGCCGCGGGGCCATGTCGTCGCGTGCAGGTTGGGTGGTCCTGGCGCTGGCCGTCGCCGCCGGAGTCGTGGTGCCGATTGCTGTGGCGCCCTTTGCCAGTGGGCGGCTGGAAAAGTCGTTCGCCGACCTGCAGGTCCGCCAGCGCCATTGGTCGGACGCCCTTGCCCTGCGCGAGCCCGACCTGCTCACGACGCTGTTCGGCGAAGGTTTGGGGCGCTTCCCCGACCTTCACTATTGGCGCACGCAGGAGCCGGTGCGTGCGGCGTCGTTTCGGCTCGCCCGCGACGGTGCCAATGAGTTCCTGCGCCTGGGGCCCGGCGCGACGATCTACGTCGAGCAGATCGTGCACCCGCCCGCTGCGCAGGACCTGGTGCTGCGCGCCCGGCTGCGTGCTGCCGCCGGGCCGGCCCGACTCGGCGTGACGCTGTGCGAGAAATGGACGCTGACATCTCTGCACTGCACCGCGGCCACGTTGGGCGGGGAGTCGCTGCGGGACGGGGCCTGGCATGAGGTCGAAACACGCATCAGGGTGCCGGTGCGATCAGATTCGGATCGCCCGCGCCTGCCCACCAAGTTCTCGCTGTTGACGCCGGCCGGCGCTTCTGCGGTCGACGTGGATGACCTGCGTCTGCTGACGCCTCAAGGCGAACCGTTGCTGACCAACGGTGACTTCGGCGCCGGTATGAGCCGCTGGGCCTTCGCTACCGATGTCGACCCGCCGTGGCACATCCACAGCCTGCCGCTGGCGCTGCTGTTCGACCAGGGCTGGTTCGGCCTGGTCGCATGGACGCTCCTGGTGGCAGCGTCAGTCGGCGCGGCGCTGCGGCGCCTGCGACGGGGCGACTCGACGGCCGCGGTGGCGCTGGCCGCGCTGCTGGCCTTTCTGACGTCGGGGACATTGAACACGCTGGTCGACGAGCCGCGCTTCTTGTTTCTCCTGCTCGTGCTGACCTGGCTGGCTGGGCGTGGGGTCGACGTCGAAGCGCCGACGCCGCCGCTCGTCCGACCGAGGCCGCGGGCGAAGAGCAGCCATCGCCTGCCGACATAGAATTCCCGATTGCCTCGCTCTCGCCTACCGCGCGGGCCAGCCCTTCACGCTTCCAGGACGCCGCCGTGTTCATCTCCACCGCCTCGCCCAGACCGCCCCCGCCGCAGCTGCCGGCGACACCCAGTCCACCCTGTTCAGCCTGCTGCCGCTGGTGCTGATGTTCGTGGTGCTCTACTTCATCATGATCCGGCCGCAGATGAAGAAGCAGAAGGAACACAAGGCCATGGTCGAGGCCATCGCCAAGGGCGACGAGGTGGTCATCGCCGGCGGCGTGCTCG